>NZ_JZRH01000003.1:0-380102 GCF_000963985.1 Pantoea sp. BL1 | reverse complement strand
ACAAAGCCGTGCCAGATTGTCGTGGGGGGGCGGCAAATGCGCACCTTATAAAGCTGTGCCAGATTGTTGTAGGGGCGGCATTTATGCCGCCCTGGTCAATCTCAGTTTACTCTGCTTCAGACACCGTGCGCGGTTCGCGCTCGGCTTCCGCCTGGCACACCGCCGCAGTAAACAGAATATCGGTTGAGGAGTTCAGTGCCGTCTCGGCGGAATCCTGCAATACGCTGATGATAAAGCCGATAGCCACCACCTGCATTGCCAGGTCATTCGGAATCCCGAACATGTTACAGGCGACCGGAATCAACAGCAGCGAACCGCCGGCCACACCCGAAGCGCCACAGGCACAAATCGAAGCCACAAAACTCAGCAGGATTGCTGTCGGCACATCCACGGAGATGCCCAGCGTATGCACCGCCGCCAGCGTCAGCACCGTGATGGTGGTCGACGCGCCCGCCATACTGATCGTCGCGCCAAGTGGAATGGAGACAGAATAAGTATCTTCATCAAGATTCAGGCGTTTAGCGATTGCCATATTCACCGGAATGTTTGCTGCAGAACTGCGGGTAAAGAAAGCGGTCACGCCACTTTCGCGGATGCAGGTAAACACCAGCGGGTAAGGGTTACGACGAATCTTTTGGAACACCAGAATCGGATTCACAATCAACGCCATGATGGCCATGCATCCCAGCAGCAGAGCCAGCAGCGTTGCGTACTCCTCCAGCGCACCGAAGCCGGTTGAGGCCAGAATCGAAGCCACCAGACCAAAAATCCCCAGCGGCGCACAGCGAATCACGCAACGCACCACCCACGTCGCCGCATGCGAAGCATCGGTAAGAAACGCCTTGCTGCTTGGGCTGGCATGGCGGAAGGCCAGACCGAGGCCGATGGCCCACACCAGAATGCCGATGTAGTTGGCGTTGAGTAACGCTTCGATCGGGTTAGCCACCATGCTCATCAACAGACCGTGCAGCACTTCGGTAATGCCAGACGGCGGTGAAATTTCGGTTGCGCCCACTTTCATTGACAGCGTTTGCGGGAACAGATGGCTCAAGGTGACCGCAACCACAGCGGCAAAGAAGGTGCTCAACAGATAGAGCATGATGATGGGGCGGATGTTGGTTTTCTGCCCTTGTTGATGATTAGCAATCGAAGAAATCACCAAAACCAACACCAGCAGCGGGGCCACCGCCTTCAGGGCGCGAACGAACAGTTCACCCAGCAGACCTACGGCCAGAGCGGCATCACGTGAGAACCACGCCAGCGCCACACCGGCAATCAGGCCAATCATGATTTGTTTTACCAGGCTTCCTGCGAACAGCGCGCCCAGACGTCCAATAAAGTTATTTAGCATAGTTCGGTCTTTTTATAGCGGTATGAGTGTTGTGCGCGGTTCCTCCGCGCCAAACGGTTTGCCCGGCGGAGTATAAGGAAAAGTCCTGGTGAGGAAAGAGATAATTCTGTGCGTGCGGCGCAGATCGGTTTTTTGATCTGCTGACGATGTGAAATGTGACAGAGCTATGAAAGGTGAAATTTGCAGCTGGCGAAACAAAGCAGGGGCGATTACCGCCCCTGCAGAAGATTATGGCGAGATGCGCTTCTGGTCGTTTCTGTGGTTCACCCAGGCGTTGATCAGCAGCGTACCGCCCAAAATCACGCCCACTACCGACAGTGAGATGCCCACCGGGATATGGTAGAACTCGACGATCAGCATCTTGATACCGATAAACACCAGCACAATCGCCAGGCCATATTTCAGCATCGAGAAGCGTTCTGCCACGTTCGCCAGCAGGAAATACATGGCGCGCAGGCCGAGAATCGCAAACAGGTTTGAGGTCAGGACGATGAAGGGATCGGTCGTCACCGCGAAGATCGCCGGGATACTGTCAACCGCGAAGATCACATCACTCAGCTCCACCATGATCAGCACCAGCAGCAGCGGGGTGGCAAACAGCACACCATTTTTGCGGGTGAAGAATTTCTCGCCTTCGAGATTATCGGTCATGCGCAGATGTTTGCGCAGCCAGCGCACCACCGGTTTGTCGCCGACCGCCGCGTCATCGCCCTCTTTGGCAAACGCCATTTTCAGGCCGGTGAACAGCAGGAAAGCCCCGAACACATAGAGGATCCAGCTGAACTGCGTCACCAGATAGCTACCGGCGAAGATCATGATGGTACGCAATACGATCGCGCCCAGCACGCCATACACCAGCACGCGGCGTTGCAGGTTTGCCGGAATAGCGAAGTAGCTGAACAGCATCAGCCAGACGAAGACGTTATCCACCGCCAGCGCTTTTTCCAGCACGTAGCCGGTGAGGAAGGCGAGGGTTTGTGCGGTCGCTACTTCTCGGCCGGCGGTGCCTTCGAGGTACCACCAGAAAGCGGCGCTGAACAGCAGGGAGACGGAGATCCACACCAGCGACCAAACGGCTGCCTGCTTAAATGACATGGTTTGCGCGCCGCGACGTCCCTGTAAGAAGAGGTCGATCGCCAGCATGATGAGCACAACAACAGCGAAGCTGCCCCAGAGTAACGGTGTGCCTACAGTGTGCATAGTTGTAATCCTGTCCGAAAAATAAAAAAGCGGCTAAGTCAGAAGACGTTGGCCGCTTTGATCAAGCTGCAAGCAAACCTCGCCTTCCGGCAAGGTCTCACTTACAACTCAGAATAGATTCCGGGTTGCCTGATGACCGGATGCGTTCAGCATCGTAATGACGATCAATCAGCTTACAAGTTACTCCCCTTTGCAGTGGCCAAGATACGTCCAACCGCTGAGGTATTCAATGGGGAGTTTGAAATATTCTGCAATATTTACATTTAAGCCTGGTCTGCCGGGAATACCACGCCAGTCTGGCGGCGGATCTCCGTCAACAGTTTTGCCGTGATACGCGAGGTTTCAAGAGCCGGGTGCTCGACCTGACGCTGCTCAACCAGTTGGGCAAAGGTCTCGGCTTCATACAGCATGGTGTTAATGTGCTGCGGCTGTGTCAGATTCTGACTCTCACCACCGCGCGGGATAAAGCGCAACTGCTGGCATTCAGAGATTTTCTCAATCACCAGGCAACCGGCCTCACCCTGAATTTCGCTCGGGATCAGTGAATCGCTGACCTTAGAGTGCAGCAGCGTGACATCAAAATCGCCGTAGCCTAGCACCACCACACCGTGCGCATCGACGCCACTCTCCAGCAGCGTAGCCTGCGCTTGCACCTGCTGCGGCTCACCCCACAATGTGACGGCAGCGGCCAGACAGTAAAAGCCAATGTCCATTATCGAGCCGTTCGACCAGCGCGGATTAAAGGTATTGGGATTTTCACCGTCAAGATAACGCTGATAGCGTGATGAATACTGGCAGTAATTGATCAACGCTTTGCGCAGCTTGCCAAGTTGCGGCAGGGTGTTCTGCAGTTGCAGGAACGTCGGCAGGCTGGCGGTTTTAAACGCTTCAAACAGCACCACCTGATGCTGGCGTGCGCAGGCAATCATCGCTTCGGCTTCACGCAGGTTTGACGCCATCGGCTTTTCGCAAATCACATGTTTGCCGTGCGACATGAACAGCATCGCTTGCTCAGCGTGGAGTGCGTTCGGGCTGGCGATGTACACCGCATCGATTTCCGGACTGGCCGCCAAATCGTCGAGTGAAGTAAAAGTGAGTTTACAGGGATAGTCAGCGATAAAGGCATCAGCTTGCGACTGCTGACGCGAATAGACACCGCTTAACTTCATTTTACCGGTCTCATGCGCGGCGTCGATAAACTGGCGGGTTATCCAGTTGGTTCCCACAATGGCAAAACGAATCACGGGCTTGCTCTCCTGCAACAGTAAAGCGGCAGAGTAGCATGTTCAGCGGGTGGTTCGTCAGACGAAATTTGATCATGCGATCCGCATTCCAATATGATGATGCGGCACATTTTTTTAACCAGCTAGCGGGGACGCGCGGGTGAGTGGAAGTAAACATGCATTGAACTGGACCACACTGCTGATTGCTATCCCCGTGGGATTCGTCGCGTCGCTGGTGACCTTAGCCTTTCGCGGCGTGATTGATCTGATTAACCGCCTGCTGTTTAACAGCGACAGCGAAATCACCGTGGCGATGCACGTCTGGCCGTGGATTTTCTGGCCGCTGCTGGTGGGCGCGGGCGGCGTACTGGCGGGGTTCTTCCTGCGCTATGCGGTGGCGATAGAGAAACAGGAAACGGTCAAAACCGATTACCTCGAAGTGATCAACGCGCGCCTGGATGCGGTGCCGACCAAAACCTCGCTGTTTCGTGCACTCTCCTCGATTGCCAGTATTGGCAGCGGTGCCTCGATTGGTAAAGAGGGCCCGATGGTGCAACTCTCCGCGCTGAGTGGCAGCCTGATGGGCCGCTGGTTCCCGCAGATGCGTAACAGCGATATTGTCGCCATGGCCGCTGCGGCTGGCCTCTCTTCGGTGTACCACGCACCGCTGGCCTCGGCGATATTTGTCGCTGAAATTGCCTTTGGTATCTCGGCGCTACAGCGGCTGATCCCGCTAATTGTCGCCTCGGCGGTGGCGGTGATGACCATGTGGTCACTTGGCTTTCGTAGTGCGCTCTATCCGCTCTCCGAAGCCTTGTTCCAGATGGATATCAGCAGTTTGTTGATGACCATCGTGATTGGTTTGGTGGCCGGTTTAGCCGGTTGGTTGCTGATCAAGTTGATTGCCCGCAGCAAAATGCTATTTGGTCGTGTTAAGTCATTGCCTGCACGCCTGGGGCTTGGCGGATTAGCCGTCGGTTTTCTGGCATTGATCTCCACCGATATTCTGGGCAACGGCTACGAAGTGATCGTGAAGATCATCGATGGTCACTATGTGCTGGCCGGATTGATTGGCCTGCTGGTGCTCAAAACCCTGGCCACCACGCTGTCGGTGGGATCGAACGCGGTGGGTGGTCTGTTTACGCCTTCGCTGCTGATTGGTGCGCTGCTTGGCGTGGCGCTGGCGCAGATGGGCGTGGCACTTCATCTGCCGGTTGGCGATACCCTGCTTTACGCGGCGATTGGTATGGCGGCGGTATTAGCGGCCGTAAGTCAGGCACCGTTAATGGCGATGCTGATGGTGCTGGAGATGACGCTCAACAGCAGTCTGTTATTCCCGATCATGATCGCCTCAGTGCTGGCCTCCATGGTGGTGTATCGACTGCAATCTGCCAGCACCTATCCGGTGGTGAGCAATCACTTTAGCCGTTCAGAGGCCAAATTTGATTTTGATAATATGCGCGTTGACCAACTGATCATCCCCGGCGCCGCGTTGCAGCCTGAAGAGTCGGTAGGCCAGGCGCTGGCAGTCAGTTCACTGAAGCGCGAACGCTATGTGTATGTGATCAACAGTGCGGGGCAGTTTCTGGGGGTCGTCTCGATCCATGACATCTCACGCAAAGTGTTATCGCAGGAGATCACCCTGGATTCCCCGGTCAGCAGCGTGATGGACGATAACTTCCCGTGCATTTATCAGAACCAGAGCATGCGTGAAGGCTGGGAGGCATTCGCGCGGGTGACGCTGGAGCGCTTGCCGGTACTCAACAACCCGCAGGAGCGCCGCTTTATGGGCGCCTTGACCAAAACCAGTTTGATTCAAAAGGCGCAGGAGTTTCTTTAAGCCGCGTTACCGCGCATCGCCTGATCCGTCATCCACAGGCGTGCGTCAAACTCTAGCTGGTGGTAATCCGGTTCCATATGGCAGCAGAGTTGGTAGAACGCTTTGTCGTGATCCTTCTCTTTCAGGTGCGCCAGTTCGTGCACCACGATCATGCGCAGGAACGGTTCCGGTGCCAGACGGAAGAAGGTGGAGATACGAATCTCGGCTTTGGCTTTCAGGTTGCCGCCCTGCACGCGCGAGATGGCGGTGTGCAGGCCAAGCGCATGTTTCATCACCTTGATTTTGTTATCCCAGATCACTTTGCTGATCGGCGGTGCGCTGCGCATATAACGGCTTTTCATTGCCTGGGTGTAATCATACAGCGCACGGTCACTGACAATATTGTGCGTGTCAGGATAGCGTTCCTGCAAAAAGCTGCCTAATCGCTGATTATCAATCAGCAACTGCACCTGTTCGAGGATGTTTTCAGGATAACCCTGCAGATAGATTAATGACATTGGGATTCCCGACGAAAGACAGTATACTGCGCCCCCTTTTTAGGGCGAAAATCGCGCAAAGTGTACCACGCCGGAGATTCCATGAGCCAACTTGAACTGACCAATCGCACGCTGACCTTACAGCGCTTCCCGCCGATGCGTGAAGAAAGCCCGTTACAGGCGTGGGATTCCGCCGATGAATATCTGTTGCAGCAAGAACTGCCAGAAGGACCGGTGCTGGTGTTCAACGACAGCTTTGGAGCGTTGACCTGCGGACTGAACGGTCATGAAGTGTGGCACGTCAGCGACTCGCTGCTGAGCGAGCAGGCGGCGAAACAGAATCTGCGTCTTAATGAGATGGACGAGGATCAGGTGCACTTTATCGATAGCCTGGCGCCGCTGCCTGCTGCGCCTGCTGTCGTACTGATTAAAATCCCGAAAGCGCTGGCTCTGCTGGAGCATCAACTGCGCGCACTGCGTAAAGTGGTGACGCCAGACACGCTGATCCTCGGCGCGGCCAAAGCCAAAGACATCCACAACTCCACGCAGCAACTGTTCGATCGCATTCTCGGTGAGAGCAAAACCTCACTGGCGTGGAAAAAATCCCGTCTGATCTACTGCACATACAGCGCACCTCAGCTGCCAGAAGTGTCGGAAACCACGGTGTGGCCGCTGGACGATTCCTCTTACCAGATTCACAACCACGCCAACGTGTTCTCTCGCGGATCGCTGGACGTGGGTGCGCGTTTCTTTATGCAGCATCTGCCGTCAGATATTGAAGGGGAAATCCTCGATCTTGGCTGCGGCAACGGCGTGATTGGATTATTGGCGCTGGAGCAGAACCCGCAGGCGGACGTGCTGTTCTATGACGAATCTTACATGGCCGTGGCGTCCAGCAAGCTGAATGTGGAAGTGAACCGCCCGCAGGATCTGGCGCGCTGCCAGTTCCGCGTCAACAACGTGCTGAGTGGCTTCCCGTCGGATCGTCTGCATGCGGTACTGTGCAATCCGCCGTTCCATCAGCAGCACGCGGTGACCGATCATCTCGCCTGGCAAATGCTGCGTGATGCCAAACGTTGCCTGCAGTATGGCGGCGAATTGCGTATTGTCGGCAACCGCCACCTCGGTTATCACGTCAAAATGAAAAAGCTGTTTGGCAACTGTGAGCTGGTGGCGTCTAACGCCAAGTTCGTGGTGCTGCGTTCGGTCAAACTGCGTTAATCAGACGCTGAGCGCCAGCTCAGTGGCCTGGGCGATGGCGCGGCGAGCATCCAGCTCCTGCGCCACATCGGCTCCGCCAATCAGCTTTACCGCTTTACCGCGTGCGGCCAGCTCATCCGCCAGCTGACGCAATGGTTCCTGCCCGGCACAAACCACCACGTTATCCACCGCCAGCGTGATCGGCTCGCCCTGATGGCGTAGGTGCAATCCGGCATCATCAATCTTCAGATACTCGACGTCGCCCCACATCTGCACGCCGTGCGCCTGCAAACTGGCGCGATGGATCCAGCCGGTGGTTTTCGCCAGCCCGGCTCCAGGCTTGCCTGATTTACGCTGCAACAGCCAGATTTGCCGATCCGCTGCCAGCGGCTGCGGACGGACTAACCCGCCGCGTGCCTGTAGGCTCTGATCGATGCCCCAGCTCTGATAGAAATCTTCGTGCGCGTTTTGATGCAGCAAAAACTCGGCGGTATCAAAGCCAATGCCGCCCGCACCGATAATCGCCACGCGCTGGCCGACCGGCTTTTTATCGCGAATCACATCGAGATAGCTGAGCACGCTGGCATGGTTGATGCCGGGAATCGACAACTGACGCGGCGCAATACCGCTGGCGATCACCACTTCATCCACATTTTCCAGCTCGTCAGCGCTAACGCGATGCTCGGTGCGAATCGCCACGCCCTGTGCCTCCAGCTGATGACGGAAGTAGCGCAGCGTCTCGCTAAACTCCTCTTTACCGGGAATCTGACGCGCAATATTAAACTGGCCGCCAATCTGTGCGTCCGATTCATACAGCGTAACCTGATGCCCGCGCTCGGCCGCCTGAAGCGCGAACGCCATGCCCGCCGGGCCAGCACCGACCACCGCAATCTGTTTAGGCTGCTCAGCAGGGATCACCGGCATCAGGGTTTCGTGGCAGGCGCGGGGATTGACCAGACAGGAAGTGACTTTGCCGACAAAGATCTGATCGAGACAGGCCTGATTGCAGGCGATGCAGGTGTTGATGGCATCCGGCTGCCCGGCCTGCGCTTTGCGCACAAAGGCTGCATCGGCAAGAAACGGACGTGCCATCGACACCATATCGGCAATGCCATCGCGCAGCAGCGATTCTGCCACCTGCGGATGATTGATACGGTTAGTGGCAATAACGGGGACGGACACCGCCTCACGCAGATGCTGCGTTACCCACGCAAAACCGGCACGCGGTACGCAAGTGGCGATAGTCGGGATGCGCGCTTCGTGCCAGCCAATACCGCTGTTGAACAGCGTCACACCGCGCTGTTCCAGCGCCTTTGCCAGCGTCAGCGTCTCTTCCAGTGAGCTGCCGTTGTTCACCAAATCGAGCATCGACAGACGGAAGATGATAATAAATTCTGGGCCGACCGCTTCACGTACCGCCTGCGTAACCTCCAGCGCAAAGCGACGACGGCGCTGCACATCGCCACCCCACTCATCGTCGCGGTGATTGGTGTGTGCTACCAGAAACTGATTAATCAGATAGCCTTCGGAGCCCATGATCTCGACGCCGTCATAACCGGCCTGCTGGGCCAACCTGGCGCACTGGGCAAAGTCCGCAATGGTCTGACGAATCTCGCCATCGCTCAGTTCACGCGGCGTGAACGGGTTAATCGGTGCCTGCAACGCTGAAGGCGCAACCAAATCGCGTTGATAGCTGTAGCGCCCGGCATGCAGAATTTGCAGCGCGATTTTGCCGCCTTCTGCATGCACCGCATCGGTCAGGGTGCGATGCCAGTCGCACTGGCTCTCCTGATTGAGGATGGCGCCGCCGTGTGCCACCACGCCCTGTGGATTGGGTGCAATGCCGCCGGTCACAATCAGTGCCACGCCTCCCCGCGCGCGTTCCGCATAAAACGCGGCTAATCGTGTGGCGCCATCAGTGTGTTCTTCCAGCCCGGTGTGCATGGAGCCCATCAGAAAACGATTCTTTAATTGGGTAAATCCCAGATCCAGCGGGGCAAACAGGTGGGCGTAATGCTCAGTCATGAACACAGTCTCAGGAAGTGGTCGGATGAGTTAACTCTAGCGGGAATTGGTTGGGATGGAAGTTCGTGTTGTTCAGGCTGTGAGAAACCTCAAAAAAAGCAGGGCGACAGGTCGCAGGCGAAAGGTTCGGACTCCTTCGCCCGGCACGGGAAGAGACCTGTGCACCCTGAAACAGCTTGAAGATGAGGGCTAATGATTTAGCTCTATAGTTATAACTCCTGTCAGACTCAATCCCGGGTGAGGGTGCGGCGATAATGACATAGCTCACTGTGGTTGATCCCCAAGACGGGTCTTGATTTTCCCCAGCAAACAGTGATCCCGCTTCCATCTTCTGTACGAGCAGTTCACGTTCCAGGTAACAGCTATTTCGTAACATGATTTAGAGTGATCTGGTTCACAGTTTTTAGCCCCTGATCCCGCTTTGATAGCCCCCATTGCAACAGCAACAAATGGGGAAACCATGAATATCGAAACGCAATCCTGCGTGATTACCGGGAAAAAACAGGTCAGCGTCGCACCGCAACAGGTGAATTGGGACGGCACAGGCACGCTGGTGCGTATTACACGCGGCGGCATTTGTGGATCTGACCTGCATTACTATCAGGAAGGCAAAGTCGGTAGCTTCGAAGTCAAAATGCCGATGATCCTGGGCCATGAAGTGATTGGCCATGTGGTGGAAAGTGATAATCCGGACCTGAAGCCGAATCAGAAAGTGGCGGTCAATCCCTCCAAACCATGCGGCGAGTGCAAATATTGCCAGCGCGATCAGGAAAACCAGTGCACCTCCATGCGCTTTTTCGGCAGTGCGATGTATGTGCCGCATGTCGACGGCGGCTTCACCCAATACAAAGTGGTGGACAGCAAACAGTGCGTGCCTTTCCCACAGGATGCGAATGAAACCGTGATGGTGTTTGCCGAGCCGCTGGCGGTGTGCATTCACGCCACGTATCAGGCGGGCGATCTTACCGGCAAACACGTGTTCATTTCCGGCGTCGGTCCGATTGGCTGCTTAATTGCGGCGGCAGCGAAAGCGCGCGGTGCCGCCTCTGTGGTGTGCAGCGACATCAGCGAGCGTTCGCTGGAGATGGCGCAGCAGATGGGTGCGACCGATGTGATCCATGCCGCCGAGGGCGATTTCACGCCTTATCTGGCCGACAAAGGCTATTTCGATGTGGCGTTTGAAGCTTCTGGCCATCCTTCCTCGCTGCAGCGCTGCCTTGATGTGGTCTGCGCCAAAGGGACGCTGGTGCAGGTCGGTATGGGTGGCACTATCCCGAACTTCCCGATCATGGCGCTGATTGCCAAAGAGATTCAACTGGTCGGTTCCTTCCGCTTTACCCATGAATTCAACACCGCCGTTGAGTGGCTGGCGAACGGTGTGATCAATCCGCTGCCGCTGTTCAGCGGTGAATACGATTTGCAGGACATCGACGCGGCCTTGCAGTTTGCCGGCGATAAAACCCGTGCGGCGAAAGTCCAGTTAACCTTTTAAGGAGCAGTGATGAGTCAGTTATTTTCCCTCGAAGGCAAGCGTGTATTACTCACCGGATCGGCGCGCGGCATTGGTTTTCTGCTGGCGCGGGGGTTAGGTGAAGCCGGTGCGGAAGTGATCGTCAACGCCACCACGGAGCAGGGTGCAGAGCAGGGCGCGGCGAAACTGCGTGAGTTGGGTTTACGTGCCCACGCTAAAGCCTTTGATGTGACGCAGTCTGCGCAGGTGCAGCAGGCGGTGGATGAGATCGAAGCCGAGTGGGGACCGATTGATATTCTGGTCAATAACGCCGGGATCCAGCGCCGCCGTCCGTTCCTCGAATTCCCGGAACAGGACTGGAATGATGTGATTGCCGTTAACCAGACGGCAGTGTTCCTGGTGTCACAAACCGTGGCGAAAAAAATGGTCGATCGCCAGCGCGGTAAAATCATCAATATCGGTTCGATGCAGAGCGAGCTGGGTCGCGACACCATTACGCCTTATGCCGCTTCTAAAGGCGCCGTCACCATGCTGACGCGCGGGATGTGCGTCGAGCTGGCGCGCCATAACATCCAGGTGAACGCCATCGCGCCAGGCTATTTCGTCACTGAAATGACTCAGGCGCTGGCCGACGATCCGGCCTTTACCGGTTGGCTCACCAAACGCACGCCAGCGGCGCGCTGGGGTAAACCGGAAGAGCTGATCGGGGCTGCGGTGTTCCTCGCCTCGGGCGCGTCTGATTTCGTCAATGGTCACTTGCTGTTCGTTGATGGCGGTATGCGCGTCGCCGTGTAATCCCATGGTGCGGCTGGCATTTTCGTCGGGCCGCGCCTAAACCTTAATCACCCCTCTGTATTCCTAAGGATAATAAAAAATGCCAATAACCATTATTGTGCTGGGTGTGATACTGCTGCTGGTATTGATGATTGTATTTAAGGTCAACGGCTTTATTGCGTTGGTGTTTGTCTCGGCGGTGGTGGGTATCGCTGAAGGGATGACGCCGCTCAACGTGATGGCCTCGATCCAGAAAGGTATCGGCTCGACGCTCGGTGGATTAGCGATGATCCTCGGCTTCGGTGCCATGCTCGGGCGCCTGGTCTCGGATACCGGTGCGGCACAACGCGTGGCAACCACGCTGATTGCCGCCTTTGGTAAAGAGCGGCTGCAATGGGCGCTGGTGGTCACCGGGCTGATCGTGGGTCTGGCGATGTTCTATGAAGTGGGCTTCGTGCTGCTGCTGCCGCTGGTGTTCACCATCGTCGCTGCGGCCGGTTTGCCGCTGCTGTACGTCGGCGTGCCGATGGTGGCTGCACTCTCGGTGACGCACTGCTTCCTGCCGCCGCATCCCGGTCCAACCGCGATTGCCACCATCTTTGGCGCTAACCTCGGCACCACGCTGCTGTACGGTATGATCATCACCATTCCGACAGTGATCGTGGCCGGGCCGATCTTCTCGAAATTCCTCAAGAGCTTTGAGAAGTCACCGCCGGAAGGCTTGTACAACCCGAAGATCTTCACTGAAGAAGAGATGCCAGGTTTCGGTATCAGTATCTTTGCCGCCATCATCCCGGTGGTGCTGATGGCGATTGCGGCGGTGTTTGAGCTGACCACGCCCAAAGAAAATCCGCTGCGCCAGTTCTTTGAGTTCATCGGTAACCCGGCGGTGGCGCTGTTTATTGCCGTGGTGATCGCCGTACTGACGTTGGGTCTGCGCAACGGCCGCAAGATGGAAGAAGTGATGGATATGTGCGGCGAGTCGATTGCCGCCATCGCCATGATCGTCTTCATCATTGCCGGTGGTGGTGCGTTTAAGCAGGTGCTGGTGGACAGCGGCGTCGGTAACTATATCGCCGACATGATGAAAGGATCGTCGCTCTCTCCGCTGCTGATGTGCTGGACGGTGGCAGCGATGCTGCGTATCGCGCTGGGATCGGCCACGGTGGCGGCGATCACCACCGCCGGGATCGTCACGCCAATTATCGCGGTGACCCATGCCGATCCGGCACTGATGGTGCTGGCAGTAGGATCGGGCAGCGTCATCGCCTCACACGTTAACGATCCGGGCTTCTGGCTGTTTAAGGGGTACTTCAACCTGAGCGTGGTAGAAACCCTGAAAACCTGGACGGTGATGGAGACGCTGATCTCCATTCTCGGTCTGGCCGGTGTGCTGGCACTTAACGCCATCATTCACTGATGCAACGGGCTGCACAGGGACGTGCAGCCACTCAGTCGCGACAGCGAATCCACGAAAATCGCGATTGATAGCCGCTGTCAAAATGGGTGTTGTAGCGATAGCTCGATCCCGACTCCGCCATGCAATAAGTGCAGACGTTTAACACTTCGATTTGTTCAGCCGGAATGCCGCGCTGTAACAACAACCCTCGCGCCAGATGCGGTAAATCAAACCACACGCCCTGATGATGCGCCCGCGCCTGCGGACGGATCGCCGCGCTATTGTGCGGTTGCTCGCTTGCCCACTGCAACGCAGGCAAATCTGCGCGTTGCTGCATCTGCGACACTAAATCTTTGCCTAGCTCATAACAGCACGGACCGATGGCCGGGCCGATGGCGACATGCAGCGTTTCAGTGCGGGCACCGCGCGCCAGCAGCGCATCAATCGCACTGTTAAGGATTCCGCTTAAGGTGCCTTTCAAACCCGCATGCACCGCCGCAACCTGATGTTGCTGCGTGTCGGCAAACAGCACCGGTAAGCAATCTGCGGTATACACCGCCACCGGCAACTGGTTTTCCCCAATCACGCCATCGGATTCGCAGCTTTTCGGCGGCAGATTTTGTGTTGCCAGTACCACCTGGGCGCTATGGCGCTGCTGGCCATAGGCGGCATCCGTCGGCACCGGTTGGCCCGCAGGCTGGAAGGCATAATCGAGCCACGGCAGGGCATCAAGCAGCGTTGAACGCGGTCCGGCATGTGACATAAGTGTCTCCTTTGACAGGGCGGCAGCTTTCTTCTGCCCACAGCTTACGTTAACTGCTACATTTTTAAAGCTTTACACAAACTGACCATAATCACTTAAGGATGATCTGATGAAAAACACCTCTTTGCTGGCAGCGTCCGGCATTCTTGCGCTGCTGCTGACAGGATGCGCGCAACCGGCCAAACAGCAGGCGCAGCAGCAGCTCGGCCAGCAATCGGTATTGGCAGTGAACTGGTTCCAGCAGTCCGGTGAATATCAGGCATTAAGCTGGCAGGCATTTAACACTGCGCGTATGGCATTTGATGCCGCGCCATCGCTGACGGGCAAACCGAAAGCGGTGATCGTCGATCTCGATGAAACCATGATCGATAACAGTGCCTATAGCGCATGGCAGGCGAAAAATGGCCAGCCGTTCTCTGGCAAAACCTGGTCAGCCTGGACTCAGGCGCGTCAGGCCACCGCCGTGCCGGGGGCGGTGGAGTTCGCGAACTACGTCAACAGCCACGGCGGCACCATGTTCTATGTCTCGAACCGCGACCAGAAGGATTACGCCGCCACGGTGGATAACCTCAATAAGCTGGGCTTCAGCGGCGTGAGCGACAAAACCGTGCGTCTCAGCACCGGAAACTCCAATAAGCAGGCGCGCTTCGATGCGATTAAAAACGCGGGCTACAACGTGGTGCTGTACGTGGGCGACAACCTGAATGACTTTGGCGGCGCGACCTGGCATCAGGGCAATGCGCAGCGCCAGCAGTTCGTTAGCCTCAATCATCAGCACTTTGGTACGCAATTTATCGTGCTGCCTAACCCGCTGTACGGCGACTGGGAAAGCGGCATGGCGGAGAACTACAACAAACTGACGCCGGAACAGCAGCTTCAGGTGCGTGAAGAACGTATGAAAGCGTGGAACGGTAAATAATTCGTCAAGCGAATTAGCGCCTGTTTCGGCAGGCGCTTCATTTTTCGCTTCAGGGCCAGCAATATTTACTTTTCATCGTCATTATTATTCTCCTTATTATTTTCCTGATCTCTTGCCGGATAATAGATTAATCTCCAGCGGAAAATGTTGAGAACAAATCATTAACCCAGCGAATAACGCTAATCATCAATTTTATAATTAAGATTTTTCTCAGTCCTGCATCGTTATTTCACCATACTAGTGCAAAGGCTTAATAACAGTGCTTGTATATTTTTGTTGATTCATCTGAGATGAAAATTTTATTTTATTATTTAATTAATTGATTTTAATGAGATGTATTTGATTTTATCTATTCTCTCTGGCTTGCATTAAATTACGTTGAATCGACACTTCCTGACGTTTGTTTTACAAAGGATGTGAATTCGTGGTGCGTAAAAATATTCCCTGTGCAACATCATGCTTAAGCGTCTATAAACAATTTCTGTGAGGAAGCTCTGCTTTCACCCTCCTTTTAACGTCGTGCTGGCGTTTTTATGCCCGTGAGTTTGCCCGAAAGCGATATTTCTGGACGTAGAGAGAAGATAATTGTGACGACACTTAAACCCTTATTAGCGAAAAATCGCAGCTGGGCATTACAGCGCCGCGAGCGTAATCCCGATTATTTCGAACAATATTTGCATCAGCAGAAACCCCATTCGCTGTGGATTGGTTGTTCGGACAGCCGCGTGCCTGCCGAGGTGCTGACCGGCTCGCATCCCGGCGAACTGTTCGTGCATCGCAATATCGCCAATATGGTGGTGCCCGATGACGACAACCTGATGAGCGTGCTGCAATACGCGATTTTCTACCTCGGCGTGGAGCGCATTGTCCTGTGCGGCCACTACGGCTGCGGTGGCGTGCAGGCCGCGCTGGGTTTGCCCGCCAGCCCGCTGGCAAAAGAGGATTCGGCGCTGGCAAGACGCATCGCCGCGTTGCGCAGTGGCCTGCAACAAGGATTGGTGGAATATCACGCCAGCCGCGCCGGAGAAGAGGAGAGCAGCAAGCTCAACCGCTTAGTGGAAGCCAACGTCATCGCCCAGTTCGCTCATCTGGTGGCATGCGAGCCAGTGCGACAGGCCTGGCAGGCGGGACAGGCGCTGGATGTGTTTGGCTGCGTGTACGACCTGCAGTCGGGTCATCTCAAAGAGCTTACTCAGCAATCTGCAGAGGAATGGGTGCCATGAATCTGAATACACTGCGTCAGGATATTCCCGCCGGTTTGGTGGTGTTTTTGGTGGCACTGCCGCTGTGTCTCGGTATTGCGCAGGCCAGCGGGTTACCGCCGTTTGCCGGACTGCTTACCGGGGTGATCGGTGGCCTGCTGGTGACGTCGCTGAGTCCCTCACGCTTTGCCGTCAGCGGCCCGGCTGCGGGTTTGGTGACCATTGTGGTGGCCTCAATCCAGACGCTCGGCAGCTTCTCCGCTTTCCTCACCGCGCTGATTCTGGCGGGCGTGTTGCAGTGCTTGCTCGGATTATTGCGTGCCGGTCGCTTTATCTCGCTGGTGCCGGGCAGCGTCATCAAAGGGATGCTGGCGGCAATCGGTATTTTGCTGATTATGCAGCAGATCCCGGTGGCTTTCGGCGCCGCAGGTGATGCTGAACTGGTGTCGCTGGTAAACGGTGAGTTTCAGTTTTCGCTGAGTGCAATGCTGGTCGCGGGCATCGGTCTGGTGATTCTCTGGCTGTGGACCACGCCGATGGTGAAATCGGTCAAGCTGCTTGGCTGGATCCCGGGGCCGCTGGTGGCCGTGTTGTTCGGCTGCATGGCGACGGTGTTTGGCGACCGCCTGTTCCCAAGCCTGGCGGAAGGGCTGCCGCGTATCGCGTTGCCGGCCTTTGACAGCCTGTCAGCGCTGGTGGCGGAACTGGAAACCCCGGACTGGCTGGCGTGGCAAAATCCTTCTGTCTGGGTGGTTGCCGTCACCCTGGCGCTGGTCGCGAGCCTGGAAACGCTGCTGAGCCAGGAGGCGCTAAAAAAACTGCGTCCGCAGCATCCGGCACCCTCGCCAAACAAAGAGATGTTCGCACAGGGCATCGGCAACCTGACCGCCGGTTTCCTCGGTGCAATGCCGATTACTGCGGTGATCGTGCGCAGCTCGGTGAACGTCAGCGTCGGGGCGCAGACCAAACTGTCGATTCTGATCCACGGCGCGCTGTTGTTGATTTGCGGTCTGTGGTTCAGCGATCTGCTCAACGCCATCCCGTTGGCCAGCCTCGCCGCGGTCTTGCTGTATACCGGCTATAAGCTGGCGACGCCGCGCCTGTTCATTGAACAGTTCCGCATGGGCGCTCAGCAGTATGTGCCATTCCTCGCCACCATCGGCGGGATCATTGTGTTCGGCATGCTGGCGGGGATTGGTATCGGTATCGCCACGCAGATTCTCTATAGCATCTACAAAAGCCACCGCAACGCGCTGCAGCTGACGCGCTATGACGATCACTACGTGCTGCGTTTCCAGCAAAATCTCACCTTTATGCACAACCCGAAACTGCAGGGACTGCTGGCGGAGATCCCGGAAAACAGCACGGTGATTGTCGATCACGATAACGCCGAGTACCTCGATCCGGACGTCAAAGCGGTACTGCAGGATTTCGGCGAAAACGCGCGCGATCGTGGTATTCGTCTGAGTCAGTGGCCCGTTGCGGTTAAATAGCAATAACGCTTTGCTGAAAAACTGGTTTTTAGCGTAAAAATCGGATATCTCGGATATCCGGTTTTTTTATTTGCAGGGCATAATTGCAGCAGCTCTCATCCTTGTTTCTCGGGTTTCAACCCTGCTAGCGCGCTCACATCTCGCCGATGCGGCTCTTTGAGCGCTGCCCAGCCGCAGAGTAGGATGACGAACACTCGCTTAATTGCCGAATCATCGCACAGTTATTTCAGGTTAAATGCTTGCTGATGCCCGTGGGCAGAAGGCAGCGATTTCCAGGTTACAGGGTTCAGACGTATGCGCGTTAAGCTGTTTGCTGAGAATAATTTAAAAAAGAATGCACTCTCGCTGTTCCTGATTACGCTTTTCTTCTGCTTTATCGGCAGTCATCTGCGCATTCCGGAGGAGTTCTCCCTGTTTTGGCCGGTGAACGCGCTGATTGCCGGTTTAATGGTGCGCAACCCCTTCCTGCATACCACGTCGAGCTATCTGGTGTGCTTTGCCGCGATGATTTTTAACGACACGGTGTTTTCCGGCTGGGCGCTGCCTGCGGTGACCGTGAACTTCGCCAATATCCTGTTTATCCTCGTTTCGGTCAGCATGTTGATCAAACACCTGCAGCCGCCATCGGCCAACAGCCAGGTGTTCAACGCCATGCGCATCTTCCCGGCCTGTTTCCTGGGTGCCGCAGCCTGTGCCACCTGGGGCGCGTGGGCGCAGGATATCGATTTCAACGCGCGTTTTGTGGTGGCGTGGGGCGACTGGTTTAGCGAGCAGTTCTCGACTTCCCTGATGCTGCTGCCAGTGATGCTGGCGCGCTCATTGCGCAACGTTTCACCTCGCACCTTGCTGCATCCCGGCAAACTGTTGCCGCTGGCGGCGGTGGTGCTGTCACTGACCATGGGGGCGATGATTGGCGGGGCAGGTAGCTTAACCTTCCCGGTGCCGGCGCTGATCTGGTGCGCCATCGTGTTACCGATTCCTGTTACAAGCCTGGTGATCCTGATTACCGGTATCACTGAGATCGTTCTTGTTTCCCACGGCGTAATGAATATTCAGGGCGATGACGCGCTGCTGCCGATCAGCCATCTCACTTCGGCGCGATTGGGTGTGGCAACCGTGGCACTCAGCCCGCTGCTGGTGGCGGTGAGCATGGATGCGATTCGCCAGCTCAATCATCGTCTGGCGTTGCGGGCGAATTTCGATTTCCTCACCCAGCTGCTGTCGCGTTCCGGCCTGTATGAAAGCCTGAAACAGGAGCCGTTCTCCTTACAGCGCGAAGCGGGCGTGGTGATGCTGGATGTCGACTATTTCAAAGCCATTAACGACAACTTTGGTCACGATGCCGGTGATGGCGTGCTGGAAGAGATTGCGCGCCGCATGCAACGCGTGGTGGGCAATCGCGGCATGGTGTGTCGCTTTGGTGGCGAAGAGTTTGTGGTGGTGGTGTTCGATTACAGCCATCTGCAACTTTACCAACTGGCCGAAGCGATACGTCAGGCGATGGTCAAAGAGAAGTTCTGGATTCAGGGCAACACGGTGACGGTCACCGCCAGCTTAGGCCTGGCGCGCGGCAGTGCGCTGAGTGAGCGGGAATGGCCGGGCGTGATTAACCGCCTGGTGTCGGCCGCGGACAAAAATCTCTACCTCTCGAAACGCAATGGACGTAACCAAACCTCTCCAGCGATGGAACCGCGCAGCATGGTGAATGACGTGGCGTGAAGTGCGTGATGGTCGCCGTGGATGGCGACCATAGGATGGCTTGATGCTGGGTTGTACTTTAATGACGACCTCACAATTGCCCGAAGCGAGTTTGTTTCGACAACCATCAATGACAAAGCTGTTTTTACCGTCGCAGGGTGCACATTGCTGCGCACCTGAAATTGATGGTTAAACGCTGCTTTTCAACTGACTACTCTGCTGATGGCGCTGCTGCGCCAGCTCAATCAAGCGCGTAATCAAATCGCTGTAGCTTAATCCTGCCGCCTGCCACAACTTCGGATACATGCTGATATTGGTAAAGCCCGGCAGAGTATTCACCTCGTTCACCACGATCTCGCCGCTCTCGATCAGGAACACATCGACACGCGCCATACCGAAGCACTCCAGCGCCTGGAATGCGCGAATCGCCACGGCACGAATTGCTTCGCTGGCTGCCTCGCTGATGGCAGCGGGCACCACCACTTGTGCACCGTCGGCGCTGATGTATTTGGTGTCGTACGAGTAGAAGGCATCATGCACCACCACTTCGCCACACGGGCTGGCTTCGGGCTCATCATTGCCCAGCACCGCACACTCAATCTCGCGGCCTTTGATGCCTTGCTCGATCAGCACTTTGCGATCGAAGGTAAAGGCCAGATCTAGCGCTGCCGCCAGATCGTCGATATGATCCACTTTGCTCACGCCGACAGACGATCCCTGATTGGCCGGTTTGATAAACAGCGGCAGACCAAATTGATCGACCACGGCTTGCGCATCCAGACGCGCACGCTGTGCCTGCGTCACGCTGATCCACGGCGCGACGTTTAAGCCGGCATCACGCAGCAAGCGCTTGGTGAAATCTTTGTCCATGCTCACCGCCGAACCCAGCACATCCGATCCGACAAACGGCAAGTTCGCCATGCGCAACAAGCCCTGCAGCGATCCATCTTCACCCAGCGTACCGTGCACGATCGGGAAGATCACATCCAGCTGTGACAGTGGCTGCGCCTGCTGGCGAGTAATGAGTTGCTGCGAAGCACTGCCCGGCACTAGCGCAACATTTTCGCCAGAACGGTTCAGAGCAATCAGCGCCGGGTTATCGGCATTCAGCAGGAAACCGGAAGCATCATTCAGATGCCATTCGCCCTGTTTATCGATGCCCAGCAGCACCACCTCGTATTTGCTCTTATCGATGGCTTCGAGGATGTTTTTTGCTGATTGTAACGACACTTCATGCTCGGCCGATTTGCCACCAAACACGATTCCTACACGTTGTTTTGCCATTGGTCTTGATCCGATTGCGGTATAGCGAGTGGGTAAGATAGCACGGTGAAAAATGGCATCAACAGGTTGGGGATTCCGATAGAGAAGTCTTTAACCCAACCTAAACGAAAGCGCTATTTGGAGTAGCCATAACAGGATGCGAGGTTTAGAATCCCGGCGAATTTTTACCCAAGAGGATAACTGCATTGGACACCTGTCCCGAACGATTACAAAAGGTCCCTGCGGTAAGATAGCCCTCAACGCTGTCTTAACCGTGCGTTAAGACGGTGGATTTCCTTCCAGAATCTCCTCCTGTTTTTTTGCGTGATGCTGCTGAGTTTCAGCGGTAGCGGCACCGGCTGTAATCCATTTATTACCCCCTGATGTTCCGCCTGCCTGAAGTAGCGGAGTGAGGTTTATGATGGATTGGAAAATCTTTTTACTGCGCGTCACCGTCGCGCTGGTTCTGGGCGCGCTGATTGGCAGCGAGCGCCAGCTTCGCCAACGTATGACCGGTTTGCGCACTAATGCGCTGGTCAGCACTGGCGCCTGTTTATTTGTTTTGATGACGCAAAGCGTACCCGGCATCGCCACCGATGCCTCACGTGTAGCGGCCTATGTGGTTTCTGGCATCGGCTTTCTTGGTGGCGGGGTGATCATGCGTGATGGTCTCAACGTGCGTGGCCTGAATACTGCCGCAACGCTGTGGTGCACCGCTGCCGTGGGCGTGCTGTGCAGCATGGGACTGCTGCTGGAAGCGGCGATAGGTTGCATGGTGATTCTGTGCGCCAATATTCTGCTGCGCGATTTGGCCCAGGGAATTAATCGCCAGAACCTGGTGCCTGCAGAAGAAGTGGTGCAGCACTACAAAGTGCAGATCATCTGTCTGGCGCAAGATGAAGTGCAGGTGCGCAGCCTGATGCTGCACAGCCTCGGCGGCAGCGGGTTACGCCTGCAATCACTGCACAGCGAGGATATGAATCCGCCGCATCGTATGGAGGTGAATGCGGAAGTGCTGGGGAAACCGAGTATGACTGACCAACTTGAGAATCTGGTGGGTAGGATTAGTCTGGAGAAGGGCGTGAGTTCGGTGCGTTGGCAGGTTTGCGGGTTGGAAGGGGAGTGATGGGCTAAGTGGCGTCGTCGCACCCTTCACATATTGGGCTGCGCTCTCATCGATGATTTGGGTTGGAAGGTAAAAAAGAGTGCTTACAGATGGTGTTGGTAATATTCAATACCATCTGTTGTATTTGATGTAGATGAAGGAAACAACGATCACCCAGGATATGCTGAGGAAGGCTGCGTAATTAGGAATAAAGCGGACGAAAATGTAGATCCCTGCTACAACAGCTGCGAGGGGAATGAGGTAGATAAATGACTGAATTAACCATAAAAGTGCTTTTTTCATTTTCTCAAAATCTCGTATAAAGCATCAGCAATTTTTTCTTCATTGTTATCACCCGATTTAACCTGATAAATGATTTCAGACATTTGCGGTTCAATGAGGAAGTAAAGCATCTCAATATTTTCTCTTGATAGGGCTTGATAATAAGCAGGATCTTGAAATTTCAATCTATTGGCCGCAGAGGCAGCCGTTTGCGCTTTGGCATAAAGCGTGGCGCCATTTACAAACCATGTGGAGAATGAGTTAACGAGATTGATATGCTTTCTCTTAAAATCGGCGCTACCGAGCACTAAATTGGCAATTGTCAATGATAGAGCCAATTTACTGGATTTTGTTGAAGCGTGTTCGGCCGCGATTCCTAACATTTGTTGGATGTGAGATACGAGATTATTGCTTTTTTGAACGCCGAGCCTTGTGAAGGTTTTGCGAAAATATATTTCGACCATATCTAATGCAACATCTTTTCTTTTATAGATCTCACCTAACGCAAGAACTAATCTTTTGTCCTCTCTCCATGTATCACGACATGAGCTACGATAATATTCATTAGGCACAAAGCATGAACCATAGTTGCTGAGCCGCTGTGCCCCCATCTTGAACATATCTATGGTGGAAAGCTGATCGGCATGGATCTGGTTTAGTGAATGAGTTAACGCGATCGCCAGATGCTTATTGGACTGCATCTTCAGCTGTAAAAAGGTTTGTGACATACCTTCGCTCCATGATGTATCCTGTACTCAATTTTTGATCATGTTCGTAAGCAAGGGCAAGAAAGAAGATGAAGAAAACAAAAAAAACGCTGATTTATGTCTTGGTTGTTATTATTTATTTTCTAATTATACCGGAGCTCATTCTTCGTGCTTTAACCTCTGAACAGCTTGCTCGTTTGAGTGATTTCACTAGCTTGGGCGGAATAGTCAATCCTCTGCTTTCGCTGCTTATATTTTTTGGCTTTTTCGCTGTTGTGTTAGCTATTATTACCGTTTCTGGTGTAAGTAAACTGCTTGCAGAAATAGATAATAGTGAGGTTAGATAAACGACACCGCTCGGTTTGAACTGAAGTGTTTGATAGAAAATAAACATAATTATATCCGTGTGCCTTGCTATGTGAGAAATAAATGGATACTAACATTCTCAATCCTTATGAACTCGACACTTAAGTAATCGCTCATTTTGGCTAGGATTGTGATTTGATTGATGAAAACTGTGAGTTTGATAATTTAGTCGATGATTATTTATCTTCTTCAAGGCCTTCCAATCAGCGTATGTTGTTAGCGAATTTGACTGAAATTGAAGAGCAGTCTGATGGATGCGACGTATTAATAGCGCGTTATCGTGGCGAGTTCGCACCCGAGCGATGGGAATTATCAGCTGAAGAATGGGTGAAGATTGTTAATAACCGAAAAATAGAATTTCTTCACGCGAATGGGCATTCGAGTGAGCTATCATGTGGTTAATGAAGTTGCGAAAGCTTTAGGAAAAGTAGGAGGGCTTGGTGGCTCCTGATGGGGTTGAACCAGCGACCAAGCGATTATGAGATCCATTCTAAATTGTATTAAATCAGTTACTTACTGATTCATATGTTTTAGTGAGGCCATATAGTGATGAAAAGTGGCACATAGAGTTGCGCTCTGCTGCCCTGTGCTGACAACTTTGATAAATTAGAGTAATGGAAGTTAAATTGGAAAACCCAGTTTAAGGAGTTAAGTCATGGTTGGTAGAAAACTTTATGCTTACTTAAATATTAATAACCCAATGGTAGCATGGGAAGTAGCGATTGGTAGAATTGAATCAATTTGCAATGATGGCAACGAATTCGGTGTTTCAATTTGGCACTATAACTTGCTAAAGAATTATTTATCAGGTAGTAGAATTATTGAGTCAAGAAACGAATATGAATTAGAACTAATTAGAATGTTACATTTTCCAGAGAAGGTTTCCCGACTTAAGGGGGTTTATTTTTTCGAAAGTAGAGAAATGGCTGAATGCGCTCTTGAACGTTGGAGACTAAAGCCTTTAAGCCGATTTATTACTGAAGTGGAGTTCTTTGGAGACAATTATACAAACGTTGATTCTGAATGGATTACTACCTACTTAAATGTGGAAGAAGATATTCATAGCGATTGGATGAAAAAATATTGGTCAGGGGAAACTATGGGCGTGCGCCCTCTTACGGAAGTTCTGGCAAGCGGTGTTGGGTTGGTTCATGATAAAACGTTTCGTAGTGAGGCTATTCGAAGTGTTTATGAACAATGGCCAACATCGTCGATACTTCTTAATGCTAGCATTGCAGGATTTGCTATATGTCATCTTAGAGAGATAAGTAGAGTTAAGCCGTCTGTAATGTTGAAGAATGGGAAAATGATAGGGCAATACTATATCGATATGAATTCTCTAAATGATAATGAGAGGATGGTCGCTAATGCTATGGTTAAGATGTTCAAGGAAGGAAGTAATTTGGTAAATATAAAGCCGGATAATGAAGAGCATGTCTTTTCATTGCCGGATTTTCGTTCTGAATTTTTTGAGTCTAATGATGAAATAATGAAACATCTATTTAAAAATGTTCATTCATTATGAAATATTTACGAAAATAATTCATTGGGTTGATTATAAATAAAATAGTTAAGGTAAATATTTTCGACGCAAGGTTAATTTTATTTACCTACCTTCCAAATATAGTGATGTTGATGCCTACCATTAAAATAAAGATGTATAGCATAATAATTATATTTGATAATTGGAAGTGGCAGATAGTGTTAGGCTACATTACCACTCTTATTAAGATGTCAAGCTGTGATCGTATGGATTATAAATAATTATTCTTATATTGTTAAGCTTGTTTGTGAATCATTGGAATTTTTGCCAAACTTTTCTTCAAATTTCACCCAGCGATGATAAAGTGATGGCCATTGGTCCTCAAAACTTTCTTGTGAGACCTGAGAATCAAAATATTTAATTAAGAAGGAAGTTTGCGCATGGCTATTTGAGTTGTATTTGCTAATTATATCCAGAAGCGCCGTTAAGACTTCATCTAATGATGGCCTGCATTCGGGAGAAGTTGAAAGCATTTTCCTAATAAGCTCTAAAATTTCGATATCAACTTTAGATTCTATCTCTTGAGCAATTTTGCTACCATTTAGTGACCAGTTTTCCCAGGCATCTTTATCTTTCCATTTTTGAGAGTTTCCTTTAATAGGTTTGGGCCAGTAATCGCTTAATCTAATTCCAACAGGATGATATCCATTTGACATCAATTCACATAGAATCACCCCTAAAGCAAAGATGTCAGTTTTTATAGATAAATGCTGATTTAACCATTGCTCCGGGGCCATATATGGTCTTGCTCCGCAAAAATGATTCGAGTCTATAAATGCATTAGCTAATCCGAAGTCACCAAGCAACGGGAAATCATATACATCCAGAGCAGGCAAATCTCTAAAATCATTGCGCATATTGCGAATGAAAATATTTTCTGGTTTTAAATCTTGATGCGAAATTAGTCCTTTAGAATAACAATGTCGGAGGCCTGAGCACAAATAAGCCAAAATGGAAAGTTTCTTAATGTCAGCTTGGTCCTGTTTATTAATAACTTCTCTAAGATCACTTCCCCAATAACGGAATAAAGCCACAGGTACGCCCATAACTTCTTTGAAATCAAAAGCCCAATGAACATATTGGTGGTGATAATATTTCAACTGATTCTTAAGCTCATTAATAAATCTAGAGTTTATTTCATCTTCATTGGCATTTTTTGATTTTTTTGGTATTTTTGCGCAAGTAAAACGAGGTGATGTTGCTGCGCCATGATCAAAAACATATACATCGCCACACATGCCACTTTTAATATCTAATATTTCACCTTGCTTTCCTACTTCAATGCGCAAGATTACTTTCTTAACAGAATCATCTAACTCATAAAAGTTCATTTTTTTACCTTTTTTAATGTGGGGAAACTAATCATTATCAAATAATAGATTTCAGTTTTTCAAGATATAGAGCTTCATCATATCTGACTCAAAGGATTAAGTAGCATCACTTCTGAAAGATGATCCGGTGCAAAATGAGCATATCGCATCGTCACCTTGATATCCGTGTGCACCAATATTCGTTGAAGTACAAGAATATTACCCCCGTTCATCATGAAATGAGAGGCGAAGGTGTGGCGCAAGACGTGCGTTAGCTGCCCAGCAGGTGTCTCAATACCGGCGTGCTGCATCGCCTTTCTAAAGCTGAATCACATGTCGCAAAGAGCGGTTGCGCTTTCCTAATCGATGGCAATTCAGCCTGTAACTTCTCAGTTATCGGCACTGCGCGATTTTTCTTGCCTTTGGTTTTTACGTAGATGATTTGCCCTGCGCGAATCTGGTTCCCTTTCAAACCCTCCGCTTCACTCCAACGCGCTCCAGTTGCCAGGCAGATTTTAATGACTGTCGTTAAATCCTTTGAACGGCTGTTTTCACACTTGACGAGTAACGTGCGGATCTCGTCAATGGTGAGATATGACATCTCAGACTCAGCTATTTTAAACTCGCGCACGTTCCCAAGCGGATTTGGCGTGATCCATTCATCTAACCGGCACCGCTCATTAAACATCGCCCGGAAGTAAGCCAGCTCTAAATTAACCGTGCGGGGCGTAACCGTCTTAACTCGACTGGAGTGGGTGATCTTCCCGCTCAGCCGCTGCTCACGATATGACGCGAAAATCTTCGCGTTGAATTCGCTAGCCAGTGGATTTCCCATCGCTTCGCAGGCGAACGCCATCGTGGTTCGCCGCTTCTCACCATCCGCCAACGTGATGCCATGGGGTTTGAACCAAAGCTCAACCAGCTCAATTACCCGACGTTTATCAGCTTTCTCTCCCAACCACGGTTTGCCCTGAGCCTGATCTTTGACGAACTTCTCATAAGACTCAGCTTCATCTTTGGTGGCGAATTAGCGGCGTAATCTTTTGCTGTCTCGGCCGTTCGGGAAAACCTGGGCTTGGAGTTCTGTCAATAACTGTACTGGGCCGGAGCGCCGACTATTAGAGCTGGAGTTAAAAGCCCGTGGTTTTGAGGGCCATCAAAAGGAAATTAGCCTTCTGAGTAGAGGATGTAGCCTAAACGCAGGTGCGAGGCGACGGCTTTTTTACCAGAACGGAAGGCTTCAGGAGGCTAAATTGGACCGGTGACAATCTGGAGCAATCCCATTGAAAGATAAAAAGAGTTTCACATTAATGTGAGTTTATATGCTGTATTTATGTGCAGTTAATTGTTGGGTGGGAGGCACATGCAGGATTTTCTTTTTGAGTCGGTGAAGCTCCAGCGCATTGATTTGTTTTTGAAACTTGTTGCTGTGAGTGACTGCACAGAGTTGGAAAAGAGCAAGGTAATTGAGTGAGTTTCAAAGCTAACTGATGAGCTTATGGCGCGGTTACGTAATCACGAATACAGTCGGTCAATGCATCAACTAGAGTAGGAGTGAGTGGTCCTGATAGCCACTGCGAGCGTGCATGTCTATGCTGCATGAATTCGCATGATCCAAATAGGATCGCATCTCTCTCGGCCCGCCTGTTCTGGCGGGCTTTTGCTTATGTCATGCAGTGCATGAAAACCACTACGCAAAGCGGGCAGGCGTGGCGGAGGTACGAGCGCGCGCTGGGAGCTTAGATCAAAAATGTTGATGAAAATTTGAATGATTGGTAGGTTGGGATTTTTCCTAAAGGGATGTTGATATGTCTAAAGATGATCTTTCTCAGCTGAGGCTTGAGCAGGTGGATAACCTCATAATACTTTGTGATGAGGCGATGAGAGCTACGCCAGAAAATGTTAAGCGATTTATAGAGCCAGCTCCGGGTGTTTTAGCTCAATCAAAGGCCAAGCAACACAGCTTGATTTTTGGACGACGAGGCTCAGGAAAATCTTCACTCTTAAGAAAAGTTGTTGCTGACCTTACTATTGATAGGCGGCCCATATCTTTCGTTGATATGGAAACTTTTAAAGGTCATTCTTACCCTGATGTTCTTATCAGTGTATTGATTAAAAGTTTGCAAGAATTTCATACTTGGTTAGAAACAGCTGCCCTAACTCCTGCAACCAAAACTACTTTTTGGAACCGTTTTTTTGGGCGAGCTCCCGAAAGAAAACCATTTAAAAAACAGGGCACACAAGAAGTTATTAAAGAATTAGAGCAAATAATTTCCGATTTAGAGAATAAACTTTTACAACCTGAAGAAGTCGACATTCAGAGTAAACAGATTTCAACAGGGAGCTATGAAGTTTCTGGCTCTGCTGGAGTTAAAAACAGCCCTATTGAATTAGGTGGGGCGTTTAAAAAGGGTGGCGGTGCAACACTTGAGAAAAGTGAAGGTTACAAATCTATTAAAACTGAGTACTTGCATCAAAATATTTTAAAATTCCAACGTTTCTTTAATAAGCTTTCAATTTTGTCAGAAGGGCCAGCCTACCTTATACTTGATGACTTATACCATATAAGAAGAAGTGATCAAGCTAAAGTTATCGATTATTTCCATCGTATAGCTAAAGGGAATGGGCTTTGGCTTAAGATTGGCACAATTAAACATAGAAGTGAATGGTACGTCCACACTGATCCGCCAACGGGTGTAAAATTAGGAGATGATGCCAAAGAAATCAATATTGATATTTCTTTAGAGAAATTTTCAACATTGAAAACTTTCATGCAAAAGATTCTCGCAAACTTAATGAATGAGACCCCCCCTATTACTGTTAATGGTCTGTTGAATACAACTGCAATTGATAGGCTGATCATTGCCTCTGGTGGGGTAACTCGTGATTTTATTGGGATTTTTACTAAAGCTATAAATCATGCTCGTGAAAGAGGTCCTGAGCATCACAGAGGACCGCGCATAGGTGCCGAGGATGTTAACCTTGCAACCGGTGAATATGGCGACATTAAACGTGAAGAGTTCAAATTAGATGCTGACGATGATCGTATAGCTTTAGAAGATGCTTTCACCAAATTAGTTTCATTCTGCATTAATGATGCAAAATGCAATATATTCTTGGTCGATATAAAAATGACAGGCCCGGAAAGAGAAGCCATCAACCAATTAATAGACCTAAGATTGGTGCATTTAGTTCAGTCAAGGGTAACTCTTAAGAAAGGCGCCGATGGACTTGTATTTGAAGCATACATGTTAGATACGAGTCAATATACTGCTTCTAGGAAGGTTAGAGATTTAGACTTAATAGACTTGAACTCGAAAACTTTTAGTGAAGATATTAGAAAGAAAAGACTTTTATATGCTGGCTAATTTTAGAGGCGCCCTAAAAGGTGCCTCTAAATTTCCGTTTCAATACTTAGTCGAACTTATACGTATTAAGCTTTATTACATTGTCTTTGAACCAACTATTTAGTTCTTCGATTTTTTTTGCAGGGGTATTAATTCATTTCTTACAAATGCTTTACTCGCTTTTTCCACGTAGCTAAATCCACAGGTATTGTTGGGTATAATCCCCATCATCTGCGGCGGTACACGGTGCGCGGCCATCATGTCGTCACGACTCACGTTCTTGATATTTAGAAACTCATCCTTAGCCGCCACTTCTGACAGTGGGATTATCTGAATCCCGTCTTTCTTCCCGTTCGGCGATTACATAAACAAATTGCGGAAGTTGTCCGACCCCTTGGCGCTTTTCATTGCCTGGCGGATAACGTATGGACTGAGCGCGGAGAACGGCTACACGACCAGCATTGAACTTGAAGTGAAAATAGATTCACTTGAAATGGAATAGTGCTATTTCAAAATAGTTTATTGAGTAATATTTATTTCAATTGGGTTTTGGAGACGACGTCATGATGAATTGCCCTTTGTGCGGGAATGCCGCACATACTCGCAGTAACTTTCAGGTATCAGCAACAACAAAAGAACGTTATAACCAGTGCCAGAACATCAATTACAGTTGTACGTTTAAATCACATGAGACCGTGTCAGAGATCATCATGAAGCCCGGCACGGTTAAGTCAGAGCCTCCGCATCCGGGAAGAAATTAGCAGCAACAACTGTGGCTTTAAACATTGGTGCTCAAAATGAATATTCTGATTTCGCACTTTTAGAGATTTTTATTTAATTAATAAGTGGTAATAGGATGGGGATGGGTAACGACAATAATTGTTGTTACCCATTTTTAAAGAACAATGAATCCTATATCGGAGGTTCTTGAAGGGTATTGCTATAAATTTAGAGGTTCTATTTGCCCGCGCACTCTCCTGTTATGATTTTTAACTAACCATTCGATAATTACATCCGATTCTCTAAGTCCATATAAAAACATTGATCGCCAATTGTTAGGGCTTTTATGTTCATCATCATGATCTATGATTGTTGCATCAATATAATATTTTAAAGATGCATTTGTTAATATCGTATTTTTATCAGGAATATTAGTAACAATGGTTTTAGTATTGTTTGAAAGTGTGGACCAGCGCTTAATCATCCATGTTTTCGCTCTCGTCTTGTTAATGACATTTTCTATATGAAACCTAATCTTGTCGATATGAATCCTTTGACAATGTAGAGGGATGAAGTTTACATCGATATCATTACCATCCAAATTTCCCGTTATCTCGGCTTTCATTAATCGTTCATCAAGTCCATCATCAAAATAAGGGTGTATAGCAGTTTCATTTGGTTCATCCCCCTTTACGACTGCGCTTCGTTTATAGTTACATTCACAGGCTGGAACAAGATTTAGTGAGTAAAGTGTGAGGTTTGGAAAGCTAGCTTTTGGTAAATAATGGTCTACAGAAGATGTTCCGTCACTACCACATGTTGGGCAGCAGTCCGGAGATAAATCATAACGTATTTTATTAATATAGGATAATTCGATTCTGGGGTTATCAAAGTGTTGTATAAGTTTCGCCTTGAGTACTGCCCCCATAGTTACTTTTTCAATAAAGAAAGCTGAACCTTTATTACGTCGGAATTTTATGTAATCCGCCCTCATGGATTTAAAATTCTCATCAATAGACGGATTTGCAGCCCAGCCTTGATTGGCTTTCATTTCCTTTAGGATAGCCAAATCATGTACTTTAGGCGGTTGTAGTTTCTTCATCCTTGTCACCTTCTAAAGCCTGTTTAAGGTAATGAAGCATTTCTACAGGAAGCTCATCACCGCATATTTTTTTTATATCGTTGAAGTTCTTTTTTTCGCTACGTGCTTTTAATAATAGTTTATCAGATAGCTTGTTAGTAATATCATCCTCAAAAATAAAATCAGATATGTCGTTTATGTTAGCCCCAAATGTTTTTAATCGAGGTTTGACAATTTCGAACTGTTCTTCTTCATTAGTTCTAAATACATTAACCTGCTTTCTGGATACTTCTCTTACAATATATGGAGAATGTGTCGCAATCAAGGCTAGGGAGCCTGTTTTCTCAAGGATATCATCCAGCAATGACATAAATTCAGATATGTAATTTGGATGCATATGGGTTTCAGGTTCGTCAATTAAAACGTAAGTGCCATTTTCGATGTGCTGGCATGCTTCAAGGGCAAATTTAAAAAATGCCAGCTGGCCAGAACTCAAATCGTGCTTTTTTTTATCTATTTTAAAGTAAGGCTCTGCTGAGTCAGGTATGCTATTCCATAAAATAAGCTTTCTTTCTTCATTTATAGTTTTACCAGCTAAATCCCTTAAATTAACTTGCGAGTTATCTTTTGTGTCTATAAATAAATGCTTTAATGGTATTGTTTTTCCTAGAGCGTTTATAAATATATCCCATCTAGATATGTTTGCGATGTGATTTATATTTCTTGCTAACGATATTATTTCTTCGCCGATATTCAACTTTATTTTATCATGATTTCTGTTAAGTGCTATTTTTTTATATGAGATATTTTCAATGTCTTCCTCATTAGGATATGCATCACCGCCATCCCCGGGCATCACAAATGCAATGATGCGATTAATCATAGGGCGTTTATTTATTGATGTTGGATCATGCAACGTAAAGTTATTTCTTGATGATACGCTATCGTTAATTTTATCATTAGCCAGCAACACAAAATGGCTTAGTGTCTGGCTTTTCCCTAAACCATTTTTACCTATTAATACATTTACCCTTTTAGGGATTAATGATGTGGGGTCATATATCAAATCTAAGGTGTGTGGCTTCTGCAAACTGCTCATCTTAAATTTCATATGTAGAACATTCGATATACTGTCTAATTCTTCGTATATCAAACCCTTTAAGATGTTACCTGATGCTTTGAATGAGAAGAATGAACTTGAATGTCGAAGAAATGATTTTTTAAAAACGTCAGTTTGAATGGCTTTAGAGTATAATGAATTTTCCATATTAGGAATTTCGGCCAAATGCATTTTGAGATAAACAAGTTCATGCATTGCCTCTAAAATTTCGTTTGCTTCATCTATCGGGAACGCTCTTAAGAGAGATCTATATTCGTTAATATCTTTAAGCATGGAGAAGAATTGAATGTTGTTTTTTTTGTAACTTAACTCTATCGAATTAGTACCTTCCATTACATTTCCTAACCCTGTAGCTTTGTGATTTGAATCATATGCAGCTACAAATACTTCCATACTGTGACATTCAATGCCATCTTTGTATATTGAAGATGAATATCTTGTGTAAAAGGTAAAGTCATTCCATTTTTCCTTTTTTTTGAAAACTATAACTTTACCTGATCTCAGTTCTGAACTAAATCCGGCGAATACACTGTATTGATTTTTTTTAATCATTTATTAACTCCCGCTTAACCATTGAACTACTCCTTGTGATTTTATAAAAATTAATGAATCTGCTTATTTAGATGAATCTTATTAAAAATCAATGCTTCTTACACTATAGATATTTGTGTATTAACTTCTTGTAATTTCTCTTAGTTTGCACACACGATCTTTCTACAACTATTGTTAAACATCAATCTGGCACTTTACAATGACATAAATAATGCTCATTTCTATCTTGTTCGAACCTTTAATGGCTGTGTTAAGAGGGGGGCATAGTGAGCGTTTACAGTATAAGTAGTTGCAGAAGAAGGCTACAAGAAAAAATCTGCTGCTATTTTGCTGCCAATGGTAGATCTTGGAAACAAAAAAGCCACCTCGAAAGGTGGCTTAACTGCATGATTTACATCATTAAATTTGGTGGCCCCTGCTGGGTTTGAACCAGCGACCAAGCGATTATGAGTCGCCTGCTCTAACCACTGAGCTAAGGGGCCAGCGGAGCGGGGATTATAAAGTATCTCGGAGGGGTGATCCAGCGTTCGCCAATCGGTTGGTGAAAATTAGAACAATATCTGAGTCATTGATCTCCAAGCAAAAATCACATTTCACAGCCTATCAACGCTCAACCCACACCCAGCCATGGCTGTTTTTATGAGGCAAGGCACATCACGCACCTTGCCTCAGCAACGCCCAGAGCTTACAGATAACGTGATGCGGGTTTATTCAATGAGATATACGGAATCATCGCGCCACGCGCTTCATCAAGCTTCTGCCACAGGCTCATCTCTTCCACGGAAGGGATGGTAATCAGCTCGCCCGCATCCAGACCGCTCAAGGCTGCCGCGACCAGATCCTCGACTTCCATCATCTTCTCAGCCGGGATGTCATTAATCGATTTCCCGGCACGATCAAAGATTTCCGTCCGCGTGAAGCCGGGCAATACGGCTTGCAGCACCACGCCGCTGCCTGCTAACTCGCGATCCATATTGCGCGTCAGCGATAGCACATAGGCTTTGCTGGCGTTGTAGGCGCCATTCATTACCTCATGTACCAGTGCGACCACTGAAGCGATGTTCACGATGGTGCCTTGTCCGCGTGCACGGAAGGCTTGTGCAGCGCTGTGGGCCAGTTCGGTCAGCGCGATGATATTGAGCGACAGCATGGTTTGAATCGGCTGAATATCGGCGTCGGTAAACTCACCTTCCACCACCATTCCCGCATTGTTAACCAGCATCGTAATGTCGTGGTTGTCACGCAGTTCACGTGCCACGTTTGCCAGGTCATCCGTTTGCGTGAGATCCGCCGCCAGCACGCGGACGTCAACGCCATGTGCCTCTCGCAGTGATTGCGCCAGCTGGTTAAGCCGTGAGGCATCACGCGCCACCAGAATCAAATTGCTGCCGAGTGCGGCCAGCTGTTTCGCGTAAGTTGCACCAATGCCGCTGGATGCGCCAGTAATCAAAGCCAGTTGTTGTGTCATGGTCGGTTCCTTTAAATGATGGTTGTCATATCTGATGGAACTTAATATGACGATCATCATATTTTTCGTCAAGCTGGAATATGATGATCGTAATAATTACACTGATTGCTATTAACGATGAGCAGGATGGTGAGAGATGGAAAAGCTAAGCCACAAGGCGCGCACGCGGCAGCGCATACTGGATGAGGCAGCGGTGGTGATGCGCGAATGCGGCACCGAAGGCATTGGCGTGGCGGCGCTGATGAAGCGCGCGGGCTTAACTCACGGCGGCTTCTACGCCCATTTTGATTCGCGAGAAGCGCTGGTTGAAGCGGTGATTGCCGAGATGTTTGCTGATTCGGCGCAGCGCTTTGCGGCCATCACCAGCCTTGCCGATCCCGCCGAGCGACTGACACAACTGATCGATAACTATCTCTCTGAGCATCATCGCAACACGCCGGGAGAAGGCTGTCCGATGCCTGCGCTGGTGAGTGAGATGGCCCATCTGCCGATTGAAACACGCACGCTGTTCTCGCAACGTCGCGATGCGGTGCGGCAACGGCTGGCGCAGGCTCTCAACGAAATGCATCATCCTCAGGCTGATGACGTCGCCGCTAGCATGCTGGCGGAAATGGTCGGTGCGGTGGCGCTGGCGCGTGCCTGTCCGGATGATGAGGAAGCGCGCAATATGCTGGCGGTGAGTCGTCGGTTAGTGAAGCAAAGGGCGGGGCTGGAGAGCGCATGAGCGAGCACGATATTCAGGACATTATTGCGCCGGATTTGCAGGTATTGTTTTGTGGTATCAATCCGGGAAAGTCATCGGCGCACACCGGCTTCCACTTTGCTCATCCGGGTAATCGTTTCTGGAAGGTGATCCATCAGGCCGGTTTTACCCGCGAATTGCTGAAACCAGAACAGGAGCAGCGGCTGCTGGAAACCGGTTGTGGCATCACTATGCTGGTTGAGCGTCCCACCATTCAGGCCAATGAGTTGGCGGGTGATGAGCTGCGCGATGGCGGGGCGCGTTTGCGGGAGAAGATCTTACGCTATCAGCCGCGTGCGTTGGCGGTACTGGGCAAAGATGCGTTCCAGAAGGCGTTCCGACAGCGCAAAGTGGAGTGGGGCGAGCAGCCGCAAACCTTGGGCGAAACGCGTTTGTGGGTGCTGCCCAATCCCAGCGGTTTGAACCGCGCCACGATAGAGGAGATGGCGGCAGCTTATCGCCAACTTCATGATTGGTTACAGAATAACACGTGAGCGTGCTCCGCTTAACGCGGCCCTGAAGTTGTTCAATCTGTGGTTTCTGACTAAACCCAAATCTTTATGGCAAATAAAGAGAGGGAAGATGAAACGCACAATCGCGTTAGCGGCGCTGCTGGTGATGGCGCAACAGACGGCACAAGCGGAAACGCTGAAAGTATTTAGCTCCGGTGGCATGTATCCGGTGATTGAGAGCCTGAAGCAGGATTATCAGCAGCAAACCGGCAATACCCTACAGCTGGAAGCGGCACCCTCAATGGGCGATACGCCACAGGCTATCCCTAATCGTCTGAAGCGTCAGGATAATGCCGATGTGCTGGTGATGGTCGATTACGCCATCAAGCCGCTGGAGCAGGCTAAGTTTGTGGATAGCAACAGCCTTCAGGTGCTGGCGCACTCGTATATCGCGATGGCGGTGAAGCAGGGCATGACGCCGCCGGATATCAGCACGGTGGCGAAATTCAAACAGGTCCTCACGGAAGCCTCCAGCATCGCGATATCAGACAGTGCCAGCGGCAAATATATTCAAGGCAAGATGCTGAGCAAGCTGGAGTTGGGGCCGAAGACCGCCAGCAAAGTGTCAGTGATCCCCGCCACGCCGGTGGGTGAAGCGGTGGCGCAGGGGAAAGCGGAGCTGGGCTTCCAGCAGAACAGCGAATTGCAGGCGGTGAAGGGGATTACCATTGTTGGGTTAATCCCGCCGGCGGTGCAGCAGGATACTTTGTACGGCGCGGTGATTACGCGTAGCACGCAGCAGAAGCAGGCGGCGGCGCAGTTTGTGAAGTATTTGCAGAGCGATAACGCGCGCAAAATGATGCAGGAAAAAGGGCTGACGCCGTTTTAAGGCAATAAAAAACCCCGGCAAGCCGGGGTTTTTCGTCTTAACGAGGATTAATCGTCAAGGAAGCTACGCAGCACTTCGGAGCGGCTTGGGTGACGCAGCTTACGCAGCGCCTTGGCTTCGATCTGACGAATACGCTCACGGGTAACGTCAAACTGTTTGCCAACCTCTTCCAGCGTGTGGTCGGTGTTCATATCGATACCGAAACGCATACGCAGGACTTTCGCTTCACGCGCAGTCAGACCCGCCAGCACGTCGTGGGTGGCTGAACGCAGGCTTTCTGAGGTAGCAGAATCCAGCGGCAGCTCCAGCGTGGTGTCTTCGATAAAATCGCCCAGATGTGAATCTTCATCATCACCAATCGGCGTCTCCATAGAGATCGGCTCTTTAGCAATTTTCAGCACTTTGCGGATCTTATCTTCTGGCATCAGCATACGCTCAGCCAGCTCTTCCGGCGTTGGCTCACGGCCCATCTCTTGCAGCATCTGGCGCGAAATACGGTTGAGTTTGTTGATGGTCTCAATCATATGCACCGGAATACGGATGGTACGTGCCTGGTCGGCGATAGAACGGGTGATAGCCTGACGAATCCACCAGGTCGCATAAGTTGAGAACTTATAACCACGACGGTATTCAAACTTATCAACCGCTTTCATCAGGCCGATGTTACCTTCCTGAATCAGATCGAGGAACTGCAGACCACGGTTGGTGTATTTCTTGGCGATAGAAATAACCAGACGCAAGTTTGCTTCAACCATCTCTTTCTTCGCACGACGCGCTTTGGCTTCGCCGATCGACATGCGACGGTTGATGTCTTTAACCTGCTCGATGGTCAGGCCGGTCTCTTCTTCAATCTGCTGCAATTTCTGCAGTGAACGCGTCACATCATCTTCAACTTCAAGCAGTTTCTCTGACCAGGGCTTATTCATGGCCAGCGCCGCTTTGAACCAGCTTGGGCTGGTTTCGTTGCCGGTGAACAGCGTGATGAAGTTCTTCTTCGGCATTTTGCAGATTTCAATACACAGCTTCATGATCAGGCGCTCTTGCGTACGCACGCGCTCCATCATGACGCGCATACTGTTCACCAGGTAGTCGAATTGCTTCGGCACCAGGCGGAACTGTTTGAACACTTCAGACAGGTTATTGATTTCTGCAACGGCATCAGCGTGGCTGCGGCCTTTGGCTTTGATCACGGTACGGGTGGTTTCGTACTGGGTGCGCAGATCGTTGAACTTCTCGCGCGCCAGTTCTGGATCGATGGAGTTATCATCGTCAGAGCTGTCATCGTCGCCATCTTCGTCTTCTTCATCGTCGTCGTTACGGTCTTCTTCAGACAGTTCAGAACCCACGTGAGTGGCGGTTGGCGCGATATCTTCTTCCGCGTTCGGGTCAACAAAGCCGGTGATCAGGTCAGACAGGCGAGATTCGCCCGCTTCCACACGATCGTACTGATCGAGCAGATAGGTGATGGCTTCCGGATATTCGGCAACCGAGCACTGAACCTGGTTGATACCGTCTTCGATACGCTTAGCGATGTCGATTTCGCCTTCGCGCGTCAGCAGCTCAACGGTACCCATTTCGCGCATATACATACGCACAGGGTCAGTAGTACGGCCAATTTCAGATTCAACGCTAGAGAGTACCTGCGCGGCAGCTTCTGCGGCATCTTCGTCAGTATCAGTACTGTTCTCATTCAGCATCAGATCATCGGCATCAGGTGCTTCTTCAACAACCTGAATACCCATGTCGTTAATCATCTGGATGATGTCTTCGATCTGATCGGAGTCGACGATATCTTCCGGCAGATGGTCATTGACCTCAGCATAGGTCAGATAGCCCTGCTCCTTACCACGGGTGACAAGCAGCTTAAGCTGTGACTGCGGGTTTTGCTCCATAAGACGGTATCCACACTTCTGTTAATTAGATTGGTGTCGGTCGGCAGCGAGCCAACTATAACAGTGAAGGCGTTGTTCTTTTGCCGCTGCCTTCAACGCGGCCAGGGTATCGACCCTTCATATATCGGCACTTAAGCCGCTTGAATTCTTGCTTTGCGGGCCTGGCTTACTTGCCATTTTCGTCCCCGGCAGTGCTCGTAATCCTCACGTACTTCAGTACGCTCCGGTTACTGCGCGCTGGCGGTAACGAAACTGGCTTCGACGCCGACGGCCCTCGTACGGTGCGCTTAAAACCGAACCGAACGATCAAACCAAAACGGCGGCTTTAACAGCCTTCAACGTTCTGGTCTGGTAAAAATCTTATTTTTTCGCTAATGCCTGGCTTAAGGCCCAGAACTCGCGGCGTTCGGCGGCGCTCAGGCCTTCGGTACGATCGCGTGCGATAAGCGCTTCAAGGCGCTGTTCAAGGGCTGAGTCGTAAAGACTCGCCAGTGAATCCTGGAACACGGCTTCTGCTTCTTCATCCACTATCATGTGGTTCCAGGTGGCCAGCGTTTCAAGGGGCTGGCTAAATTCTGTCCCGCGATATAACTCTAGTAGCTGTCCGGTCGTCAGGCCAGGATTCTCAGTACAACGACTGACTAACTCCACAAACAGCGGTAAACCCGCCATTTTTGACTGCTCAAGCCCATCCAGCGTAGGAACGATGGCGGCAAATTGCGGATTCTGCACCAGTAACGCAATCAACACGCGCATGGTGGTGCGCTTCAACGGGGGAGCCGTTGGCGCAGTGCCGATTTCTGCCTGCTTTGGCATCAGCTTGTCTAACTGGTTATCGTCCAGAATGCCGAGTTTATTACCCAGATTCTGACGCATATAAATGCGTAAAGTTTCACCGGGGATCTGGCTAATCAACGGCAGCGCCAGCGTTGCCAGCTTGGTTTTACCGTCACGCGTGCTCAGATCGACCTGTGGCATCAGGCTGTCGAATAAAAACGTGGAGAGCGGTAAAGCCTGCTCCATCCGCGCTTCAAACGCCTCTTTGCCTTCTTTACGCACCAGCGTGTCCGGATCCTCGCCATCAGGCAAAAACATAAAGCGTAGCTGACGACCGTCATTCATGTAAGGCAATGCGGTTTCCAGTGCACGCCATGCGGCTTCGCGCCCCGCGCGGTCGCCGTCGTAACAGCAAATCACCGTGTCGGTAGAGCGGAACAGCAGCTGAATGTGCTCAGCGGTGGTCGAGGTGCCCAGCGAGGCAACGGCATAATCGATGCCAAATTGCGCCAGCGCCACCACGTCCATATAGCCTTCTACAACCAGCAAACGCGCGGGCTGCGGATGATTCTTTTGCGCTTCATACAGGCCATATAACTGACGGCCTTTATGGAAAATCGGTGTTTCCGGCGAGTTCAGGTACTTCGGCGTATCGTTGCCCAGTACACGTCCACCAAAACCAATGACGCGCCCACGCTTATCGCGAATCGGGAACATCACGCGATCACGGAAACGATCATAAGTGCGGCCGGAATCGTTACTGACCAGCATGCCCGCTTCCATTAAGGATTCGCGGTCTTCTTTCTGCTGACCAAAACGTTTCAGCACGTTATCCCAGCCTGCTGGCGCATAACCAATCGCGAAGTGATCGATCACTTGCTGGCTGAGACCGCGTGTGGCGAGATAATTTTGTGCAGATGTCGCTTGCGGGTTACGCAGGCTTTGCTGATAGAAACCGTCGAGGCCTTCCAGCAGCTGATACAGACTTTGACGCTGATGACGTTCCATCGGGCTGGGGCCGTTGCCCGCTTCATACGGCACTTCTAAGCCGTGTTGCGTGGCCAGCTCCTCAACGCTTTCGACGAAATCCAGACGATCGTGATTCATCAGGAAATCGATGGCGTTACCTTTGGCGCCACAGCCGAAGCAGTAATAGAACTGCTTCTCACCGCTTACGGTGAAAGAGGGGGTTTTCTCGTTATGAAAAGGACAGCACGCGTGATAGTTCTTACCCTGCTTTTTCAGCTTAACGCGGGCATCGATAAGATCCACGATATCCGTGCGGGCAAGTAAGTCATTAATAAATACGCGTGGAATTCGTCCAGCCATAAGCCCCGGTTTTTCAGCTCATAAACGGCAACAAGCCGCGCTTCCTTTCGGAAAGCACGGCCTCTTACTTGACTCTGTCTGCGTTTAACACGCGGCGGAAGCGAACTTCCGAAAGAAATTAGTACAGACGAGTGCGGCGTGCGTTTTCGCGAGCCAGTTTCTTGGCGTGACGCTTAACAGCAGACGCTTTAGCGCGCTTACGCTCAGTCGTTGGTTTTTCATAAAACTCACGACGACGAACTTCCGCCAGAACACCTGCTTTCTCGCAAGAACGCTTGAAGCGACGCAGTGCTACGTCGAAAGGCTCGTTTTCACGTACTTTAATTACCGGCATGTAACTCTTACCTCGATAAATTCGGTTTTGCTGCTGACTGCGGCGCCAGCACTTTTAAAATGGTGCAGCATTTTACTCCAGCCGTAGCCGAGTTGTAAAGCACCATGAACAATTTAGAACCAACAGAGACATATGCCATCGCGGCTGCCGGTTTTTTCAGGCCGTGGAGTATAGCGCACTCTTTGTGCGACAGAAAAACACTTTTTCCTGGCAAAGTCGTCCAGCGTGTGATTCGCCTGTGCTACACTGCGCGCCGCAAGAAGAGGGTGATAAAAGCTATGCGAGTTCTGGGTATTGAAACGTCCTGCGATGAAACCGGCATCGCGATTTATGACGATGCGTCCGGTCTGTTGGCGAATCAATTATATAGCCAGGTCAAACTGCACGCCGATTACGGTGGCGTAGTGCCCGAACTGGCCTCACGTGACCACGTGCGCAAAACCGTTCCGCTGATTCAGGCTGCGTTGAAAGAAGCCGGATTAGCCGCAAAAGACATTGATGCCGTGGCCTATACCGCCGGTCCAGGTTTGGTCGGTGCGCTATTGGTCGGGGCGACTGTCGGCCGTGCACTGGCGTTCGCGTGGAATGTGCCTGCCGTGCCAGTCCATCATATGGAAGGCCATCTGCTGGCACCGATGCTGGAAGAGAATCCACCGGAGTTTCCGTTTGTGGCACTGCTGGTCTCCGGCGGTCACACGCAGTTAATCAGCGTCACTGGCATTGGTGAATACACTTTGCTGGGCGAATCGATTGACGATGCGGCGGGTGAAGCTTTCGATAAAACCGCCAAACTGCTCGGTCTGGATTATCCAGGCGGGCCGATGCTGTCACGCATGGCGCAGCAGGGCACGCCGGGTCGCTTCAAATTCCCGCGCCCGATGACCGATCGCCCAGGGCTGGATTTCAGCTTCTCGGGTTTGAAAACCTTCGCCGCTAACACCATTCGTGAACATAACGGCGATGAGCAGGCGCGTGCCGATATCGCTCGTGCGTTTGAGGATGCAGTGGTGGATACGCTGATGATCAAGTGCAAACGCGCGCTGGATCAGACCGGCTTTAAACGCCTGGTGATTGCCGGTGGTGTCAGCGCCAACCGCACGCTGCGTGAGCGCATGGCCGAGATGATGCAAAAACGCGGTGGTGAGGTGTTTTACGCGCGTCCGGAGTTCTGCACCGATAACGGCGCAATGATTGCCTATGCGGGCATGGTGCGGCTGAAAGGCGGTACGCGTGGTGGATTGGGCGTCAGCGTCCGGCCACGTTGGCCACTGGCAGAATTGCCCGCCATTTAAAACGAAAAAACCGGCATCGCGCCGGTTTTTTTATTTCTTCTTCCGCTTCCAGATCTTATTTTCCTGGCCGCGCCACAAGCGCTGGATGTTGTCGTGATGGCGCAACAGAATCAAACAGGAGAGCATCGAAACCGGGAAGGTGAACTGGGGTTTGAACCACCACACGTAAAACGGCGCGATCAGCGCACTGACTATCGCACCCAGCGAGGAGTAGCCGCTCAGCAGTACCGTCAGCAGCCAGGTGCCGGTCATCAATCCCGTCAAATCCCAGCCAATCGGCGCAATCGCACCAAACGCCGTCGCCACGCCTTTACCGCCACGAAAACGGAAGAACACCGGATAGATATGGCCGAGGCAGGCAGCAATCGCGGTCAAGCCGAGATACATCGGCGTGACGTGCAGCAGATAGGCGATCCATACCGGAATCATCCCTTTTGCCACGTCGAAAATCAGTACCGCAGCCGCAGCGGCTTTGCCACCAATGCGCAACACGTTGGTCGCGCCTGGGTTGCCGGAGCCAGCGGTACGCGGATCGGGTAAGCGCGCGAGTTTACAAACCAGGATCGCACTGGAAATCGAGCCGCAAAGATACGCGAAAATAATCATACCAAGCGCGATAGCACTCATAGCGTCGTACCGTTCCTTTTTGGTCGTTTTGTTCTCGATAAGCGTGGATAATACGCATAATCCGCCGGAAGTGGTATCCGGCTTAGCCAAAAACAGAGACTGACATCATGGATATCGTATTTATAGAACAACTCACCGTGTTCACCACCATTGGCGTTTACGACTGGGAACAGGGCATGCAGCAGAAGCTGGTGCTCGATGTCGAAATGGCGTGGGACAACCGTCGTGCCGCGGTGAGTGACGATGTGAACGACTGTCTGAGCTATGCCGATGTCACCGAGGTTATCCTCAATCATCTGCAGGGCCAGCGCTTTGCCTTAGTCGAACGCGTGGCGGAGGAAATTGCCGATCTGTTGATGAATCGTTTCAAAACTCCCGGTGTACGTATCAAGGTCGGGAAACCTGGCGCGGTGGCCCAGGCAGCGACCGTTGGCGTGCGTATTGAGCGCGGGACTATTCCTAAATAAATCATCCGTGATTGCCATCACAATGAAACCAAACCAAATTATGGTGTGTCTCACTTGAGGCCGTTGCGCTAACGGACGCGAAGTTGCCGATTTTCTTAAGGTTTCCTTCAGCGTGGCGCAGGCATAATTTTAGGCGGTAGCACCTTGCGACCGCCTTTTTACTGTTTAAAACGGATAGAGGAAAAATTTTGATGGCAGATATTCACCAGCTTTGGGTTGCTGCAATCCTGGGGGTTGTGGAAGGCCTCACGGAATTCCTGCCGGTCTCTTCTACGGGCCATATGATCATTGTTGGCCATCTGTTGGGTTTTGAGGGTGATAAAGCTGAAACCTTTGAAGTTGTCATTCAGCTGGGTTCAATTTTAGCGGTAGTGGTGATGTTCTGGCGCCGCCTGTTCGGACTGATTGGTATTCACTTCGGTAAGGAGCCGCATGAAGGCACCGGAACCGGGAAACTGACGCTGATTCACATCCTGTTAGGTATGGTTCCCGCGGTGGTGATTGGTCTGGTGCTTCACGATCAAATCAAAAGCCTGTTTAATCCGATTAACGTGATGTACGCGCTGGTCGTTGGTGGCGTGTTGCTGTTGGTCGCGGAGTACTTCAAGCCGAAACAGCCTAAAGCGGTAGGTATCGATGATATCACTTACCGCCAGGCGTTTATGATTGGCTGCTTCCAGTGTCTGGCGCTGTGGCCGGGCTTCTCGCGTTCGGGTGCCACCATTTCTGGCGGTATGCTGATGGGCGTGAGTCGTTATGCCGCATCGGAGTTCTCGTTCATCCTTGCGGTGCCGATGATGATTGGTGCGACCGGCTTGGATCTCTACAAGAGCATGGGCTTCCTGACGATGCAGGATTTCCCGATGTTCGCCGTCGGCTTCGTGACCGCCTTTATCGTTGCGCTGCTGGCCATCAAAGTGTTCCTGGAACTGATTAAGCGTATTTCGTTTGTCTCGTTCGCTATCTATCGCTTTATCGTGGCGGCGGCGGTTTACGCCATCTTCATGTAAGCGCGGCGTGCGGCCAGTTATGCTGGCCGCACGTTGATCAACCCTTCCTGTACCGTCATCACCCGACGACGCGTCAACTCTTCCCGCACGGCTGGGCCTTTAAAACCTGCTGCAACTACCTCCTTCGTCGGCACCGCCTGAGACAGTGCAAACGCCTGACGTAGATAATCGCCTTGTGGATAGGCCAGGCTTTCCATTCCGGTGCGACCGCGCGCATCAGCTTCGCTGGTTAGCGCCATCTTCTCAACGCGATCGGGCTTACGCCAAGCATCAATGCGATCAAACAGAGCCACCAGTGACTCCGCAGACTGACGCTCAATGGTGTGGACGATATCGTGGAATTCGGTGACGATTAACGCCAGGTCGCGCACCTGATTGGGTACGCGCAGCCGCTGGCACAGTGCTTCGACAATCGGGACGCCAGCTAAACCGTGACCATGATGGCTCGGCCATTTTTCCGGCGGCGTCAGCGCCTTACCGACATCGTGGAACAGCGTGGCAAAGCGCACGTCCAACTCATCTGAAAGGGCGGCAGATATCGTCAGCGTCATTAACGCGTGCACGCCGGTATCAATTTCGGGATGCCATTTGATCGGCGCCGGAATGCCGTACAGGTTATCCAGCTCCGGGAACAGCACCTGCAACGCACCGCAGTCACGCAATACCTGAAAATAGACCTGCGGGTTGCGGGTCAGCAGGGCTTTTTCGGTCTCTTTCCACACGCGTTCGGCCGTGAGGTCAGCTAACTCGCCGCTCTCCACCATCTCACGCATTAAGGCCTGAGTTTCATCTGCGACACGGAAATTGAGGTGGGCAAAACGGGCAGCGAAACGCGCCACGCGCAGGACGCGCAGTGGATCTTCGTTAAAGGCGGCGGAGACATGGCGCAGGGTGCGATTCGCCAAATCCTGCTGCCCGCGATAAGGGTCGATTAAGCTGCCGTCGTCGGCCTGCGCAATGGCATTGATGGTGAGATCGCGACGCTGCAAATCCTGCTCCAGCGTCACGTCCGGGGCAAATTGTGTGACAAAACCGGTGTAGCCTTTGCCATTTTTGCGCTCGGTACGCGCCAGTGCATACTCTTCACGACTGCGTGGGTGCAAAAAAACCGGAAAATCCCGGCCCACCTGCTGATAACCTTGTGCCAGCATCGCTTCAGGTGTGGCACCGACCACCACCCAATCTCTATCTTTTACCGGCAAACGCAGTAAGGCATCACGCACCGCGCCACCGACCAGAAACGTCTTCACTCAACCACTCCAGAGGCAATGTATTCTGCGCGCCGTGCACGCATGTTGCGTTATTGTTGCATACTTTGGCTAAATATCGGGCACGCCAAAAGGGGCATCTTACGATCCCCTTGAAGAAAAGAACAAATCGGCGTGGTGGTTTAGTTCATCCAGCGATCGTTTTTGTTACGGCGTGGCACCATGTGCGGCAATACCAAACCAAGCAGCAAGCCGACACCCAACACGCCGCCACCATACATAAACCACTGCATGATGATGGTGCGCTGTTTGTCATCCAGCTGGACGTTCGCGGCGCTGACTTTCTTCTGCGCGACAATCAGCTCATTTTTCAGCTTCTGATTTTCCGCTTTCAGGCCGTCAATGGTGCCGTCGCTGTTCGCCACTTTGCTCTGCATTTCAGAGGTGCGCTGATTCCAGCTGTTGTCGATATTCGCCAGCTTAGCGGTGAGATCTTTGACCTGTTGCTCCAGCTGCGGCACGCGGGTGCGCAGGCTAGGTTCGGCACTCAACTGGGACAGTGGGATCCAGTTGGTTTTCCCTTCGGCATCACGAATCTGACCATATTGGGAATCGTTGTTGACCTGCAACAGGGTGACTTCCTCTCCGGCATTCAGCTTGCCAATCAAGCGATATTGATCGCCCGGACCGCTGCGTACCCAAGTGGATAATTCATCGGAGATATAACGCTTTTCGTCAGCAGCATGAACGGGGGCGATGGCGCTAAATGCCAGCAAAGAAAGGGCAGCAAGTGTGATTTTTTTCATTCGATGTCGTTTTTTCTTAATGGCGTAAAATTACCGGCACAGTCTGGAGACGCTTCTCAAAAATCTGAATGAGAACTATCCTGGTCTCAATCTGGTGCGAAAAGGGTCGTAAAAGCACAAGAAAGCGGAGACAGCGGGCTTCCGGTGCATTACTCTTCGCCAGATTAAACTCGTAAGTGCCAGCAGCGTATTGAATAAAAAATTATGACCATCGAAATCGAATTAAAGTTCATTGCCACACCACAAGCCGCCGAAAAACTCGGTGAAACCCTTGCCGCGTGGCCACATCAGCACTTCGCCGCACGCGAGCTGACTAACATCTATTTTGAGACCGATGACAATCAGCTACGTCGTTGGGATATGGGCCTGCGCATCCGCGGTGTCGATCAGCGTTATGAGATGACGCTGAAGGCCGCCGGAAAAACCGTGGGCGGTCTGCATCAACGCCCGGAATATAACGTCGACCTCGCTGAGCCTACGCTGGATATCGCCCAGCTGCCGGCCGAAATCTGGCCAGAAGGCACCGATGTCGCGGCATTACAGCAGCGCCTGCAACCGCTGTTCAGCACCCATTTCCAGCGTGAAGCCTGGCTGGTGCAGTTTGGTGAGAGCGAAATTGAAGTGGCGTTTGATCGCGGAGACGTCGCCGCAGGCGAATTGAGCGAGCCGTTGTATGAAGTCGAGCTGGAGCTGAAAAGCGGCCAGCGTGCCGACATGCTGCAGTTCGCAGAAGCCTTGATCACCGCTGGCGGCCTGCGCCTGGGCAGTTTGAGCAAAGCGGCGCGCGGTTATCAGCTGGCTCAGGGCAATCCTGCCCGCCCACTGCGTGCGTTAGCGCTGCAAAAAATCGGTGCCAAAGCCACGGTAGAGCAGGGCATGGTCAATGCAATGACCGCCGGTCTTAACCAGTGGCAGTATCACGAAGAAGTCTGGCTGCGCGGAAATGCCGATGCCAAAGAAGCGGTGATGGATGCGCTGGAAACCCTGCGTCAGGCGTTTTCGCTGTTTGGTGCGCTGGTACCGCGCAAGGCGAGCAGCGATCTGCGTCAGAAACTGACGCGTCTGGATGAGCTGTTAGCGGATGCGGAAATTGATGCGGAAACCGCCTGTTTCTCGCCTGTCTCTGTTGGTGCTCAGTTAGCACTTACTCACTGGCTAGTGGAGTCGCAATGGCAGAACTGGCTGGATGATAAGAGCAAAAGCAAGCTGCAGGGTTCGTTCAAACGCTTCAGCGACATCATGCTCAGCCGTATTGCTGCCGATCTGCGTGAGACCTTCGTCGATGTGCAGCTGTTTAACGAATTCCAGGACAAATCCACGCGCCTGAATCGCCAGCTGCTAGCGGTGCATCTGCTGGCAGGGGCTTACCCAGCGGAAGAGGTGAATGTCTGGCTGGCAGGCTGGCAGGAACTGCAGCATGCGATCCGCATCCAGCAGGATCGCGGGTTGATTCAACTGGTTAATCTGGCCATTCGGCCATCGCCGTTCTGGCTGAATAGCGGAGTGAAACGCTAAGCCGGTCGCACAATCGGATCAGGGAGGGAAGATGTTGTTACCGTTACCGGCGCTGATGCAGGCGCAGTTAGCTATCGTGGCCGAGCGCCTGAATATGCCGCCTTCCGCCTTTACGGCAGAGCAGGCGGGCGCGCTGACCTTTAGTGACTTTATCGTTGATAACCTGCAGCAGCATCCGGAGTGGTGGCAACAACTCCAGCAGCAACCGCCTGCACCAGGTGAGTGGCAGCACTACAGCACCTGGCTGAATCAGGCGCTGGCGGGCGTGGAAAATGAAACTTCCCTGATGCGCGAACTGCGTCTGTTCCGCCGCCATATGCTGGTGCGTATGGCGTGGATGCAGGCGCTACAACACGCCAGCACCGAACAGAGCCTGACGCAACTCAGCACGCTGGCGGAGATTCTCATCGCTGCCGCTCGTGATTGGGTGTGGCAGGATTGCAGCCGCGATTTCGGCACGCCGAGCAATGAAGCCGGTGAAGCGCAGCCCATGCTTATCCTCGGCATGGGCAAGCTGGGCGGCGGCGAACTCAACTTCTCTTCCGATATCGACCTGATCTTTGCCTGGCCGGAAAACGGCGTGACGCAAGGTGGCCGTCGTGAACTCGATAACGCCCAATTCTTTACCCGCATGGGCCAGCGCCTGATCAAAGTGCTGGATCAGCCGACCGTGGATGGTTTCGTCTATCGCGTGGATATGCGCCTGCGCCCGTTTGGTGACAGTGGCCCGCTGGTGCTGAGTTTTGCTGCGCTGGAAGATTACTACCAGGAGCAGGGGCGTGACTGGGAGCGCTATGCGATGGTTAAAGCGCGCCTGATGGGCGACGATCAAGGCCGCTGGAGCCAGGAGTTGCAGCAGATGCTGCGTCCGTTCGTCTATCGCCGTTACATCGATTTCAGTGTGATTCAGTCGCTGCGCAACATGAAAGGCATGATTGCCCGTGAAGTGCGGCGTCGTGGCCTGAAAGACAACATCAAACTCGGCGCGGGCGGCATTCGCGAAACCGAATTTATCGTGCAGGTGTTCCAGCTCATTCGTGGTGGACGTGAGCGCTCACTTCAGCTCCGTTCCCTGTTGCCAACGCTGCAGGCGATTGGTGAACTGGCCTTGCTGAGTCCGGCGCAGGTGGAACATTTGCGTGCGGCCTATCTGTTCCTGCGTCGTCTGGAAAATCTGCTGCAAAGCATCAATGATGAGCAGACGCAAACCCTGCCGGAAAACCCGCTTGATCGTCAGCGTTTAGCCTGGGCGATGGGCGCGGCGGATTGGGATGCGCTGATGGTGCAACTTGAACAGCAGATGGCGGGGGTGCGCAGCATCTTTGATGAACTCATTGGTGATGATGCGCCAGACGTGGACGATCAACCGCAGCTGGCAGAATTTGCTGGTCTGTGGCAGGACACGCTGGAGGAGAGCGATCTCATTCCTGTTGTGCCACAGCTGAACGAAGCGCAACGTCATGCGCTCTTCGAATCGCTGAACAGTTTCCGCCAGGATGTCAGCCGCCGTACCATCGGCCCGCGTGGGCGTCTGGCGCTTGATCAACTGATGCCGCGCCTGCTGAGCGAAGTCTGTCCACGTGAAGATGCTGATGTGGTGCTGGGCCGTTTGACACCGCTGCTGCTCGGTGTATTGACGCGTAGCACCTATCTGGAGCTGCTGACAGAATATCACGGGGCACTTCGCCATCTGATCCGCCTGTGTGCCGCCTCGCCGATGGTCGCCAGCCAGCTGGCACGTTATCCGCTGTTGCTGGACGAACTGCTCGATCCCGCCACGCTGTATCAACCCACGGCCACCGATGCGTATCGTGATGAACTGCGTCAGTATCTGCTGCGCATTCCCACCGATGATGAGGAACAGCAGCTGGAAGCGCTGCGGCAGTTCAAGCAGGCGCAGCATCTGCGCATTGCCGCGGCCGATATCGCTGAAACGCTGCCGGTGATGAAAGTGAGCGATCACTTAACCTGGCTGGCAGAAGCCATTATCGAATCGGTGGTGCAGCAAGCGTGGCAAATGATGGTGCAGCGCTATGGTCGTCCTTCGCACCTCACCAGTGACAGCGAGCGTGGTTTTGCCGTGGTCGGCTACGGCAAACTGGGCGGCTGGGAGTTGGGTTACAGCTCGGATCTGGATTTGGTGTTCCTGCATGACTGCCCGGACGATGCGGAAACTGATGGCGAACGCGTGATTGATGGTCGCCAATTCTATCTGCGGCTGGCGCAGCGCGTGATGCATCTGTTTAGCACGCGCACCTCCTCTGGCATCTTGTATGAAGTCGATGCGCGCCTGCGTCCGTCTGGCGCGGCGGGCATGCTGGTGAGTACCTTTGCCGCCTTCGATGATTATCAGCGTAATGAAGCCTGGACCTGGGAACATCAGGCGCTGGTGCGCGCGCGTATTGTGTTTGGTGAGACGTCGCTCTGCGATCGTTTCAATGAGATCCGTCGCGGCATTCTTTGCCTGCCGCGTGAGCGTCCTGCACTGCAAAAAGAAGTGCGAGAGATGCGCGAGAAAATGCGTGCCCATCTGAGCAACAAACACAAAGGACGCTGGGAGATCAAAACCGATGAAGGCGGCATCACCGATATTGAATTCATCGCGCAATATCTTGTCTTAGGCTACGCGGCAGAGCAGCCTGCGTTGACGCGTTGGTCGGACAATGTGCGAATTTTTGAATTGATGGCGCGTCAGGAGATCATGGATGCAGAGGAAGCGCAGGCGCTGACTCACGCATATGTCACGCTGCGTGATGCATTGCATCATCTCGCATTGCAGGAGCTGCCGGGGCACGTCGCGCCGGAATCTTTTGCTATTGAGCGGGCTGCCGTGCATCGCAGCTGGCAACGCTGGCTAGCTGCCACCGAATCTGATAGCGCGGAAGCGTAAAATAACGCTTCGTCCCCTTAGTGACCCGGCATACAGGAAGGCGCGCAGCCCACGCACCTGTGGCTCGAAGTATCATCGGGGTATGTTATTATCCGCGCATAATTTTGACCGTAGTCTGGAGTCTTTGGAATGAAAGTAACGCTGCCCGCTTTTGGCAAAGCCGCTGTGCTGGTTGTTGGCGATGTCATGTTAGATCGCTACTGGTATGGCCCAACCAGCCGTATCTCGCCTGAAGCCCCGGTACCGGTGGTGAAAGTCGATACCATCGAAGAGCGTCCTGGCGGCGCGGCCAACGTGGCGATGAACATTGCTGCACTGGGTGCGGGCTCGCGTTTGATTGGCCTGACGGGTGAAGACGATGCGGCACGTGTGCTGAGCGAGACGCTGGAAAAGGTCAACGTCGATTGTGATTTTGTCGCGGTGAAAAGCCATCCCACCATCACCAAACTGCGTGTGCTTTCGCGCAACCAGCAGCTGATCCGCCTCGATTTCGAAGAGGGTTTCGAGCAGGTTGATCCACAGCCTATCCACGATCGTATGCGTCAATCGCTGGCGCAGGCCGGTGCACTGGTGCTGTCAGATTACGCCAAAGGCGCGTTGAGCAGCGTGCAAACCATGATTCAGCTGGCGCGTGAAGCCAACGTGCCGGTGTTGATCGACCCGAAAGGCACGGATTTTGAGCGCTACCGCGGTGCGACTTTGCTGACGCCTAACCTGTCTGAGTTCGAAGCCGTGGTGGGTAAATGCAAAACCGTGGAAGAGATTGTGAGCCGCGGCATGCAGCTCATCGCCGATTATGAGCTCTCCGCGCTGCTGGTCACCCGCTCTGAAAACGGCATGACGTTACTGCAACCGGGCAAAGCGCCGCTGCATCTGCCGACGCAGGCGCAGGAAGTGTTTGACGTCACCGGTGCAGGTGACACCGTTATTGGCGTGCTGGCCGCCGTGCTGGCGGCCGGAGACAGCCTGGAAGAAGCCTGTTTCCTCGCCAATGCGGCAGCGGGCGTGGTCGTGGGCAAACTCGGAACATCAACCGTGAGCACCGTTGAGCTGGAAAACGCCATTCATGCTCGCCCCGACAGCGGGTTTGGTGTGATGACCGAAGCCGAGCTTAAAGCAGCGGTGGCGCTGGCGCGTCAGCGCGGTGAGAAAGTGGTGATGACCAACGGCGTGTTCGACATCCTGCACGCGGGCCATGTTTCCTATCTTGCCAACGCACGTAAGCTGGGCGACCGTCTGATTGTTGCGGTAAACAGTGATGCTTCCACCAAACGTCTGAAAGGCGAAACCCGTCCGGTTAACCCGCAGGAAAACCGTATGATCGTGCTTGGTGCGCTGGAAGCGGTGGATTGGGTGGTGCTGTTTGAAGAAGACACGCCACAGCGTTTGATTGCGGGTGTGTTACCGGATCTGCTGGTGAAGGGCGGCGATTACAAGCCGGAAGATATTGCGGGCAGTAAAGAGGTTTGGGCCAACGGCGGCGACGTGCGGGTGCTGAATTTCGAAGACGGTATCTCCACCACCAACATCATCAAGACGATTCGCAGCCACTAACGGCGAGCACTGAGATCCCAGATGATTCGCCGTCACTACAAGCGAGCACTGGGATTTCCAATGATTCGCAGCCACTAACGGCAAACTCTGAGAGTTCAGACGATTCGCAGCCACTCACGGCGAGCGTAGGGCAAGTGGATACTAACTCAACAGGCGGCCAAAAGGCCGCCTGTTATTGTCTGCGAGCAATGTATGCTCAACGGGTGCTTGCAAGCGATATACGCCGGCGAGTCAGTGGTTTACTGCGGAGTGTCGATTTTACCCGCCGGATCCGGTGTCACTACCGCGGGTGCCGGTGCGGCTGGGCTCTCACTTTCCAGTTTTGCCAGGCGCTGTTCCAGTGCGGCCAGCTTCTCACGCGTGCGCAGCAGTACCTGCGTCTGCACATCAAACTCTTCACGATTAACTAAATCTATGCGGGTTAACTGCGCCTGCAATACCTGACGAATTTTCTTTTCGACATCGTCGCCAAAGTCGCGAATCCCTTTTGGCATGGCTTCATGGACCTGGCGAGCCAGTTGTTCAATTTTTTTCGTGTCGATCATGATGATTTCCTGGTTGCGGTGGCTGATAACAGCACGTGTTCCGACTCAACAAAGGTTAAGTGTAATGCCTGAAACGAAAAGGTTAAACCTGAATTCCGCATCGCAGTAAATGCAAAAGCATTTGCGCTTTTGTCGATTGCCCGTCCAGATGATTGGCGTTATAGTGACCTCGCTTATTCTCAGGGCGGGGCGAAATTCCCCACCGGCGGTAAATCAGCTTCGGCTGAAAGCCCGCGAGCGCTTTCGCTGCAAAGTGAAAGGTCAGCAGATCCGGTGTAATTCCGGGGCCGACGGTTAGAGTCCGGATGGGAGAGGGTAACGACATCAGCCGGGCTTACGCCCGCGTCACGTTTTTGCCATGTGTATTATTTGCGCACTCCTAAGCACGCCCTGGTTCTGGTAACTCATATATTTTTTATAAGGTTTTTTACCATGAATCAGACGCTTCTTTCTGAATTTGGCACGCCGGAACAGCGTGTAGAACGCGCCATCGATGCGCTGCGTAACGGTCGCGGTGTGATGGTGCTCGACGATGAAAATCGTGAAAACGAAGGTGACATGATCTTTGCCGCCGAAACCATGACCGTAGAGCAAATGGCACTGACTATTCGCCACGGCAGCGGCATTGTCTGCCTGTGCATCACTGAAGAGCGCCGCCAGCAGTTGGATCTGCCGATGATGGTAGAAACCAACACCAGCTCTTATGGCACTGGCTTTACCGTCACCATTGAAGCCGCGGAAGGTGTCACCACCGGTGTTTCTGCCGCTGACCGCGTCACCACGATTCGTGCCGCTGTGGCAGATGGCGCTAAGCCGAGCGATCTCAACCGTCCAGGCCATGTCTTCCCGCTGCGCGCGCGCGAAGGTGGTGTGCTGACGCGTGGTGGTCACACTGAAGCCACCATCGATTTGGTGACGTTAGCAGGTTTCAAACCCGCCGGTGTGCTGTGTGAATTGACCAATGACGACGGCAGCATGGCGCATGCGCCAGAAGCGATTGTGTTTGCCAAACAACACGATATGCCGGTCGTGACGATTGAAGATCTGGTGGCTTATCGCCGCGAGCGTGAAACGCGCCAGGCAAGCTAAGCCTCAGTTATCGTCATCAAAAAATCCGCGGCTTCTCCAGGCTGCGGATTTTTTATAGCGCTAAAGTACGTTTTAAACCCCATTTTCACCGCCCATTCACCGCACAAATTCTTATTCAAATTCCCTGATAGAGATCATCACAGTTATCAGCGTTAATCCCGGCACGAAAGCGCGTATCGTAGCGGCTAATAAAGCGACACTTTCGTCAGAGGAACCATCATGAGCCACAACCGTATGCCCGCCCTGTTTTTAGGTCACGGCAGTCCGATGAACGTACTGGAAGACAATACCTATACCCGCGCATGGCAGCATCTGGGGGCAACATTGCCACGTCCGCGCGCCATTCTCGCAGTGTCGGCACACTGGTACACACGCGGTACGGCGGTGACGGCCATGCATAATCCCCGCACCATCCATGATTTTGGTGGCTTCCCGCAGGCGCTGTTTGATGTGCGTTATCCGGCTCCGGGCTCGCCAGAACTGGCACAGCAAGTGATCGATCTGCTGGCACCGATTGACGTCCATGCCGACCAGGAGTGGGGATTTGATCACGGCTCATGGGGCGTGCTGGCAAAAATGTATCCGCAAGCCGATATCCCGGTGGTGCAGTTAAGTATCGATGGGACGCAATCGGCGCAATGGCACTTCGAATTAGGTCGCAAACTGGCGTCACTGCGTGACGAAGGCGTGATGATCGTCGCCAGCGGTAACGTGGTGCATAACTTGCGGATGCTGCGCTGGCAGGGTGCCGCCACAAGCTATCCATGGGCAGAAAGCTTCAATGAATTTGTGCGTGAGAATTTGAGCTTTGCCGGTGAAGCAGCAGATCATCCGTTGGTGAATTATCTGCAGCACGAAGGTGCAGAGATGTCCAACCCAACGCCAGAACACTATCTGCCGTTGCTGTATATCCTCGGTGCGCGTGCAGCTGAGGAGTCGATCAGCATTCCGGTGGAAGGGATGGAGATGGGCGCAATCAGTATGCTTTCGGTGCAGGTAAGTTAATGAACTGGCCGCCCGCGTCTGACGGGCGGCACAGCATTTATTCGATAAAGGTATGCGGGTAGAAGCGTGACAGATCCTGAGTGATCAGCGCGCGATCTTCACGAATGCCGATACCAGCGGGTTGATCGTCAATCAGCCAGCTGCCGATCAAGGTGTAGCTGTCGCCGAACTTCGGCAACGGATGGAATTGCTGGATGATCATTCCCTCTTCGCCGTACGGACCTTCAGCACGGGCGATCTCCTGACCATTTTCGATGATGCGAATATTGGCACCTTCACGTGAAAACAGCGGTTTCACCACGTACTTGTCCATCTGCGGGGCATTTTTGTCGTCGGCAAAGTAGGCGGGCAGCAGGTTGGGATGGTCAGGGAACATCTCCCACAGCAGCGGCAGCAGCGCTTTATTCGAGATAATGCTTTTCCACGCCGGTTCTAACCAACGCACACCGGCATCTGCTAGCTTGGTGGAGAACACTTCACGCAGCATAAATTCCCACGGATAAAGCTTAAACAGGTTGCTGATCACCTGGTCATGCTGATCGGTAAACTGGCCTCTTTCACCCAACCCAATATCATCGATATACAGGAATTCATTCGGCAGGCCGGCTTCGGTGGCGCAATCCTGCATATACTGCACTGTGGCACGATCTTCTTCGGTGTCACGGCAGCAGGCAAAGTGCAGCCAGTTAAAACCGTGCTCCTGATGCAACGCGGCAAAGCGCTCAATCAGCTTTTCCTGCAGGCTATTAAACTGGTCACTGCCTTGTGGCAGGTTGCCCGCATTGACTTGATCTTCCAGCCAGATCCACTGGAAAAAGGCCGCTTCATACAGAGAGGTCGGCGTGTCGGCGTTATTCTCTAGCAGCTTGGCATCGCCTTTACCGTCCCAGGCTAAATCCAGACGGGAATAGAGCGACGGCTGGTGCAGTTTCCACGAGTCTCGTACGAAGTCCCAGGTGTGTTTGGGGATGCAGAAGCGGGTGAGCAGTTCATCACTGTTCACCACTTTTTCCACCGCCTGCAGACACATCTGATGCAGTTCAGCGGTGGTATCTTCTAATTGCTCAACCTGTGCGAGGGTGAACTGGTAATAAGCGTCTTCACACCAGTAAGGTTCACCGTACATGGTGTGAAACTGGAAGCCATATTCGTTGGCTTTTTCGCGCCAGTCCGGACGTTCGCTGATAGCAATACGTTGCATACTGCGGCTTAGCCTCCCATCGAGCGGCTGCTGCCAGTGCTGCTGCGATTGGTGCTGGTGGCATTGCTGCGCTGCATGGTGTTTTGTTTCGCAACGCTCTCACCGAAGCCACCACGCGTGATGGTGGAGGTGGTCGCTGGCTTAGGTGCCATGGCGGTTTTCGGTACGTTCATGCTGCGGCCTGAGGTCGCGGCACCATAGTTTTTGCCTGAAGCATCGACAAACTGACCGTTAGCCGGGCTGTTCGGGGTTTTCGGTGAGAACAACGGTTGCTGCGCAAAGCCCGCGCCGCCGCCCATCATGCGACCCATCATGTAACCGGCCATCAACGGCATCCAGAAGCTACCGCTCTGCTGCGCTTCGGCATTGTTAGTGGTGCCGACACCGGCCTGAGCAGGTGTTTGCTGGCACTGATTCTCACCGAACTCTGCGACGCAATCTTCGCGCGTGGCGTATTTCGGTGCGGTGCGTTCGGCTTCTTTCTTCGCATTGTTATATGCAGTGGTACATTGTGCGCTCTGGCTAGGGTTAGCTTTCGCACAATCATCCGCGTTTTGGTACAGCGATACTGTCTCATCGCTCTGTTCGCAGCCAGCCAGCATAAACACTGCGGTCACCGCGAGTGCAACTGGCGTTAAATGGCGTGCCTGCCAGCTTTTACGAAAAGCGGCATGACGAATATGTTTAGTCCGTTTCATTATTTTCATCCTGTGCCCAAAGGTGGGGCTTAGGATAGGTGATGAGTGGTGGAAAATGAAGCGAGAAGCCGGATGGCTGGGGGATCTTTACGTTGTTATACGTTTGAATGCGAAAGGGGCCGCAAGCGGCCCCTTAAGGGATTAATTACCGAAAGGATTTCCGCTGCTGTGTGCGGCAGCCGGTCGCGCTTTCGCGGCGGCTGAAGGTGCCGAAGTTTTCGGACCATTATCGACACGTGAAGCCTGCTGGCTGTTTTCCGGTGCCACCACTTCTGGAGCGGTGGTGATTTCCTTGCCCAGTGTGCTGTTCAGCTGCTGCAGGTCCTGCTCATTCAAGGTACCCAGCGCATATTTGATGTTCAGCTGGTTAATCAGGTAGCTGTAACGCGCATCAGAAAGCTGCTGCTTAGAGTTGAACAGGGTCGTGGTCGCATCCAGCACATCAACGATGGTACGGGTACCCACCTGATAACCGGCTTCCATCGCATCCAATGAGCTCTGAGCAGACACAACGGCCTGTTTGTAAGCATCGATGCTGCTGATAGACGCGTTAACGTTGTTGAACGAAGAACGCACGGTCTGGATTGCACTACGATGTGCGCCTTCCAGCTGTTCGCTGGCGGCAACAAAGTTGTACTGCGCCTGTTTCACCTGCGAGGTCACCGAACCACCGCTGTACAGCGGCAGGGAGAAGCTCAGGCCAACCTGGTTGGAACCCGTGATGGAGTCAGTGGTGCCAGCGCTCTGGTTAGCACGGCTGCCGCCATATTTGCTGTTAGACACACCGGTAGAGGCCGTCAGATCCAGCGTTGGCATATGACCCGACTCAGCAGAGCGAATTTGCTCGCGCGCCAGGTCCTGGCTCAAACGTGCAGATAACAGGCTGAGGTTGCGGCTTTCAGCCTGCTTCAGCAAGGAAGCAACGGCATCCGGGCGTGCGGTTTTGAAACGATCGATATTCAGTGAAGCCAGTGCCAGATAATCCATACCGGTGATCTGACGCAGCGATTCCACCGCATTATCGAGGTTGTTACGCGCGGTCACTTCGTTGGCCAGCACGCTGTCGTACTGCGCACGGGCGTTCTGCACGTCAGTGATCGCCACCAGACCCACGTTGAAGCGTTGGGTGGTTTGATCCAATTCGCGGTAAATCGACTGTTTCTGCGCTTCCGTGTAAGAAAGGGTATCAATCGCCTTCAACACGTTGAAATACGCGGTTGCGGTGTTCAGAATCAGATCCTGTTGTGCGACCTGATAGGTGACATCCTGAATCCCGGCGGTTTTTTCCTGCAGCGACAGCGCACGCCATTTCGACATATCGAAAATGGTTTGTGTTAATTGCAGAGAGGCGCTGGTCGTGTTGGAATGAAGACCGCTGCTGTCACGGTAACCATTATTATAGGTATAATCTGCGCCCAGACCGAGCTGTGGTAATAAAGGGCTACGCGCTTCGTTAATTTTCTCAAAGGCTGCATCACGGTCAGCGGCAGAAGCACGCAGATCCGGGTTGCTAAGGCGCGCCTGCTGGTAAACCTGCAACAGGTTCTCTGCCTGGCTGGCAAGGCTAAATCCGCCCAGGCTCAACCCAATAAAAAGTGGGAGCAGTTTTTTCATTTGCATTCCTTTTGTTGCAGCAAATTGCACTGGTAGTGCTGCAGGTAAGCCAAAAAATAATCGCCGATTCTACAGAGGCGGCGTCAGAGATAAGTTGGCTGAACGTGCCTTCTTCCCCTAATTTACGTAAATAATTCAGAAAGAACCACTCGGACGGAGCACAAGGGTTGGCTTTTCTTCGCTCCATCCCAATCTGCATAAGGAACCAGATGATGGCGGGTGAAAAAAAATCCCCTGTGACTTTCACAAAAAACGATGTAGAAATTATTGCACGCGATACACGCTACGATGGTTTTTTTTCCATTGTCCGCTACCGTTTCCGCCATCGCCGCTTTAATGGCGAGATGAGCGGTGAGGTAGTACGCGAAGTTTTTGAGCGCGGACACGCCGCCGTGCTGCTACCCTATGATCCCTTACGCGACGAAGTGGTGCTAATCGAACAGATTCGCATCCCGGCTTATGATTCCAGCCCAACGCCCTGGCTGCTGGAAATGGTGGCCGGTATCATTGAACCCGGTGAAACGCCGGAAGATGTGGCGCGACGTGAAGCAGTAGAAGAAGCAGGCCTCAAGGTCGGGCGTGTGAAACCGATAGTGAATTACTTAGCCAGCCCAGGCGGAACGTCTGAACGTTTGTCGGTGCTGGTGGGCGAAGTGGATGCCAGCCTGGCAGAGGGAAATCACGGGCTGGAGGAAGAGAATGAGGATATTCTTGTCCATGTGGTGAGCCGCGAACAGGCTTATCGCTGGGTGGAAGAGGGGATTATTGATAACGCGGCATCTGTCATCGCCCTGCAATGGCTGGCGTTGCACCATGAAAAACTACGACAAGAGTGGAAGCTAAAATGAAACAGCGCTATACCCCTGACTTTCCCGAAATGATGCGATTGTGCGAAACCAATTTCGCCCAACTGCGTCGCCTGCTGCCGCGTGATGACGAGGCAGGCGCGTCGGTGATCTATCAGGTGAGCGGCGCCCGTTATCAGCTGACTATTCAAGAGTCGACGCGTTATACCACGCTGGTGGAGATTCGCCAGGTGGCCCCGGCAGTGAGTTACTGGAGCCTGCCATCCATGTCCGTTCGGCTGTACCATGATGCGATGGTCGCTGAAGTGTGTTCCACTCAGCAGATCTATCGTTTCAAAGCGCGCTATGATTACCCTAATAAAAAACTGCATCAGCGCGATGAAAAACATCAGATTAACCAGTTTCTTGCAGATTGGTTGCGCTACTGTCTGGCGCACGGTGCTGTAGCAGTGCCGGTCTGCTGATAGCATACAACTATGGCGTGGAGAGAAAGGAAACGCTTTGGATAGCCTGCTTACTCTTCCTGCGGCAAATGGGGCCGATATCAGGATTTTACAAATCACGGACACCCATCTTTTTGCAGGAAAACATCAATCGCTGCTTGGGGTAAATACCTGGTCGAGTTTTGATGCGGTGCTGGACGCCATCATGGCACAACAGCGCGATTATGATTTGATTATCGCCACCGGCGATCTCGCCCAGGATCACACCGTCGAAGCTTATCAACACTTTGTAGCGGGCATTTCACGCCTGCCAAAGCCGTGTGTCTGGCTGCCGGGGAATCACGATTTTCAGCCCGCGATGGTCAATACACTTGCCGATGCCGGAATCGCTTCCGATAAACATGTGCTGCTGGGCGAACACTGGCAGTTGGTGCTGCTGGATAGCCAGGTCTTTGGTGTGCCGCATGGCATGTTGAGCGAATACCAACTCGAGTGGCTCGACAAGGCGCTGCGCCAGCATCCTGAGCGCCATACGCTAGTGCTGCTGCACCATCATCCGCTCGCTTCCGGCTGTACCTGGCTGGATCAGCATAGCCTGCGTAATCCCCATCAATTAGAAGCGGTGCTGCAACACTTCCCGCGTGCGCGTAATCTGGTGTGTGGCCACATTCATCAGGAATTAGATCTCGACTGGCATGGTCGTCGCGTGCTGGCTTCTCCTTCGACCTGCGTGCAGTTCAAACCGCATTGCACCAACTTCGCCATCGATGATGTGGCACCGGGTTGGCGCTGGTTAACCCTGAAGGCCGACGGCGTACTGGAAACTGAAGTGAATCGTTTGCAAAGCGATCTGTTCCGCCCCGATTTAGATTCCGAGGGCTACTAAGCGATGGCGGCGCTGATCTATCTGCACGGATTCAACAGCTCTCCGCAATCGGCCAAAGCCACACAACTGCAGCAGTGGGTAGCGCAACAGCATCCGCACATCAACGTGTTGGTGCCGCAGCTGCCCACATTTCCCGCCGAAGCCGCCAGCATGCTGGAAGAGCTGGTGATGCAGTACGCCGGTGAGCCACTTGGCCTGGTGGGATCGTCGCTCGGGGGCTACTTCGCTACCTGGCTGTCGCAATGCTTTATGCTGCCTGCGGTGGTGGTCAATCCAGCGGTGAGGCCGTTTGAGCTGCTGGTCGATTATCTCGGCGAGAACCGTAATCCCTACACCGGCCAGCAATATGTGTTAGAGTCACGCCACATTTACGATCTGAAAGTCATGCAGATTGACCCTCTCGAAGCGCCCGATTTACTCTGGCTGCTGCAACAGACCGGCGATGAAGTGCTCGATTACCGCCAGGCGCTGGAATACTACAGCGCATGCCGCCAAACGGTCGAAGAGGGTGGCAATCATGCTTATATCGGATTCGAACGCCATTTTGCGCAGATCATTGATTTTCTGGGATTAAATGCTCCCTGATTGCTGCGAGATGGACCCCTATTCCTATTGCTAATCAGACAGTTACGATGAGCCAATCAAGTTATAATGCCGATGCCATTGAGGTCTTAACCGGCCTTGAACCGGTGCGTCGTCGTCCGGGGATGTACACCGATACCACGCGCCCAAACCATCTGGGCCAGGAAGTGATCGATAACAGTGTCGATGAGGCGCTGGCTGGTCACGCCAAACGCGTGGAAGTGATCCTGCATGCCGATCAGTCACTGGAAGTTATCGATGACGGTCGCGGTATGCCGGTGGATATTCACCCGGAAGAGGGTGTACCAGCGGTTGAGCTGATTCTTTGCCGTCTGCATGCAGGCGGTAAATTCTCCAACAAAAACTACCAGTTCTCCGGCGGCCTGCATGGCGTGGGGATTTCGGTGGTCAACGCCCTGTCAAAACGTGTTGAAGTCACCGTGCGCCGTAATGGCGAGGTATACGATATTGCCTTCGAAAATGGCGATAAAGTGCAGGATCTGACGGTGACCGGCACGGTCGGCAAACGTAACACTGGCACGCGCGTGCATTTCTGGCCGGATGAGAGTTTCTTCGATAGCCCACGCTTCTCGGTGTCGCGCCTGACGCATGTGTTGAAAGCCAAAGCGGTGCTGTGTCCGGGCGTGGAGATCGTGTTCAAAGACAAGGTCAATGATACCGAGCAGACCTGGCTCTATCATGGCGGCCTCTCTGATTACTTAGCTGAAGCAGTCAACGGCCTCCCCACCTTGCCGGAAAAACCCTTTGTCGGCAGCTTTGCGGGTGATGTTGAAGCGGTGGATTGGGCGCTGCTGTGGCTGCCTGAGGGTGGCGAGCTGTTGATGGAAAGCTACGTCAACCTGATCCCCACCATGCAAGGCGGGACACACGTCAACGGTCTGCGCCAGGGCTTGCTGGATGCGATGCGTGAGTTCTGCGAGTTCCGTAATATCCTGCCACGCGGTGTAAAACTGTCTGCGGAAGATATCTGGGATCGCTGCGCCTACGTGCTGTCGGTCAAAATGCAGGATCCGCAGTTCGCCGGTCAAACCAAAGAGCGTCTCTCTTCGCGTCAGTGCGCGGCATTTGTCTCGGCTATCGTGAAAGATGCCTTCAGCTTGTGGCTGAACCAGAACGTGCAAGCCGCCGAAATGCTGGCCGAACTGGCAATCTCCAGTGCTCAGCGCCGTATGCGCGCGGCCAAGAAAGTGGTGCGTAAAAAGCTCACCAGCGGACCGGCACTGCCGGGCAAACTGGCAGACTGTAGTGCACAGGATCTGAATCGCACCGAACTGTTCCTGGTGGAAGGGGACTCCGCAGGTGGATCGGCCAAGCAGGCGCGCGATCGTGACTATCAGGCGATCATGCCGCTGAAGGGTAAGATCCTCAATACCTGGGAAGTGTCGTCAGACGAAGTGCTGGCATCGCAGGAAGTGCACGACATCTCGGTGGCGATCGGTATCGATCCCGACAGTGAAGATCTGAGCCAGCTGCGTTACGGCAAGATCTGTATCCTTGCGGATGCGGACTCCGATGGCTTACACATCGCCACCTTGTTGTGTGCGCTGTTTGTGAAGCACTTCCGCTCGCTGGTGCAACATGGCCATGTTTATGTCGCCATGCCACCACTGTATCGCATCGATCTCGGCAAAGAAGTCTTTTACGCGTTAGATGAAGACGAGAAAGAGGGCGTGCTGGAGCAGCTGAAGCGTAAGAAAGGCAAACCGAACGTGCAGCGCTTCAAAGGTCTGGGTGAGATGAACCCGCTGCAGCTGCGTGAAACCACGCTCGACCCTAACACCCGTCGTCTGGTGCAGCTGACGGTCAGCGATGATGATGTTGAGCAGACGCTGCGCGTGATGGACATGCTGCTCGCGAAAAAACGTTCTGAAGACCGCCGTAACTGGCTACAGGAAAAAGGCGACCTCGCCGACCTGGAAGCTTGATGACCTGGGACGCTACGGCGTCCCAGATTATTTAGGCCAAGCCAAATTTTTTTACGGGGAAAGGAACGTGAAAATCACACTGGAAGAACTGCGCGCCTGGGTGGCGGTGGTGGATACTGGCTCAATCACGGCGGCGGCCGAGCAACTCGATCAAACCAGTTCTGGTATCAGCCGGGCGCTGAGTCGGCTGGAAAGCAAATTACAAACCACCCTGATGCACCGCACCACGCGGCGTCTCGCCCTGACTGAGGAAGGGTTAATCTTCCTCGATCATGCGCGCCAGATCCTCTCGTCGGTAGAATTGGCGGAAGAGCAGATTGCCCAGCGCCGCGATATTCCCTCCGGCAGATTGCGCATCAATGCCAACGCCCCCTTTATGCTGCATGTGATTGTGCCGCTGGTGGCGGAATTTCGACAGCGCTACCCGCTGATACAGCTGGAGTTGAACACCGACGACATCATGATCGATTTGCTGGAGCAGCAGACCGATATTGCGATTCGCGTCGGGGAGTTGCGTGATTCCACGCTGCGTGCCCGCGTGCTGGGGAGCAGTGCTACGCGCTTAGTGGCGAGCCCGGCTTATCTGAAACAGCATGGCGAGCCTGAAACGGTTGAGGCGTTGTCAGCCCATCAGCTTTTGGGATTCAGCCAGCTGGATGCGCATAACGTTTGGCCAGTGTGGCAGCGTGAAGGTGAGTTCTTACAAATTAAGCCGACCCTATCGGCCTCCAGCGGAGAAACCTTACGTCAACTGGCGCTGGCAGGGCAGGGTATTGCACGCTTGTCTGATTTTGTCAGCCGCAAAGACCGCGAGCGGGGCGATTTAGTGCAGGTGCTGGAGCAGGAAACGCGCGAATGGCGTCTGCCGGTTCACGCCGTGTATTACCGCAACCAGTCTCTTACCTCGCGCATTACCTGTTTTCTCGATTTTCTGCGCGAAAAGATAGAGCAAGATAGCTTGCTATAAAAAAGCCCCTGCACAGGCAGAGGCTTGGGCGATTAACGCGCTGGCTCTAACACCAGGATTTTCACGTCCACCACATCATCTTTGATCGTGGCGCGATGCGCGTCCATGTGCGGCATCTGCTGATGCTGCTCAAGATGGCGCAGTGATTCCCACTGCTCCAGCATAAAGATCGAATCCGGTGAATTCTGCTTCCACGGCACCTGCGCCTGATGGTCAACCAGCGCGTCGTACTGATGGCAACCCTCCTCTTCCAGCACGGTAGGGATCAGTGTCTTGATGGCTTCCAGCACCACATGACGGCGGCCTGGCTTGACGCAAATTTCTGCAACGACGGTTAACATAGCGCTTCCTCTTTTCCCGGTGTGCTTACAGTTAAGCAAAGATCTGGCTGAGATGAGTCCGATAACGTTCGATATCGCGCGGCACGTCCGGCATCTTGATCACATCGTTACAGATAAAGGTCGGTAAACCTTCCATACCGAGGAACTGGTTGGCTTTGTGGAAGTGCAGATAGAGACCGTCCACGCCTACGCCTTCAAAGAACTGCTCAGGATCGGTAAACGCCTCCAGCGGCGCATTCCACGTCAGCGACAGCATGTATTTTTTGCCCTGAATCAAACCGCCAGAACCGTACTTTTTGCCCGCGTCGCTGCGCGTACGGCCATCGCTGGCATACAGTGAGCCATGACCTTCAGTGAACACGTCATCAATGTATTTTTTCACCGTCCACGGCTCGCCCATCCACCAGCCAGGCATCTGATAGATCACCACATCGCTGTCGAGATATTTCTGCACTTCTTCTGCCACGTTGTAGTCGCTGTCGGCAAGAGTGACCACCACGTTATGGCCCAAATCGCGCAGTTGGCTGGCCGCCACCTCAGTGAGGGTGTGGTTCAGTTCGCCTTTCGAGTGGGCAAAGGTTTTTCCGCCGTCGATGATTAAAATATTGCTCATGGATGATTCGCTCTGTTTCCCGTTGATGGCGCACACTCTACGCGCGCAGGCGGAACAAAAAAATGCGTGATTGATCACAAGACTTTTGCTAATAAAGCAACAATGCGCAGGGCTATGCAACAATCCGCGCGCAAACCGACATCAACATAAAAAAGAAGAAATCATGAAAACCGCGATACTGAGTGCATTACTTCTGGTGAGTGGCGCTGCGTCGGCGCAATCCCACCTCGACGAAATTCGTAGCAGTAAAACCCTGAAAGTCTGTACCACGGGCGACTACAAGCCTTACAGCTATCTGCGCAGCGATGGGCAGTATGAAGGGCTGGATATCAGCATGGCGCAGTCACTGGCGGCCAGTCTGGGCGCCAAAGTGCAGTGGGTGCCAACGACCTGGAAAACCATGAGTGACGATTTCGTGGCGAAGCAGTGTGATATCGCGCTGGGTGGCGTGTCCGTGACCTTAAAACGTCAGCAGATTGCCTGGTTTGCCGAGCCGCTGGGTGTGGATGGCAAGATCCCGCTGGTGCGCTGTGATGATAAAGACAAATACCAAACCGTCGCGCAGATCAACAAGCCGAGCGTGCGGGTGATTGAACCGGCTGGTGGTACCAATGAGGCCTTTGTGCACAGCCACTTGCCGCAGTCGACACTGCAACTGGCCGATAACGTCGGTATTTTCCAGCAGCTGGTGGATAAGAAAGCCGATGTGATGATCACCGATGCGTCCGAAGCATTGTTCCAGATGAAGCACTACCCGACGCTGTGCGCCATTAATCCGGATAAGCCGATGCAGTATGGTGAAAAAGCCTACATGATTCCGCGTGATGATATGAGCTGGAAACTGTATGTCGATCAGTGGCTGCATCTCAGCACCGCCACCGGCGAATATGCGCAAATCGCCTCGCAGTGGCTGGGTGTGATTAAGTAATATCTTCCAGACGGAAGCGCGCCGCTACCCTTCATGGCGATAGCGGCGCGATGGATTACGTCAGGTTAAAGGGGCGCGGTTGCCCCCTTGCTGCCCTCAGCGATACAAACTCGCTTTACCCAATCCACCAAACAGATTCATCTTGTAGCGAATCACTGCTTTGGCGGCAGTAATGGCTTCCGGATAAATCACGTTGGGATCCCACCAGGTTTCACGCGCCAGAATTTCGCGCAGTTTGGCGAAGTAGGCGTACTTCATATCGCTGGAAATATTGATTTTGCCCACGCCGAGGGTCACCGCTTCAGCAATCTCCGCATCCGGGTTAGCAGAACCCCCGTGCAGCACCAGCGGAATATCGGTGCGCTGAGCAATATCTCTCAGAATATGCATCTGCAGTTCCGGCTTCATATCTTTTGGATAGATACCGTGCGCGGTGCCAATCGCTACCGCCAGGGTATCGACGCCGGTGCGCTGGATAAAATCTTCTGCCTGCGCCGGTTCGGTATAGATCACTTTGCTGACGCCGCCTTCCACGGTGGTGCCGGTATCGCCAATGGTGCCGAGTTCACCTTCCACCGACACGCCTACCGAATGCGCCAGCTTTACCACCTCTTTGGTTAGCGCTACGTTCTCTTCGTACGGCAGCAGCGATCCATCGATCATCACCGACGTGAATCCACACTGGATGGCGCGCAGCACCTGCGCAATCGATGCGCCGTGGTCAAGGTGAATGGTGAAGGGCACTTTGCTTTTCAGCGTACGTTCACGCACATAGCCAAAGAATTCATCGGTCACGAACTCCAACTCACTCGGGTGAATCGAGATGATCGCCGGAGTATTGGTGGCCTCGGCTTCCTCCACTACAGCACGAATAAAGCAGCTGTCTGCTACGTTAAATGCGCCGATGGCGAAGCGGTGTTCACGAGTCGGTGCCAACATCTCTTTCATAGAAATCAACATGTTAATATTTCCTCAACGTGAGTTTTACCAGAGCCGACGCGTGCGCCGACCCGATGATGGATAAAAAGGGAAATGCTTCTGCATCCTGTTGCTGCGCGACTTATCGCGCTGTATCTTGCCGCTGCTTTACATCGCGATGATCGAAGCGGCTTTTCAGGTGCGTGTTAATGCGTCAAATCACGAGTGTTCTTTTCCACGCGTACCCTACGGGGCCCCGTAGGGGTGCCATTTATGGCGTCCGCGCCCTACGCTTTGCCAGCCGATCCCGACCAGCTCAGATACTCAATCACCACTTCACGGCAGGCGGATTCCATCAGCCCGAGCAGATCGGCCAGATCCGCGTGCGGATGCTGTTTCAGCGCCTGCTCAACCGCGTTTTTACCGGCATCAAACACTGCGGCGCCGACGTTAATCTTCGCCACACCATGCTGACTGACGCGGCGAATATCCTCGGCGGGTGTGCCCGAACCGCCATGCAGTGCTAATGGGCGTGTTGAGACTGCATGCAGCTCCTGCAAACGCTGGAAGTCGATCTTCGGCTTCACGCCAGCCGGGTAGAGCCCGTGCGCGGTGCCCACCGAAATCGCCAGCAAATCGATATCGGTTTGCTCAATAAACGGCAGCACGTCAGCAACCTGCGTCATTTTCACCGACGCATCCGCCAGCTCATAAGTGGGTGCATCGGCGATATGCCCCAACTCGCCTTCGACGCAAACGCCAGCGGTGTGCGCCATCTTCACTACCGCTGCGGTCTGGCGAATATTTTCGGCTAGCGGATCGGCAGAGGCATCGATCATCAGGCCGGTAAAGCCGGCGCGAAATGCCTGGCCAATCAGCGGAAAGGCCTTGCCGTGGTCCAGCGCCAGCGCAACGGGTACCGTGGCAGCATTCGCCAGTGCCTGCACCAGCGGCACCGCGACGGCAGGTGGGAAGTGCGTGCTGTGGCCCTGATAGACATTTAATATCAGCGGTGCGCGCTGTTGCTCGGCGGCCTGAATCGCCGCCCGCGCGGTTTCAAGGTTGAAGCAGTTGATCGCTAGCACGGCATACTGCTGCTTAGCGGCGGCCTGAATCAGGTCATTCATCATGGCAAACATGGTGGCTCCTTATTCCAGTGTGAATTTGATCTCTTCGTCGCGGACGCCAGGGGCTTCCACGTCATCGAACTCTTCATCTGCCTGCGTCACCGGTTTTTTCATCAGCGACAGCATCACGCCGCACACCACGGTGCCGATTCCCAGCGCCAGACAGAACATCAGTGGTTTGGTGAACAGCGGCACCACAAACATCCCGCCGTGCGGCACCGGTGCTTCTACGCCCCACACCATAATCAGCCCACCGGCGATGGCAGAGGCCACCACGCAGCTGCCGACCACACGCAGCAGGTCACGCGCCGCAATCGGAATCACCCCTTCGGTAATCATGCAGATACCCATCGGGAAGGCGGCTTTCAGCGCCTCTTTCTCCGCTTTGGTGTACTTATGGCGCGTCAGCAGATACGACAGCGTGATGCCAAACGGTGGAATCATTGAGCCGACAAACTTCACTGCTTCCGGGCCATAAATTCCGTCGACCAGCATGCCGTCGGCGAACAGCGACATGGTCTTGTTGATGGGGCCGCCGAAGTCAAAAGTCGCCATCGCGCCCAGCACCGCACCCAGCACAAACTTCGATCCGCCCTGCATCGATTCCAGCAGATGAATCAGCGCCTTTTGCAGCCAGACAATCGGCTGGCCAATAAAGGTCATCATCAACAGCCCGGCGATGATGGTGCTCAACACCGGTAGCACCATAATCGGCATCAACCCCTGCATCGACTGCGGCAGCTTAATGGTGCGGCGCAACAGCAATACCGTGTAACCCACCAGGAAGCCGCCGAGCATACCGCCGATAAAACCGGTGCCGATCTGCCCGCAGATAAAGCCGACGATCAAACCTGGCGCAAAGCCGGGACGATCGGCGATCGAGTAGGCAATCGCCGCGCTGATCAGCGGCACGATCAACCCCATGCCCCAGCCGCCGATCTGATTCAGCATCCAGGCGATAGTGCCGGTTTGCTTGCCGACATCCGGCCCGCCAATCACCTGACCGAGTGCGATACAGATCCCGGCGGCGACGATCAGCGGGATCATCCAGGAGATCCCGGTGAGCAGATGACCTTTGATCTCTTGTCCGTACTGACGTTTGTTGTCGTTCATGATGGATCTCCTCAGGCACGCGCCAGTGAATCCGCCACTTTTTCGAGGAATTTCACCGGTGACTTGATCACCACTTCGGTTTTCACTCGCACAATGGGTTTGCCCTGGAAACGTTCTTCGCCGTTGATCTTCACATCAATGGCGAGGATCACTACGTCAGCGGCGGCGATGTCTTCACGCGTCAGCGCGGTTTCAGTGCCAATGGTGCCCTGGGTTTCAACGTGGATGGTGTGGCCCAGTGCATGAGCGCCTTTGATCAGTTTTTCACGCGCAATATAGGTATGCGCGATGCCTGCCGTGCAGGCCGCTACACAGACGATATTCATGTGTCACCTCAAAGAGTTAGGGGATTAACAGAGGTCGGTTTCGGCGTACTGGCTAAACAGCCGGATGATATTGCTGGGGTCGTTTTCCACCAGCAGTTGGGCAATCACCTCATCATCGGCCAGCGCGCTGGCCACCTGCGACAACAGGCGAATATGGGTGGTGTTCTGATCTTCCAGTCGCACCGCGAACAGGATGATGCAGCGCACCTGGCTGCCATCGAGCGTCTCCCAGGGGATATCCTGCTGGGTACGACCAATGGCTAATGTGGTGTGTTGGACGGCGGAAGACTTGCCGTGCGGAATGGCAACGTGGTTTTCGAACCCGGTTGAGCCTTCAGCTTCACGCAGCCAGACATCTTCAATAAAGGCTGCGCGATCGGTGATGGCGCCGTCCTGATACAGCAGATCGGTCAGTTCGTTGATCACTTCTTCTTTGGTGGTGGCGGTGAGCGCCAGGTTAACGCGGCGTGGCGTCAGAATGCGGGAAATGTCCATGGGTTTTACCTCATTCAATTAATGTTCAGCCAACGCGCAGTGCGCGCCGTCCGGCAGCTGGCTGCCAATCATGGCGTCAGTCACCCGCCGAATATCGTCATCGTTAAAAAATGCACTCACATACACTGCCGGAATAGGCCCGGCGCTGAGATGGATAGTGGTGATCACTAAATCCACCGTCTGGTTCTGACAAAACGCGGCGTGATTGCTGGCAGAGACCACGCCCGCAATTTCCCAGTCAGGGAACGCCCGCAAGATGCGGCTCTTCAGCAGATGCGATGTCCCCACGCCGCTGGAACACACCACCAGAATGCGTTTATGGGCAATTTGCCGCTCCAGCGCGGCCTGGAAATGCACGCAGAGATAACCGATTTCGTCGTCAGCCACTGGCGAAAGCCCATAAGTGCGAGCGGTTAATTGCATCGCCTGTTGCGTTAACGAAAATATTCCCTTCATTTCCTGCTGAATATCCTCCAGCAGCGGATTGCGAATATGAATGTGATATTTGAGTCGATTTAATAGTGGCTTTATATGCACCAGTAAGCCGTCAAATAATAATCGGTCCTGCGTTAAATCTTGCTGAATAAAGGCTGCGAAACGATCAATTAATTCACAGGTTATTTTTACGGACTCTGCGGTGGAGAATTGATTATGCATCGGCGCATTATCGCCGCGCTCTTCCACCACAATGCCGGATGACACAATATATTGATAAATAAACCCCACTTCATCGGCGGGCAGGGCGCAGCACATCCGCTGTTCAATCTGCGTCACCATTTGCTGGGCAATCAGTAAAATGCGCTGATCGAGATCCTGCATTGTGGCCAGCGTTGCCAGTGCCAGCGCATTCCCCTGCGCCATGCGGTGCATCATGATCAGAATATGGGTGCAGAGATTCAGATACCAGGCATCGCCTAGCGGGTAACTGAGTTGCTGCTCCATCTGTTGCAGCAGCGTCTGCACAAAAGCCACATCCTCATCGCCAAAATAATGCACCAGTGCCTGCTGGCTGCCGGGATCGAGGCGCGGTAACAGCGGCGTGCCAGCGACGTTTTGCTGCATCACATCATTGATCAGGGAGACCATTGCCTGACGCAGCGCCTGTTCGTTGCCTTCGATATGGGTGCCACCTGGCCCACGTTGCAGCGTCAAACCCAGCGGCTGCAGCCACTCTTCAATCACCTTCAGGTCATTCACAATCGAGGCGTGGCTGATAAAATAGCGTTCCGACAGCTTACTGATAGAGGTTGCACGCGGCGCGTCACTCAGCAACTGCGAGGCAATTTTTACTCTGCGGCTGTTTTGCCCCAGCGCATCGGCACTGCTTTCATCGCCGTTGAGTTGCTGCTCCAGTTGCAAGCGCTGCTGGATATCATCAACCCGCAAACGCACGCCGCGCCCTGGGGTTTTCTCCAGCGTCAGTGACCAGCTACCAAGCCAGCTTTCCAGCCACTGCAAGTCGCGCTGAATCGTCTTTTCTGACACGCCCAACTGTAGGGCTAATTCTCTGATCGGCTGCGGTGCAGCATGTTGCAACAGCAGTTTGACTAAACGGTGTTGTCGCGAAGTCAGTATTTGCATTCGGTCACCCTTTATTTTGGCAAAGCGTTTTTAAGATTATTTCCTCGTTATCTATTTCTTCATGCCAGAAATCAGGAGCGCAATATTGATGTCTTATGGAGTATAAATTTAGGAAAGGACGGTGTAAGCAACAATACTAAATGTTGTCCATGATTACGGACAGCTTTAATACACCTGAAATCGTTAATAATTAATTGCGATCCTGCTCACATATTAATTGGGATATTCATTGTGATATTGCTCTCATTCCTTTTTCATTTTCCAACCGACATCACGTTATTTAATGCCCTACGATTCTGCCTGCGGCCATTGGCTTCCCTGTGACTAACTCGCACGAATAAGGTACTATCCTCGCCAAATGAGCGCCGGATGCCCCGCCGTTGCGGGCCACGAAGTGAGGATGCGAGCTTAATGAGCGAATTGACGCAGGATGGTGCAGAGCGTCTTGCCCTGCACAAATTTACGGAAAACGCGTACCTGAACTACTCCATGTACGTGATCATGGACCGCGCACTGCCGTATATCGGCGATGGTCTGAAACCGGTGCAGCGTCGTATTGTTTACGCGATGTCGGAACTGGGCCTCAACGCCAGCGCCAAATTCAAAAAATCTGCCCGTACCGTGGGTGACGTATTAGGTAAATACCATCCGCACGGCGACAGCGCCTGCTATGAAGCGATGGTATTGATGGCACAGCCGTTCTCCTATCGCTATCCGCTGGTGGATGGACAGGGTAACTGGGGTGCACCGGACGATCCCAAATCCTTCGCCGCGATGCGTTACACCGAGTCACGCCTGTCCAAATATGCCGAGATTTTGCTGGGCGAGCTGGGACAAGGCACGGTGGATTTTATCCCCAACTTCGACGGTACCATGCAGGAGCCGAAGATGTTGCCGGCGCGTCTGCCGAACATCCTGCTGAACGGCACCACCGGTATCGCCGTGGGCATGGCCACCGATATTCCTCCGCACAACCTGCGTGAAGTGGCGGAAGCGGCGGTGAAGCTGATCGACAAACCCAACACCACGCTGGATGAGTTGCTGGATATTGTGCAGGGCCCGGATTATCCGACCGAAGCCGAGATCATCACGCCGCGCAGCGAGATCCGCAAAATCTACCAAAGCGGGCGCGGTTCGATCCGTCAGCGCGCGGTATGGAAGAAAGAAGACGGCGATGTGGTGATCACGGCACTGCCGCACCAGGTTTCCGGTGCGCGCGTGCTGGAGCAGATCGCCAACCAGATGCGCAATAAAAAGCTGCCGATGGTGGAAGATCTGCGTGATGAATCCAACCATGAGAACCCAACGCGTCTGGTGATTGTGCCGCGCTCCAATCGCGTGGATGTGGAGCAGGTGATGAACCATCTGTTTGCCACCACCGATCTGGAAAAGAGCTATCGCGTTAACCTGAATATGATCGGACTGGATAACCGTCCGGCGGTGAAAAACCTGCTGGAGATCCTGTCTGAATGGCTGGTGTACCGTCGCGATACCGTGACGCGCCGCCTGAACTATCGCTTAGAGCGCGTGCTGCGCCGTCTGCATATCCTCGAAGGTTTGCTGGTGGCGTTCCTCAACATTGATGAAGTGATTCACATCATCCGTACCGAGGACGAGCCTAAGCAAGTACTGATGTCGCGCTTTGAACTCAGCGACACGCAAGCCGAATCCATTCTGGAACTGAAACTGCGCCATCTCGCCAAACTGGAAGAGATGAAGATTCGCGGTGAGCAGGCGGAGCTGGAGAAAGAGCGCGATCAGCTGCAGGCGATTCTGGCGTCCGAACGCAAGATGAGTAACCTGCTGAAGAAAGAATTGCTGGCAGACAGCCAGACCTACGGCGACGATCGCCGTTCACCGCTGCATGAGCGTGAAGAAGCTAAAGCGCTGAGCGAAACCGAGCTGGTGAGTGCCGAGCCGGTGACGATTGTGCTGTCGCAGATGGGCTGGGTGCGCAGCGCCAAAGGCCACGATATCGATCCAACCGGTCTCAGTTACAAAGCCGGTGACAGTTACCTCGCCGCCGCCCGCGGTAAGAGCAATCAGCCCGTGGCCTTTATCGACTCCACCGGCCGGAGCTATACACTGGACCCGACCTCGTTGCCGTCGGCGCGCGGGCAGGGCGAGCCGCTAACCGGCAAACTGACGCCACCGCCAGGTGCCGCGTTTGAACAGGTGCTGATGGAAGCGGACGACCAGAAACTGTTGATGGCCTCCGATGCGGGTTACGGCTTTATCTGTACCTTTGCCGATTTGATTTCGCGCAACCGCGCCGGTAAAGCGCTGCTAACGTTGCCAGACAATGCCAAAGTGATGACGCCAATGGCGGTGCATTCGGGCGATGATATGCTGCTGGCGATTACCCAGGCCGGACGTATGTTGATGTTCCCGGTGGGCGATCTGCCACAGATGTCGAAAGGCAAAGGCAATAAAATCATCTCTATTCCATCAGCGGATGCCGCTGCGGGCGTGGATAAGCTGCAGTGGTTGCTGATTCTGCCGCCGGGCAGTTCGATCACTCTGTATGTCGGCAAACGTAAGCTGATCATGCGTGATGAGGATCTGCAAAAAGTGCGAGCCGATCGCGGTCGTCGTGGCAGCGTGTCGCGTGGCCTGCAGCGCATTGATAGCGTAGAAGTGAATGCGCCAGCGCGCCCGAAAAGTGACGCCAGTAGCGAAGAATAAGACTGACCAGGCAATGGATTGCCCAACTTGAGGAAGCTATGTTACTAATTTTACGCACGATTATTGTTATCGTTTATTCGATTTTGGTGTGCATCTTCGGCAGTATCTGGTGTTTGTTCTCACCGCGTAATCCCCGCCATGTGGCGACGTTCGGCCATATGTTTGGTCGCCTGTCGACGGTGTTTGGCGTCAAAGTCGAACTGCGCAAACCCGCCGACGCGGAGAACTATGGCAATGCGATTTACATTGCCAACCATCAGAACAATTACGACATGATCACGGCGGCGAAGATCGTGCAGCCGACCACGGTCACCGTCGGTAAAAAGAGCCTGCTGTGGATCCCGTTCTTTGGTCAACTCTACTGGCTGACCGGTAATTTGCTGATTGACCGTGATAACCGCGCCAAAGCGCATGGCACCATCGGTGAACTGGTCGAGCAGTTTAATAAAAAGAAGATTTCATTCTGGATGTTCCCGGAAGGCACCCGCAGCCGTGGCCGTGGTTTACTGCCGTTTAAAACCGGTGCGTTTCATGCTGCAGTAGCAGCAGGTGTGCCGATCATCCCTGTGGTGGTGTCGAATACCCACGGCAAAGTGAAACTTAATCGCTGGAACAATGGCCTGGTGATTGTTGAAATGCTGCCGCCAGTGGATACCAGGCAGTTTGAAACCACCTCGGTGCGCAAGTTAGCCACCCACTGCCGCGAATTAATGTCTGCTAAGCTGGAAGAATTGAACGCCGAAGTCGCCGAACGCGAAAAAAACGGTAAACTCTAGCCATCCACGGGGCAGAAACGCTGCCCCGTGCTCATCACAGCAAAAACTCACTAACAAGAACAACATGGACACGGCGTCTTCACGCCCCGCTCAAAAGGTCTGAAGTTTTATGTCTTGCAGCAGACGTCAGTTTATTCAGCTTTCCGCCGGTGTTGCGCTGGCGACCAGTAGCATGCCTTATGCCGCCTACGCTGCGGCCCCGATGGGCGATGTGCCGCTTCCTGTTCCGCCACTGCTTGAATCTCGCCGTGGCCAGCCGCTCTTTCTGACGCTGCAACGCAGCCATTGGTCATTTAGCGGTAATAGCAATAAAGTGCCGGTCTGGGGCATTAATGGCATGTACCTCGGCCCCACGGTGCGCGTCTACAGCGGCGATGATGTGAAGCTGATTTACAGCAACCGTCTCAACGAACCGGTGGCGATGACGGTCAGCGGATTGCAGGTGCCTGGCGCCTTAATGGGCGGTGCGCCGCGCATGATGTCAGCTGGCGTTGACTGGGCGCCGGTATTGCCGGTTCGTCAGGGTGCATCGACCTTGTGGTATCACGCCAATACGCCAAATCGTATGGCGCCACACGTCTACAACGGCCTGGCGGGCATGTGGCTGATTGAAGATGACGTCAGCAAAGCGCTGCCGTTACCTAAGCACTATGGCGTTGATGACTTCCCGCTGATTATTCAGGACAAGCGTCTCGATAACTTTGCCACGCCGGTTTATAACCCACCCTCAGATGGCGGTTTCCTCGGGGATACGTTGCTGGTCAACGGCGTGCAGAATCCTTATGTAGAGGTGTCGCGTGGTTGGGTGCGTCTGCGCCTGTTGAATGCTTCGAACGCGCGTCGCTTTGATTTGAGCTTCTCGGATAATCGTCCGTTTACCGTGATTGCCAGCGATCAAGGCTTCCTGCCTGCGCCCGTTGCGGTGCAAACGCTGTCGCTGGCACCCGGTGAACGCCGTGAAGTGCTGGTGGATATGTCGCAGGGCGATGAAGTCTCGATTACGGCAGGGACTGCGGCGGGCCTGATGGATCGCCTGCGGGGTCTGTTTGAACCTTCCTCAATTCTCGCCAACACGCTGGTTCTGAGCCTGCGTCCGACCGGCTTACTGCCGCTGGTTACCGACAATCTGCCGATGCGCTTATTAGCGGATCAGATTCTGGATGGTGTGGCGGTGCGCACGCGCGAATTCCGCATTGGCGACAGTGTGCCGGGCATCAATGGCGCACTCTGGGACATGAGCCGCATCGACACCACGGTGCAGCAGGGCACCTTTGAACGCTGGATTATCCATGCCGATCGCCCGCAGTCGCTGCATATTCAGGGCGTGATGTTCCTGATCAAGAGCGTCAATGGCGCGCAGCCGATGGGCGAGGATCGCGGCTGGAAAGATACGGTGTGGGTGGATGGTGATGTCGAATTGCTGGTGAGCTTCCCACAGAGTTCGTCGGATCACTTCCCGTTTGTCTACTACAGCCAGACGCTGGAGTTAGCCGATCGCGGTACGGCGGGGCAGCTACAGGTCAATCCCGTCCCTTAAGAAAAAAGGTGCGCAGCGATGCGCACCTTACAAGAGATCGCCAAATGGACAGGGTCACGATGCATAGCGACCCGCACATGACCGCACGACTATTGTGAAGCCAATGCAGGCGAGCACGCGCTAGCCGTATCCGCCTGGCGGTTAAACTGTGCCGGCTTACCCGTTAAAGTTCTCGGGATCCGGCCCCAAACGATTTCCTTTATCGAGCTTAGTAATCTCGCTGATCTCAGGTTTTTCCAGTCTGAAGTCGAACACCTGGAAGTTTTCACGAATACGTTCCGGCGTCACCGATTTAGGAATCACCACTAATCCGCTATCCAGATGCCAGCGAATCACAATCTGCGCTGGCGTCTTACCGTATTTCTTCGCCAGTTCGCGGATGATCTCCTGATCGAATACTCCTTTACCGCCTTGCGCCAGCGGGCTCCAGGATTCGGTCTGAATCTGATGCAGTGCGTTCCAGGCATGCAGCGTGCGCTGTTGCAGCATTGGATGCAGCTCAATCTGATTCACCACCGGCGAGACGCCTGTTTCATCGATCAGGCGTTTGAGATGGGCTTCATGGAAGTTACAGACGCCAATGCTTTTGGTTAAGCCCTGCTGCTGCAGCTCAATCATCTTTTTCCAGGCTTCAACGTAGTGATCTTTTTCCGGGCACGGCCAGTGCATCAGATAGAGATCGACACTCTCCAGTTGCAGCTTCTTCAGGCTGGTCTCTATCGCCTGCTGGCCGTTCTGCTGATCGTCATTCCACAGTTTGGTGGTAATGAAAATGTCTTCGCGTGCGACATCGGTGTCCTGCAGTGCCTGACCGACGGCTTCTTCATTTTTGTAGATGGCGGCGGTATCAATCGAGCGATAGCCTACTTTTAAGGCCTCGACAATCGCCGCCCGGGCATCCTCGATACTCGCTTGCCAGACACCAAGTCCGAGTTGCGGCATCATATTGCCGTCGTGCAGTTTGATAATGGGTTGCTCTGCCATAGTTGCTCCTTATCTGTCGCAGTGACTTACCGTAAAAGCGCTGTGGTTAAGTCTAGTCAACAAACTCAACCGCAGGATCATTGTGGCAATCACCTCGCCCTTTTACCCTGGTCATTTCTGCCAGAATCTTGCCTGATTCTGCTGAAGGGTGGAGCTTTGAGCAGCATTGCGGCACACTGATTTTTTTTGCTGCCTGAGAGTGAACCATGCCGAACGATGCCCTTTGCCGCCAGCTGGCGCAGCGCGTGACCGCGCTAATGAATGATGCGCGTAAACCGCTGTGCGCCGTGGAAAACGTCAAGCTCATCTACGCCTGCGAAACACTTCCGCGCACGCCGATGATGTATCAACCTGGCATTGTGATTCTTTTTCAGGGGCGTAAAACCGGTTATCTCGGCAGCACAGTGTTTCATTACGACGCCACGAAGTATTTGATGCTGACCGTACCGCTGCCGGTGGAATGCGAAACCGAAGCCACCCCGGAAGAGCCGCTGGCCGGCATGTGCCTGAGCGTGGATATCGCCAGCTTGCAGGATCTGTTGATGGATATCGGCGACGACGAACAATTTCAGCCGCAGTTGCATACTTCCGGCATCCATTCGGCGTTTATGAGTGAAGAGATGCTGTGCGCTGCCGAGCGTTTGCTGGATGCGATGAGCCATCCGCGTGATGCGCGCGTGCTGGGACCACAGCTGGTGCGGGAAATTATCTACTATGTGCTCACCGGCCCGATTGGCGGTGCGCTGCTGTCGCTGGTGAATCGTCAGACCCAGTTCAGTCAGATTGCGCGCGCCTTACGCCGCATCGAAAGCCATTTCGCCGAAAGTCTCAGCGTCGATATGCTGGCTGCTGAAGTGAACATGAGCGTTTCGGCGTTCCATCACAACTTCAAAGCCGTCACCCAGACCTCGCCGCTGCAATATCTGAAGCGCTATCGTCTGCATCAGGCACGATTGATGATGTTGCAGGATGGGATGAAAGCCAGTGCGGCAGCGGTGCGCGTGGGCTATGAAAGCCCTTCGCAATTCTCGCGGGAGTTTAAGCGCTATTTCGGCGTGACGCCGGGAGAGGAAGCCAGCCGTGTGCGCCAAACGTTGCCGTTTGACGCTGCCTGAACCAATGCAGATCAATGTGCATTGAAAGAAATGGCACTGCGCTATGGGTTGCTGTTTGACGCCATCTGAACGGCCAAATGTGCATGAATGCGCGCGCGACGAAACGGCACTGAACCCTTGAAGGGTTGCCATTAATGGCAACCCGAACCGAATTAGCTCGTTTTCTGGCTGCGTTTTTTCCAGATCACCACGATGCTGCCGGTCAGACCGACAAACAGCAACACCATCGGCAGCACCATCAGCACTGCCATCACCTGATCTTCGTGACGCTTGATAAACGGCACCTGACTGATGCCATAGCCCATGGCGACCACAATCCCGACCCACAGCGCGCCGCTCAGCCAGTTAAACAGCTGGAAGCGACCATTCTGTAAACCCGAAATACCTGCCATGGTCGGCAGTAATGTGCGAACAAACGCCAGGAAACGCCCGACCAGCAGCGCCATCAAACCGTGGCGGTTAAACAGATTCCAGGCGCGCTGATGATATTGCGCCGGTAAATGCATCAACCAGCTTTTCACCATCCGCGTATTGCCCAGCCATCGCCCCTGTAAATAACTCAACCAGCAGCCCAGGCTGGCGGCAGTGGTCAGAATCACCATGGTGGGCACGAAATCCATCACGCCCTTGGCAATCATGGCACCTGCGAGCAGCAACAGGCTGTCACCCGGCAGAAAAGAGGCAGGCAACAAACCGTTTTCCAGAAACAGCGTTAAAAACATTACGCCGTAGACAATCCACACGACATCCGGATTGGCCAGCGCGGCAAAATCCTGATGCCAGAGCGCGTGAACAATCTCATGTAAAACACCCATCTGCTATCCCATCGAGTCACAAGGATTCTATTTTAACCATCTGTGGCATCGCAGACGTTGATCTCACCGATGCGGCACGAAATGGTTTAGGTTTTGTTTAAATATTTACTGTTTTAAGCGCGCAAAGCCCGCTTTCAGGTCGTTCAGCAGGTCATCAACGTGTTCAAGACCAATGTGCAAACGCACCAGCGTACCGTCGAAATCGACGCCGCCTGCCGGGCGAATCTCCGCCAGCTCTTCCGGCTGGTTGGCCAGAATCAGGGATTCATAGCCACCCCATGAATAAGCCATGCTGAAATGGTGGAAGTGATCGAGGTAATTAGCCAGCTGCTCACGGCTCAATTTTTCATGCAGGATGAAGGAAAACAGTCCACTGCTGCCGTTGAAATCACGCTGCCAGAATTCATGGCCTTTACTCTGTGCCAGCGCCGGATGGTTGACGCGCGCCACTTCCGGTTGTGCTGCCAGCCATTCCGCGACCTGCAAACCGCTTTCTTCATGCTGGCGCAAACGCGTACCAAGTGTGCGCAAGCCGCGGCTGGCCATGTACGCCGTATCGGCATCCACCATCTGGCCCATCAGGTACGAATTCTCTCGCAGCTGCGGCCAGCAACGTTCATTGGCGACGGCGGTGCCAATCATCGCGTCGCTGTGGCCAATAATGTATTTGGTGCCTGCCTGAATCGAAATATCGATGCCATGCTCCAGCGCGTTAAACAACACGCCCGCCGCCCAGGTATTATCGATCATGATGATCGCATCTGGTGCTTTGGCGCGCACAGCGGCCACGATGGCAGGAATATCCTGCACTTCCATGGTGATGGACGCGGGAGATTCGAGGAACACCACGCGAGTATTTGGCTGAATCAGTTCACCGATCTCACTGCCAATGCAGTGATCAAAGAAGGTGGTGGAGACATTCAGCTTACTGAGAATTTTGGTGCAGAAATCCTGCGTTGGCTCATAGACCGCGCCGCTCACCAGAATGTGATCGCCCGCTTCGACAAAAGAGATAATCGCATTGGATACTGCAGCCGCACCACACGGATAAAGCGCGCAACCCGCGCCGCCTTCCAGTTCGGTCATGGCGTCTTGCAGCGAGAAGTGGGTGAGGGTGCCACGGCGGCCATAAAAAAGCTCGCCCGATGCACGACCCGCGGTCGCCCGTTTTTTGTCAGCAACCGTGTCAAAAACCAGTGAAGATGCGCGTTGAATGACGCTGTTAACTGAGCCCTGAGTGTAACGTTTGCTTCGTCCCGCGCTAACCAGCGTGGTATCAATTTTATTAGTTGCCATCACTGCCTTTCCTGACACTTACCACAAAACATCCACGTTACCACGAAACACCGCAGTGGGTTGCGCCTGATTGCGGATTATCAGAGTGACGCCAGTATTCTGTAAATCATTTGCCAAATTGTGGAAATAAAAGACACTTTTGGATTGTAAATAGTAATGAGAACTACTATCACTTCGGTCAATTTTTTTGCTATGATCCGCGCTTCAATCGTGAACTGTGCAACAGAAGTTGGAGACGCAGCGTGGTAGCCAGTGATTTGATGCAAACGGACCTCTCCGTTTGGGGCATGTATCAGCATGCCGATATCGTGGTAAAAGTGGTGATGATTGGCCTGTTACTGGCCTCGGTTGTCACCTGGGCGATTTTCTTCGGCAAGTTTGCTGAGCTGAGCGGGGCGAAACGTCGCCTGAAACGCGAACAGCAGGCGCTGGGCGAAGCACGTTCGCTTAATGATGCTTACCGCGCCGCTGAAAGCTTCAAAAGCAACAGCCACAGTGCGGTGTTGCTGAACGATGCGCAGAACGAGTTGGAACTCTCTGCGGGTACCGAAGACCTTGATGGCATTAAGGAACGTACCAGCTTCCGCCTTGATCGTCGCGTTGCGGCATTCAGCCGTCATGCCGGCCGCGGTAACGGCTTCCTCGCTACCATCGGTTCTGTTGCTCCCTTCATCGGCCTGTTTGGTACCGTGTGGGGCATCATGAACAGCTTTATCGGTATCGCTAAAACTCAGACCACCAACCTCGCTGTTGTGGCGCCGGGCATCGCAGAAGCGTTGCTGGCGACCGCGATTGGTCTGGTTGCCGCTATTCCTGCTGTTGTTATCTACAACGTCTTCGCGCGCATGATTGCCAGCTACAAAGCCTCATTGGGTGATGTTGCGGCGCAGGTGATGCTGCTGCAGAGCCGCGATCTGGATCTCGGGAATGTGGAAACCGCGAAAGAAGCGACCCGTCCGGCGGCGGCACAGAAACTGCGCGTAGGATAAGTATTATGGCGATGCGTTTAAACGATGATTCGGTAGGCGATGGCGAAATGCATGAAATCAACGTGACGCCGTTTATCGACGTTATGCTGGTTCTGCTGATCATCTTTATGGTCGCCGCGCCATTAGCCACGGTGGATGTGCGCGTTAATCTGCCTGCGTCCACCAGCGCACCGCAACCGCGTCCGGAAAAACCGGTTTATCTTTCTATTAAGGAAGATAAGCAGATCTATATCGGCAACGATGCGGTGACCAAAGAGACGCTGGTGAATGCGCTGACGGCGCAGACTGAAGGCAAGAAAGACACTACCATCTTCTTCCAGGCGGATAAGTCAGTGGATTATGAAACGCTGATGAGCGTGATGGATCAATTGCGTGAAGCGGGTTATCTGAAGATTGGTTTGATGGGCATGGAGACGGTGAAGAAATAATTCCCCCTCTGAACGCTCACAAGGGCCGCTATCCATAGCGGCCCTTTTTGTTTGCTCTCGCCGCCAATGTTAATTTCTTGTTACTTTTGGTCTTACTTTTGTAAACTGCAATGGTGAAGCGGATCACATCTATTCCTGGCACAACCCGCTACAACGGAAGAAAAACCCAGGAAGGACAATATGAGCGCGAGTCAATCTTTACAAAAACCATCGCAAGGCGGTGCCAAGACCATCTTTAGCGTTACCAGCGGTAACTTTCTTGAGATGTACGATTTTATGGTGTTTGGCTATTACGCTACGGCGATCGCCAAAACCTTTTTCCCCGGAGATGATCCCTTTGCTTCACTGATGCTCACGCTGATGACCTTTGGCGCGGGCTTCCTGATGCGTCCACTTGGCGCGATTATTCTGGGTGCCTATATTGACCATCACGGACGCCGTAAAGGGCTGTTACTGACATTAGGCTTGATGGCGTTGGGCACACTCACCATCGCTCTGGTTCCGGGCTATGCCACGCTGGGGGCTGCCGCGCCGATTCTGATTCTGCTGGGTCGTTTGCTGCAGGGCTTCTCTGCGGGCGTGGAGTTAGGCGGTGTGTCGGTTTATCTGTCTGAAGTGGCGCCAAAAGGACGCAAAGGTTTCTATGTTAGCTGGCAGTCCGGTAGCCAGCAGGTCGCGGTGATCTTCGCTGCGCTGCTTGGCCTCGGTCTTAATCATCTGCTGGCGAAGGAAGCGGTCACCGAGTGGGGCTGGCGTATTCCGTTCGTTGTCGGTTGTATGATTGTGCCGTTCCTGTTCTGGATCCGTCGCATGCTGGAAGAAACCGAAGCGTTCAGCAAGCGCAAACAACATCCTTCCATGGGACAGATCATGCGCTCGGTCGGTGAGAACTGGGCATTGGTGCTGGCGGGTATGCTGATGGTGGTGACCACCACGGTGATGTTCTACATGATCACCGCCTTCACCCCGACCTTCGGTAAAACCGTGCTGATGATGAGCGATGAGCAGAGTTTTATGGTGACGCTGTTCGTCGGTATCTCTAACCTGATTTGGTTGCCGGTGATGGGCGCGCTGTCAGACCGCATAGGGCGTCGTCCGCTGCTGATCACCTTCACCATCCTGATGATTCTGACCACCTGGCCGGTGCTGCACTGGCTGGTGGGATCACCTACGTTTGCGCATCTGGTGGAAGCGGAGCTGTGGTTATCGTTCCTGTATGCCAGCTATAACGGGGCGATGGTGGTTTACCTGGCGGAAATTATGCCGACTGAAGTGCGCGCCACCGGCTTCTCACTGGCGTACAGCCTGGCGACCGCGCTGTTTGGTGGCTTCACGCCAGCGGTTTCAAGCTACCTGATCCATGCCACGGGCGATAAAGCGATGCCCGGCGTGTGGTTGTCATTCGCGGCGGTGTGTGGATTGATCGGCACGCTGCTGATTGGCCGCATGGTGAAACAGTATCAGGCGCGCCATGGCGGCACGCCGGTGGGGGCTTCGCTGTAACGTCCCGGCTGACAACGGATCACATGTCAGGCCGTTGAGAAGCCATTCAAATAAAGCAGCCTCTTTCTGAAGGGGCTGCTTTTTTGTTTGTGTAGGGGGACTCATTCATCGGGCCCTTATCAACAGACTAGATCGTCGCCAATGTCCTGCCTAAAACGACAGGTCCACCACCACGCTGTCCGTGTAACTCCCCGCCGCTGGCGTATTCTGCGTCGTCAGAATCTGCGCGGTATAGGTGAAGTTGCGCGTCACCAGATCCGCGTTCAGAGAGGTGGCACTGGCGCTGCTCCAGCGGTCGGTGCCGGTCGGTCCCCAGCGTGTTGTGGTGGTGGTGCCCTTGTAGATGTCGTACGCCAGTCGGTTGGTGCCGCTCGCCATCTGGCGCGTGGTGCCGCTGTAGTAACTGCCATTGCTCAACCCCACAGTGAAGGTGCTGCCTTTTGAACACACCACGTTAATGGTCTGCTGCACCGTGGAGAAACTCCCCACCAGCGGCGCGCTGCCAAAACTCACGTTAGGGGCGGTGATGGTGGTGCAGTCATTCGTCACTATCAGGTTAACGGTAATCGGCATCGCGGTGCCGGTACTGGTTTGCACCGTACCTACGCACGCACCTGCAACGTTCAACCCGGCACATACCGTATAACTCACCGTTATGGTTATCGTCGTGGTGTAAGTGCCGGCTGCAATCACTTGCCCCGTCAGGGTGCGGAAGTAGAGCGGAATATTAAAGTTAAGGCTGTTCCCTAGCGCGAGTAGCAAGGCCGAGCTCCAGCGATAGCTGCCGCCCTGCTGCAACTCTGTGGCGCAGGCGCTGTCGATGCACATCTGAATCGGAATGCTGTCGGTGCCGGTGCTCGAACTTTTCAACACCGCGCGTGTGCCGCTGAGATAGGTCGCAGTGGTGAAGGCGTAAGTGACGTTATCGGTGCCCAACAGCGAAAGCGTGCCGGAACCACAGTTGACGTTGGTGGTGCTGGAAGTGTTCTGCACGGTAGAGCCAACCGCGAAGGTGGTCACGGAGCCGAAGGTCGCCGCTGGAGCCGATAAACTACAAAGCGCATAGCTGGTGCCCGGCAAGATAAACAGCGCCAGCAGCAAAAAAATCTTTCTCATGGTGAAATTCCTGACTGTGAATTATTGGCCGTGCTGACCGCCGAACCCGGTGCCGGCGGTGGCAGATCGCACGTCAGCGGACCGTAGGTTTCCAGCGCTTTTGGCTGGCCGTCTGCAATGGTCAGCGTGGTATCACAACTGCGCCCATCAGGCGTCACGACATGAATTGGGTTTTCAGCGCTCAGGTTCTCCATCCAGACAATGCCATCCCATCCGATATATTCCGTACCCTGATTCGGGCGCAACACCTGGCTGGAGATTGGCAACGGTTGCCCCTGTTTATCATGCAGCACCACGCTGGCGGCGCGCAGGCGCTCCACCGGGAAGTTCAGCAGGTAACCACTTTTCCGTTTCACTGCAAAACGCTGTTCCACCTTTGGCGCGGTGCGGTCAGCCGGTAAATCCAGGGTATCGATGTCATATTTCGCGCCGTAGTAACTGCTGATCGAGGGCACCAGCAAATAGCCCTGATGATCGGTGCGTCCCATTGCCTGGTTTTCATAGCGCACCGTGACATCGGGGTAGTCGGTTTTCACCACCACAAACGCATCATTGATATCGTTGGCGGCAAACACGCGGTTATCCATCAGCACCAGCGAACCGGTGAAATCGGCCCACTGCGTGGTGTTATCGTTATCGCCGTAGAATCCGGCGGAGGTGTCAATTTTGTTATTGCGATAGCGCAGGCTCGCCTGACGATAATTACCGCTGTCGCTGCCCTGATTGGCCCAGGCCGCATCGTACGCAAAGCCACCATCCGTCGGCATGGCGCGTGACACATAGAGACGCTGATTGTTGTTGCCCTGCTGATCGCGCTCGTAGCTCACCGAAGCGCTGCTCTGTTCGCCGAACGGGATCACCAGAGAGATAGCACCGCTCCAATCGCCCTGTTCCTGATCGCGGCTGGCGGAAATATACAGGCTACTGTTACCCCACAGGTTTTTACTCCAGGACAGGTTCCATAAACGGGTGCGATCGCCCGATCCTCCGGCAATATCAAAATAGGCCAGACCCAGACTGCCATATTGATTAAGTGACACGCTGGCGGTGTATTGTGCACTGCGTCGCGCCAGTGAATAGCTGGTGTTAGCGCTGTCGCCCCGGCTGCCGACCAGCGCCAGATTGCCGTAATCTGCAGTGCGTAAAATATGCTGCGTGCCGAGGCTGAACCAGCTGTTGTTATATTGATAACCCCAGCTGTATTGCGTGCCGGGTTTTCCCTCCATCTGGCTTTGTGCCAGGGCACCATTCACCACCCCCCAACTGCCGAGCTTCACTAAGCCTCCTGCGCCGCCGGTGGCCACGTTGTCGCTGCCTTCCGCATGGCTCTCCAGCGTCAGCCAGTCGGTTAACCCGTAACGATAAGATCCGCTGGCTGCCGCTGCGCCATAGTCAAAGTTTTCCAGTCCGTAGTTTTCACGCAGGGCACCGGCAGAGAAGGAGTAATCCGACAAACCCTGTCGCAGCAGGCTGCTGGAGACATAAAACGGCAGCGTGGTGGTGACCTGACGCCCCACGGCATTGGTGGTGGTGATCACCGCATCGCCCGCGCCATTGACGAACGGCACATTGGTCAGCGACCACGGACCCGGCTGCACATTGGCTTGCGTACTGCGATAGCCGTTAATAAACAGATCGACGGAAGAGGGCACCGCGGCCTGGCCGGAAAACGCCGGGAGAGGGTAAGTGACCAAATCCGGTCGCACGCTGAAATCACGCGCAATCTGCACGCCACCCAGACGCACGCTGTTACTCCAGCTCAGCGCATCGGTCACCAGGTCTCCGGCACGCCAGCTGATCGCATCGTTCTCATCTTCATGGCTAAACCAGGTGTCGTAGCGAATATATCCCTCTTGCTGACCGCTTACGCCGCCTTCAAGTTGTTGGGTGTAGACGCCATTGGTGGAGAACTGCCCGCTGGGGCCAAACACGCGCAGCTCATTCCAGCTCGACAGGCGGGAACCGGCATTATCGGTACGGGTGGCGTAAAAGTCATAATTGAGCAGCGCACCGTTACTGGCGCGCCCCGGATAGCGTGGGCCGCGCTGATCTTTACCGATCACCTGGCCGGGAAGCCAGGCGGGCGGAACGGTGAGCAACAGGCGCTGACGGCGCTCGTCATATTCGGCTTTCACCTCCGCCAGTTGATTCACATCGATTTGCTCGCCCTGAAGTTTCTCCGCAGGAATACCGGCACGCTGTAAATCGCCACTGCGCAGCCAAAAGTCCCCGTTTTTACGCTCCACCGGCACGATATCGCCGCGAGCGTTCTGATTCACCACCAGCTCCAGCATGTACTGCTGACCGCTGGCGTTGTTCTCCAGCGCAGGGGGCGGTGGTAGCTCGGAAAAGGTCTCCGCGCTACTAATTTGAGGTAACAGGCATAGCACGCTAGTCACTGCCAGCGTGCAGGGATGCAGCGAAAACGTCATCAACGCGCGGCCGCGCTGCTCCAGTGCCCTTTATTCACCTCCGCTGACAACTCTCCGCTCACGCTGCTGGTTAATGGCCAGCGATTGCTGCTGTTTGCCAGTACGTAGCCAAACAGACCATTGCCCAGGCGGCGACCCCCAATGGTGACGTTACTCAGCCGCGCATGGCCGTTGCCATGGTTGGTGAGCTCCAACCAGCGCTTGCCACCACTGTCCACCTGTTGCCAGCTGAGTTGCGGCTTCGCACTGTCGCTGGTAATGCCGTTACCATAAACAAACAGCGGTACCGAATAGCGCATCTGGAAGGTCAATCCCGCCTGATTTTCGCCGGGTGTGCGTGGCGTAGGGATTTCATCCAGCACCACGCGGTAGGACATTTCGCGTCCCGCTTCCGGCGCGCCTTGCTTAATGAGTCGCACCAGCTGTTTCTGACCCGGTTCGAGGCGCACCATCGGTGGACTGGCGACCACTTGCTGTTGGGTTTGATACTGCTCCTGGCCGCCCACTTGCAGCCAGCTAAAGATGCGCACCTGCATCATGGTGGTGACATTCCCACGGTTTTCCAGCCACAGCTCACTGGCTTTATCATCGGGATTGATGGCGGGATCGATGGGCCAAATCATCAGCGAATTGGCGGCATGGGCAGCAGGCATTAGTGCCATGATAAACAACAGTAACAGGGCGCGCAGGTTCATGATTATTCATCCTTATTTATCACTGCCGTCACCAACTAAGCGTAACGGTTAAGGTGTCGGTATAAGTGCCGGCGCGCGTAGGGCCGGGCAGCGTTAACAGGCCATAAATAGGCAAAGTAATGTTATTGGCGTTGCTGTAACTCAGTGCCACGGCGCTATTCACTGGGATAGCCGAGGTGTGTGCCGCGTTGGTGTAAAGGGAATAGGGCACAGTATTGGTGTTGCCCGAGACCTTGAGATTGCGGGTCGTGGAGTAATTGGAGCCGCCATTGATACTCATGCTAACGGCGGTGCCTGGCGTGCAGGCAAGGATGATGGTGGTGCTTTGCACATAGCTGGCGCTCACGATGCTGGAGGACACACCCGATTGCGTACCGAAATTAAGCGTGCCAAAGACCCCGGTATTGGTACCGGAGACCACACAGCCTGCCACTACTGATGCAGAGACCTGGAAGGTTGCGGTTGGCAACCCCCAGGCAGAGACACTCCCTATCAGCAGGGCAACGCCGCCTGCACTGTGCGCCCAACGCTGCACCACGGCCACCCTGATTACCCCACAACTGACCTCAGTAGTTCACCGCAACGTTAATGGTGTCGGTATAAGTCCCTGCCGGGATCAGTGGGTTAAACCCGCCCCCCACGACACGACCGTAAATGGCGTAGTTGGTGCCTAAGGTCGGGTCCGTGGTGCCGCTGGCGGCAATGTTGGTGTTATTGGCGATGGCGGTGGTGAATGCCGCATCGCTATACAGGGTATAGGCAATGCCTTGGGTGTTATTGGAACCGAGGATCAGATAGCGCGGCTGGCCGCTAACGGTGCCGTAAATGGTCGCCGGTGCAGCATTACTGCTGGTGACCTGCACGTTGAAAGTCTGGCCGGTGGTGCAGCGAACATAAATACCGTTGCCCGATGCACCGACCAACGTGGCGTTGAGGGTATCAAAGGTTGCGGCGCTGCTACCAAAGTTCAGGGTACCGAAGTTGACTCCCGTGGTGGCAGACTGACCATTCACCAGGCAACCGGTGGTCAGGGTCAGGGTCGCATTAATGGTTCCCGTTGTGGTGGCGGCAAAAGCCGCGTGAGGGGCGAGCACGACGCTCAGGCTGGACGCCAAAAGAAAAAGCTTGAGTTTCATAATCATTCCTTACTGATTATCCAAGGTCAGTGCTTTTTCACCTGGTGATTCATTTATGTAACGAATCTGAAGTCAAACAAGAGCCACGATCGGCTTTACCGCGTAAGTGCCCGACATCTAGGAATATTCTTAGATGGTGGGTTTAGGATTTATATCAGTTTTCTTTACTATAGATCAGCAAATCACCACTGGAAGCGTTGCGCTTAGATTTTTCATTAATCAATTCACACTTTTCGCCGATAACGCAGTAATCGCAAGGGATGACAACCGGTTAAAAAAACTAAACAGCGAGTGATTTAACCCTCTACCGCGATTAACCGTTCAATGCTATGTTCGTGCATTAATCAGATATTATTAATTTTTCTTACTGCGACTGACCATGAAAAACCAAAAACATAGCGCGGTGTTTCCAGAATTATCTGGATCGGTTACTCCCTCTGCCTCACTGCGTGCGGTCATGACTCACCTTTAATCAATGTTCTCGAACACTTTGAACTTTTTTGACGATACAGCACCTGCTCCGCAGCGGGCTGAGTTTAGGAGCGCACATGCTGCTGGTTACCTGGGATAGCGTTCTGGTCACGGTTTCATTGATCGTGGCCTTCATTGCTGCGTTTACCGCACTGGATACGGCGGGACGCGTCGCGGTTTCACGCGGCTGCCTGGCGAAAATGTGGCTGATTGGCGGTGGCACCGCGATGGGCATTGGCATCTGGGCGATGCACTTCATTGGCATGCTGGCGATGATGATGCCGATGACCATGCGTTATGACATTACCCTCACCACGGTTTCTCTGCTGGTAGCGATCCTCTCTGCCATCTTTGCTTTCGCGCAGGGCGTGCAGGGCAGCCATTTAACTCCACGTCGGCTGGTACGTGGCACACTGATACTCGGCAGCGGTGTCGTGGCGATGCATTACATCGGCATGAATGCCCTGATGATCGAACCGGCGATTCGCTGGGACATGCCGCTGGTCGCGCTCTCCGTGGTGATTGCCTATGCCGCCTCAGGTGCGGCCCTGTGGCTGGCGTTTCATCTGCGCCAGGGCGAAAGCGTGTGGATCATGCGCGTTTGTGCTGCGCTGGTGATGGGCATTGCCATCGCCGGGATGCACTACACCGGCATGGCTGCGGCGGAGTACAGTATGCCGAGCACCATGCAGCAGCATCATGGCATCAGTGAAGATGGATTGGCGGTGTGGGTGACCATTATCACATTGTCCATCCTCGGCCTCACGCTGTTAGTTTCCATGCTGGATGCCCAGCTGCGCGCGGCTCGTCTGGCCGCCAAGCTCAAACGCGCCAACAGCGAACTGCGCCAGCTGGCGATGCATGACAATCTCACCTCGCTGCCCAACCGCGTGCTGCTGGAGCAACAGCTGACGGCGCAGATCAAGCAAGCCACTTTGCAGGATGAACATTTTGCGCTGATGTTTATGGATCTCGACGGCTTCAAGGCGGTCAACGATACCTGGGGCCATCATGTGGGCGATCGTCTGCTCATCGCGGTAGCCGAGCGACTGCGCGTACAACTGGGCGAAGGCGTGTTACTGGCGCGACTTGGAGGCGATGAGTTCGTGTTGCTGTGTCCGCAATACAATGATTTGCAGGCCTCGGCGCTGGCACAACAGCTGGTCAATGCCATCGATGCACCGTTTGAACTGGATCGTTATTCGCTGCGGGTGTCACTCAGTATTGGCATCGTAGTGTTCCCACTGCACGGTCGTAGCCAGCAGGAGATGATGTTCAACGCCGATTCCGCCATGTACCACACCAAACACAGTGGCCGTAACGGCTGGTGCTTGTTTGAACCGGTGATGAGCGCGGTGGCGCAGCATCAGCTGGCGCTGGCGAATGATCTGTGGAATGCGCTGGAGTATCAGGAAATGTGCCTGTTCTATCAGCCAAAATTCCGCGCGGGTGGCACGGTGCTGATGGGCTTCGAAGCGTTGTTGCGCTGGCAGCATCCACGTCGGGGATTGCTGATGCCAGATATGTTCCTGCCGCGCGCGGAGAAAACCGGGCAAATCGTGGCGCTGGGCAATTGGGTGATCAACGAGGCGTGCCGCCAGTTGAAGCAGTGGCACGATGAAGGTCACCGCGACTGGAGCGTGTCCGTCAACCTTTCGGCGTTGCAATTCCATCAGCGTGATCTTATCGACAGCTTACGTCATGCACTGCAGCGTTATCAGCTGCCGGAGGGCGCGCTGATGCTGGAGATCACCGAGAATATCGCGATGCGCGACCCGCAGTTCAGCCAGCAGCGCATTGCTGAATTGCACCAGTTGGGCGTGAAAGTGGCGATCGATAACTTCGGTATCGGTTATGCCAATTTGCTGCATCTGAAACATCTGGAAGCCACCGAACTGAAAATCGACCGCGCCTTTATTAACAGCCTGCGTGCCGACAGCGAGGACGCCACCGTCGTGAGCGCGATGCTGACGCTGGCCCAAAGTCTCAATCTGCGCATGGTCGCCGAAGGGGTGGAAACTGAGGAGCAGCAGCGTTTGCTGACCGGACTCGGTTTTGACACGCTGCAGGGCTATCTGCTCGGCAAGCCGACACCAGCGGAGCGTATCGGTGAATTCACCGCTGCGTTTAATGCACCGCCGCTGTTTGCTGAGCACCCGCTGCCTTTAACCAGCGCCTGATAAACAATTTTTATTTTCTTCCGCATCGGAAGGTTTCATCGTTCAAAGACTCAAATCGGCAGGTTATCTGCCGATAAATCACACAATAAAACCAATGAAATTGACTTTTTCTTTATAACACCACAGCTGAATGACAACGGCTTTAACTTGGGAAATCACTATGTTAGTGACTTCGTACGATTCGTTTACCGTCATCGTTTCCATTCTGGTGGCGATGCTGGCTTCGTTTACCGCGCTGGATATGGCGGGCCGCGTAGCTTCTTCAACCGGCAAGGTGGCGCTGGTTTGGTTATTAGGCGGTGGATTCGCCATGGGCGTGGGCGTCTGGGCGATGCATTTCATCGGCATGCTTTCGATGACCCTGGATATGGTGATGAGTTACGATCCGCTGCTGACGGCGATGTCGATGGCGGTGGCGATCCTGGCATCGATTTTTGCCTTGTGGCTGGTGTGCTCATCCCATGATTTATCCTGGCGGCGTTTAGCGGGTGGGGCTTTTGTGCTGGGTTCCGGCGTGGTCGCCATGCACTATATGGGCATGGCCGCGCTGATGTTTGCGCCCGGCATCGTCTGGAATTGGGGCTGGGTTGCCGCTTCGGTGGTGATTGCGCTGGTGGCATCGGGCGCGGCACTGTGGCTCGCCTTTAACCTGCGCGAAGGACATGGCCGCGTGACGATGCTGCGTCTCGGTGCTTCGGTGGTGATGGGGTGCGCGATTGCCGGCATGCACTACACCGGTATGGCCGCTGCCAGCTTCCCGATGATGAGTCATGCCACGCACATGGGCGTTAACAGCAACTGGCTGGCGATTGTGGTCACCGTGGTGACGCTGGCGATCCTCGGTATCACCTTGCTGGTTTCGATGCTGGATGCGCGACTGCAAGCGCGCACCTCTATTCTTGCGCACTCGCTGGCGGAAGCTAACCGTGAACTGGCGCAGCTGGCCCTGCACGACAACCTGACACGCCTGCCAAACCGTATTTTGCTCGAGGACCGTTTGGAACAATCCATCAATAAGGCCAACCGCGAAAAGTCGCAGTTTGCGCTGATGTTTATGGATTTGGATGGCTTCAAAGCGGTCAACGATGCTTTTGGTCACCATGTCGGTGACAACCTGCTGATTGCCGTGGCCGAGCGTATGATCGGCCAGATGAAAGGTCACCACACGCTGGCGCGCATGGGCGGCGACGAGTTTGTGCTGCTGATCGAAATCGATGAGCCCAATGATGCCGCTGCCGTAGCGGATGCGCTGGTGAAAGCGGTCGATCGCCCGTTCGATATTTCGCGCTATGAACTGATGGTGTCTCTGAGTATAGGCATCGCGGTCTACCCTGGCGACGGGAAAGATGAGCGCGAGCTGATGTTTAACGCCGATGCCGCGATGTACCACACCAAGAACAACGGCCGTAATGGCTACAACTTCTTCCAGCCATCGATGAACACCCTCGCGCAGTCGCAGCTGCAGCTGAATAACGACCTGTGGCAAGCGCTGGATAACGAAGAGTTACGTCTGTTCTATCAGCCTAAATATTGTGCGCCGAGCGGTCCGATTATTGGTTTTGAAGCCCTGTTGCGGTGGGAACATCCTTCGCGCGGTTTGCTGGCACCGGACAAATTCCTGCCGATTGCCGAGAAGACTGGCATGATCATCAACATCGGCAATTGGGTGATCAACGAAGCCTGTCGTCAGTTGCATAGCTGGCATCTGCAGGGCCATCCACACTGGTCGGTAGCGGTGAATCTCTCCGCGCTGCAGTTTGAACAGAGCAACCTGGTGGAAACCGTGACGCAGGCGCTGGCGAAGCACCAGATCCCGGCCGAATTGCTGACGCTGGAAGTGACGGAAACCACCGCGATGCGTGATCCGGAAGAGAGTGTGCGTATCCTGACACAACTGACGGATATGGGCGTGAAAGCCTCGATCGATGATTTTGGTACGGGTTACTCCAGCCTGCTCTATTTGAAACGTTTGCCCGCCAGTGAGTTGAAGATCGACCGAGCGTTCGTCAATGAGCTGCAGGCGAAATCAGAAGATGCCACCATCGTTTCCGCCATTGTGGCACTGGCGCAGTCACTGGATCTCAAAGTGGTCGCAGAAGGGGTGGAAACACAGGATCAGCAAGCGTTCCTTACCGGTCTGGGTTGCGATACGTTGCAGGGTTATCTGCTGGGTAAACCGGTGCCGCCGGAACGCATCCATGAGTTGCCGAATTTTGTCGAAAACGAGCAGCAGCTGGTGCAGCTACCCTAAGGCGAGGGGGCAGTGATTGCCTCCATGCCAACCTCTCCTGCAAGCAGGGAAGGTGCACGCCTGCGCGCGCAGAAAGTGAGTACCTGAGTGTGATTCCCTCCCCTGTATGAGTCTCTCAGCTCAACCCCCCATCTCCCGTCAGCAGGAGATAGGGGGTAAAGCCTGAGTACAGCGTCAATTCCCTGCCCAACGATGCTTTCTCTTGCTTGCGGGACAGGCCCAGGGTGAGGGAAAATAGCCGCTTCTTTCTCCCATATCGGAGCCAGGGTGGCGAAATATCAGCAGTTGGTTGATCAGCTTCGGACGCAGATCGAAGCGCGCATCTGGCCGCCGGGCGAAAAGCTGCCGTCGTTGCGCCAGCAGGCGGAACAGAGCGGCCTCAGCCTGATGACGGTGATGCACGCCTATGAAGTGCTGGAAAGCCAGGGCTGGATCCTGTCAAAACCGCAATCCGGATACTACGTAGCGCCGCGTGCCGCCGAAAGCCGTCCACGTTTGCCCACACAGGCGATTGCCAAAACCGAGCAGGCGGATACCAACAGTTTCGTTTTTGATGTGCTGCAAGCCACGCGTGACCCTGGCATCATGCCGTTTGGCTCTGCCTTTCCCGATCCCGAACTCTTTCCACAGCGTCAGCTGATGCGCTCGCTGGTTAAGGTCTCACACAATCTGAAACCCAGCGATGCCCTGAATAACCTGCCGCCTGGCAACGAAGCGCTGCGTAAAATTCTGGCGCAACGTTATGCCCAGCAGGGCATCACCTTGTCGCCGGACGATATCGTCATCACCAACGGTGCGATGGAAGCGCTGAACCTCAGCCTGCAAGCGGTGACTGAACCCGGTGATTGGGTGGTGATTGAAAATCCTTCGTTTTACGGTGCCTTGCAGGTGATTGAGCGGCTGAAACTGAATGCGATTGCTATCGCCAGCGATGTCGAGCAGGGCATCGATCTCGACGAGCTGGAGCAGGCGCTGCAACGCTGGCCGGTCAAAGCCTGCTGGCTGATGACCAACCGACAAAACCCGCTGGGCTTTACCCTGAGCGCTGAACGAAAACAGCAGTTGGTGTCTTTGCTGGCGCGCTATCAGGTCGCGATGATTGAGGATGATGTTTACAGCGATCTCTACAGCGGCCACGACAAGCCTTTGCCCGCCAAAGCCTTTGATCGCGAGGGGAATGTGCTGCACTGCGGCAGTTTTTCGAAGAATCTGGTGGCGGGATTTCGCGTAGGTTGGGTGGCTGCCGGGCGCTACGCGCAGCGCGTACAGCGTATTCAGCTCATGAGCACGCTCTCCACCAGCGCGCCGATGCAGCTGGCATTGGCTGACTTCCTCAGCACCCGCAGTTACGACACGCACTTAAAGAAACTGCGCCAGACGCTGGCTAAGCGTAAGCAGCTGGCGCAGCAGGCTTTACGTCGCGTGCTGCCTGCTGACGCGCAGATCAGCGATACTCCGGGCGGCTATTTCCTGTGGATTGCGCTGCCGCCGCAGATCAACACCACGCAGCTCTATCATCTGGCGCTAAAAGAGGGCATCAGCATCGCCCCCGGCCAGCTGTTCTCGGGCAGTGAAGGGTTCAGCCACTGCTTCCGCTTCAACACCGCCTGGCCGTGGGATGCCCGCGCTGAGGCGGCGGTGGAGACGTTAGGGAGATTGATTGCTCAGCTGGAGTCGTCCTAAGTGACGACGCTATAAATGCGGCTGACTTTAATCGCGGCATACAGAAGCGGCCTGATAAATGCCGCTGCCGTATTAGGCGAACCAGCACAATCGCGAGAATTTTGTAGGGTGCGCATTAATGCGCACCTCCAATAAATGGCAATGAATCAGATGGATGCCGCCTGCTTATTTCCCCATGTCAGGTAATAAACATCATAAAAATCCACTTCGCCTTTCTGCTTCATCAGGCGATCGATGCCGCTGCGCACGCGGTCAGGCGTGCCGGGATTTTCCACGATTTTATCCAGCGCCTGCTGAGACACAGGCTGCACGTAATACCACTCACCGTTGTAGCACACGCGCAGATCCAGCGTGTCGATATCCTCAAAGCGGTATTTGGGGTTGATATCCATCAGCATCAGGAAGCTCATCACCAATACAAAGGCGGTGGCGAACCAGAACGCGGGCCAGCCGAGCATCTCAGTGGAGAAGATCAGCGCCACGCACAGCGCGTAGCACAGGTACATGATCGCCCACAGCCCCGGATGGGTTTTGAGGAATGAAAAGCTAAAGCGTGGCAGATTATCGCGCTGGCCTTCACGGTTCAGCGTGGCGATTTCATCGAGCAGGATTTGTTTGATCGCTTCCATAGTTCACCTCTAAATGTTACTGCCTGCCAGTTAATCACATAACAGTAAAGCGAATCAGACACAGATCCTGAGTGTTTTTTTATAACAGTTTGCTGGCGGTTTTATCGGCCCCACAAAATGTTAAATATGTTGCTAACTAATTTGGCTTTAGTAAGGTAAATCATTCTTTTATGTGAATTTTGTCGGCGGGCGCACATTGCAATGCCATCGGGGTTTGCCACAATTATGCAACGTGGCTTCCCGGAGAAAGAGTATGACTGCCAACACTTCCAGCCTGCTGTTACTGATGTCTTTCGCCGCCGGTACCTTTTCTGCAGGTTCATCCAATAATCCGCAGCATTTGATGCTGTCGCAGCCCTCAGGCGGCGTGCCTAACAATCTGCTGCCGCTGATCATCTGGCCGGGCATCGCGCCTGACTATGATGAAGAGCTGCAAAGCAATAGCGCCGAATGGTTTGAAAAAACCTTCACTGCCAACGGCTGGCCGGCCGCGTGGCGCGCACCGATCTTTCCTTACACTCATTACCATCCGAATACCCATGAAGTGCTGGGTGTGGCGTCCGGTTGGGCGGAAGTGCTGTTTGGTGGTGATAGCGGCCGCATGGTGACGCTGCGCGAGGGCGATGCGGTGCTGATCCCCGCCGGTGTCGGCCATAAACAGGTGTTCGCCTCAGACGACTTTTTCGCCGTTGGCGCCTATCCTGAAGGCATGTCCCCGGAAACCGTGCGTGATGAACCTTCTCGTTTACGCGCGGGGAAAGATCAAATCGCGCGCGTACCTTTACCGCATCGCGATCCTTTCACGGGGGGCGATGGGGCGATGACGGATATCTGGCTGCCAATTGCGCAGCAGTTGATGCACCAGTAAGGTGCAATCTGAGGGTTATCCGGCGCTGCTCCGCAATCGGGGCGCGTGTGCCGTTTGGGGCGTGAGCCTCTGGCACACTTTGTGCAGGAGAGGATTCAGGTCCTCTGACAAGCGCCGGGTAAATCATGAAAGAAAGCTATCAGATAGCGTCACACTTCTATGATGAGATGTTATTGAGCAACGGCGAACACCGTGCGCACTATCAGCATTACTGGGAGTGGTTACAACAGGCGGACAAAGAGGCCGTGGCGCGTAAGCGCGAAGAAGCGGAACTGTTGTTTCATCGTGTGGGCATCACCTTCAATGTCTATGGTGACGATGGCGGCGCGGAACGGCTCATCCCGTTCGACAGCGTACCGCGTATTATTCCGGCGAGTGAATGGGCGATGCTCGATCGCGGCATCCGCCAGCGCGTGCAGGCGCTGAATGCCTTCCTGCATGACATCTACCATCAACAACACATCCTCAAGGCGGGGATCGTGCCTGCCGAGCAGGTACTGGTAAACGATCAATATCAGCCCTGCATGCAAGGTGTCGATCTGCACCGCAACATCTATGCGCACATCACCGGTGTCGATATGGTGCGCAACAACGACGGTGAGTACTACGTACTGGAGGACAATCTGCGCACGCCTTCTGGCGTCTCCTACATGCTGGAGAACCGCAAGATGATGATGCGCCTCTATCCCGAGTTGTTTGTCGAGCAGCATGTGGCACCGGTAGAACGCTATCCTTCGCATCTGCTGCAAACCCTGCGCGAAAGCTCACCGGTCAACGATCCGGTGGTGGTGGTGCTGACGCCGGGCCGCTTCAACAGCGCCTACTTCGAACACAGTTTCCTGGCGCAGCAGATGGGCGTCGAGCTGGTGGAAAGTGCCGACCTGTTTGTTAAAGACGGTGCGGTGATGATGCGCACCACCGCCGGGCCGTGCAAAGTCGATGTGATCTATCGACGTGTTGATGATGCCTTCCTCGATCCGCTGGCGTTCCGTCCCGATTCAATGCTCGGCGTGCCGGGCCTGCTGTCGGTGTATCGATCCGGCAACGTGGTGCTGGCCAATGCGATTGGCACCGGCGTGGCCGATGACAAATCGATCTATCCTTACGTGCCCGACATGATCCGCTTCTATCTGGATGAAGATCCGATCCTCAACAACGTGCCGACCTGGCAGTGCCGTAAGCCGCAGGATCTAACTTACGTCCTCGCCAATCTCAGTAAAATGGTGGTGAAAGAGGTGCACGGCGCCGGCGGTTACGGCATGTTGATTGGCCCGGTGGCCAGCCAGCAAGAATTGAGTGATTTCCGCGAACGGCTGAAAGCACGCCCGGAAAATTACATCGCGCAGGACACGCTATCGCTCTCCACCTGTCCGACTTTTATCGACAACGGCCTGGCGCCGCGTCATATCGATTTGCGTCCCTTTGCCTTATGCGGAGCGGATATTCGTTTAGTACCGGGTGGCTTAACCCGCGTGGCGCTGACTGAAGGTTCGCTGGTGGTGAACTCGTCGCAGGGCGGTGGCACCAAGGACACCTGGGTTCTGGAGGATGACGCATCATGCTAAGCCGCACGGCCAGTGGCCTCTATTGGATGGCGCGCTATCTGGAGCGCGCAGAACAACTTGCCCGGGTGCTGGATGTCACCAACCGGCTTTCGCTGATGCCGGTGCGTAACAGCCAAACCGATGAGCTGCTGTTGCCGCTCAACCTCACCGGCACGCGCCAGCTGTTTGAAACCCTCAACGGGCGTTTCACCATGCCGCAGCTGTTTAACTTTTTCGCCCTCGACGATCGTAACCCCAGCAGCATTTTTAGCTGCTGGCAGGAGGCGTGGAACAATGCGCACGCGGTGCGCGGCAGTCTGTCGTCTGAGGTGTGGGAGAGCATCAACTCGACGTGGATTGAGATGCGAAACATGCGGCGACGCGGCATCACCAGCGCCAACGCTGACAGCTTTTTTGACTGGGTTAAAGAGCGCTCACACCTGTTTCGCGGCGCGATGTTCGGTACATTGCTGCGTGGCGATGCGATGTGTTTTATCCGTATCGGCACGCTGATGGAGCGCAGCGACGGCACCGCGCGCTTGTTGAGCGTCAACCAGCAACTGCTGGAGCAGAACCCTGATTCGGTGCGGGAATATTACTGCCTCGATACCTTGCTGCGTGCAGTGTCGGCGCGTGAAGCCTATAACGCCATCTTTAAGCAGCAGCTGATGCCGGATCTGGTGAATGAGATGCTGATCCTGCGTAACGAAAGCCCGCGTTCGCTGCACTCCTGCATTGAGGAGATCGCCAACCAGCTGGAACAGATCGGCAGCAGCGGTGAGGATCGTCCACGCTATCTGGTGACGGTGCTGTTGGCTGAAATGCGCTTCAGCACCTGGGAAAGTCTGACGCGTGACGGGTTGTATAGCTGGCTTAATCACTTTCTCTCGCAGACCAACGCGCTGGCAGAAAGCATCAATCAGACCTATCTGGAGGCGAAATGAGACTGAACATCGAGCACAAAACCTGGTATGCCTATGAGCATCAGGTCAAACTCAGCACCCAGTATCTGCGCCTGACGCCGCAAAACTCGGTGCACCAGCAGATTTTGTCATGGGATCTCGATTTACCGTGCGAAGCCACGCGCACCCTGGATGCTTATGGCAACGTGTTGCACGTGCTGACGCTGGATACGCCACATCAGCAACTGGAGATTGCCGCGCGTGGCGTGGTGGAAATTCTGGATGAAGGGGAGTATGCCCCCGATCCTGAATCGATCCTTTCGCCATTGGTGTTTCTGCGCGCCACGCCATTAACCCTGCCTGATGCGGCGATTCGCGATTTCGCACAGCGCCACTGGCACGCAGAAAAACCGCTCGCCAGCCTGGAAAAACTGATGGATGAGCTGCTGTTGAAAATGCCGTACCAGCCTGGCAGCACGCAGGTGAGTGATACCGCAGCGAAAGTATTTGCGGCGGGCAGCGGCGTTTGCCAGGATCACAGCCATGTGTTTCTGGCTTGTTGTCGCAGTCTCGGGATCCCGGCGCGCTATGTCAGCGGCTATCTTTATACGGACAATGTCGAACACGTTGCTACTCACGCCTGGGTTGAAGCCTGGCTGGATGGCAGTTGGCACAGCTTTGATATCACCAACAATACGCGCAGTACGCGCCAGCATTTACGTCTGGCGGTGGGTGTGGATTATCTCGATGCTTGTCCGGTGCGCGGTATGCGGCTGGGCGGCGGCGGTGAGGATATGCTGGCGATGGCCGCGGTGCAGCAGGTGCATGCGCAGCAGTGATATTTTTTTGCAGGCGTGACTATGACTTATTGTGTGGCAATGCGTTTATCGTCAGGGATGATTTTTGTATCGGATTCACGCACCAACGCGGGCGTCGATCATATTTCCTCGTTCCGTAAATTACACGTGTTTCAGGTGGATGATGAACGCACGCTGGTGCTGCAAAGTGCCGGTAATCTGGCGACCACGCAAAGCGTGATGAGTTTGCTACGGCGTAATAACCACGACAGCGATCAGCCCAATCTGCTGAATGGGCGCTCGCTGTATGACATTGCGCTATTGGTGGGGGAAACCCTGCGTGAAGTGATCAAGCGTGATGGCGAAGAGTTTGGTGGCACGCTGCTGTTAGGCGGACAGATTCGCGGTGAAGAGCCGCGCCTGTTCCAGATCTATCCGCAGGGCAACTTCATTGAAGCCAGCGTGGATACGCCTTATTTCCAGATTGGTGAAAGCAAGTACGGCAAGCCGATTATTGATCGCGTATTGCGTTATGAAACCCCGCTTAGCCAGGCAATGCAGTGCGCGCTGATTTCCATGGATTCAACACTGGCGAGTAACATTTCGGTAGGCCTGCCGCTGGATGTGATGGTCTATCACACCGACAGCTTTAAAGATAACGAACAGCATCATATTACCGAACAGCACCCTTACTTTTCGCAGATTCGTCAGCTGTGGAGCAAAGGCTTGTTGAGCGTGTTCTCACAATTGCCGCCGTTAAAACTATAGAGCAACGCCGCGAGAGACATCACGCCGCTACCCTAAAGCGCCCCATTCGGTAGCGGCGTCACTCCTTGCGCATTTTCCCACAATAACGCCGTGTCAGTCCCGCGTGATAAACCGCGTTGCTGCAATGAATTGATCAATTCAGTCGCGGCGCACTGTAGTGCTTCTGCTTTCCGCTCCTGCTTTTTCCGTTCCGCTTCGGTACTGGTCATAAATCTGAAAACAAGCCTGTTTAACTTCGGTGCCATAAACCTCTGCGCACAAAAGGTGAATGATGTTTTCTGTTGATCAGCTTCTCGATACTTACTGGCCAGGCCATCACCCCGCGAACTGGCAAAAAAGCCTGTTGAAATGGGCCGTTCGCGAACATGAATTCCAATCTTTTGCTGATCATTATCGCCACCTGAAAGGGGTGGATATGGTCGAGCAAGTGCTGGAGCACCTGGATGTGCGCTGTGAATTAAGTGAACGCGATTTGGAGCAGATCCCGACCAGCGGCCCGGTGGTGATTGTCGCCAACCATCCGCTCGGTGCGCTCGACGGCCTGGCGCTGCTGGCGGCCGTTTCTCAGGTACGTCGTGATGTGAAAATCGTGGCGAACCGCATGTTGATGATGCTGGAACCGATTAACAACCTGATGTTGCCCGTGGATAACATGGGCAACCGTACCAGTCGCGAACAGCTGACGCGCATGCAACAGCATCTCGACAATCAGGGGGCGCTGATTATCTTCCCGGCAGGTGAAGTGTCCCGTCTCTCCAGCCGTGGTGTGCGCGATAACCGCTGGCATCACAGCTTCCTGCGCCTGGCCGCCCGTGCTCGTGCGCCGATTGTTCCGGCACACGTCGTCGGGCGTAATAGCCTGGCGTTCTATGCCGCCGCCAAAATCGCCTCACCACTGGCGCTGCTGATGCTGGTGCGCGAAATGTTCCGCCAGCGTGGATCGCGCATCAAGCTGCACATTGGCGAGCAGATCCCGTTTGCCAACTGGCACGACGGCCACACGCCGGGCAAAGAGCTGGCGAAACGGCTGCGCAAGCATTTGTATCGCATTGGTCAGGGCCGTCGGGGTCTGTTCCAGACTGAAGCGGCGATTGCGCGTCCGGAAGACCGTGCCGAACTGAAAAAAGCGCTGATGGAGAGTGAGCGTCTGGGCTCGCTGCCGGATGGCAAACAGATCTACCTGTGGCGTCGTAACGGCGCGACCTGGGTGCCGCTGCTGCGTGAACTCGGACGCCTGCGTGAAATCGCCTTCCGCGCCGTGGGCGAGGGCAGCGGTCGCCGTCGTGACCTCGATAAATACGATGACGATTACTATCACCTGATTCTGTGGGATGACGATGCGCTTGAAATTGTTGGCGCTTATCGCTTTATTCCGGGTGCCGAGCAGCTGGAACGTCGTGGTCTGGAAGGCATCTACAGCGATAGCCTGTTCCACTACGACGAGCGCATGCTGCCGATCATCAATCAGGGTCTGGAACTGGGTCGCAGCTTTATCCAGCCCGCCTACTGGGGCAAACGTGGTCTGGATTATCTGTGGATGGGCATTGGTGCCTATATCGCCAAATACCCGGAGACCCGCTATCTGTTTGGCCCGGTATCGATCTCCGGCGGCATGCCGCTGGCGGCACGCGATCTGTTAGTGGCGTTCTACCGCATGTACTTCCCAACCGAGTTGCCGCTGGCGAAGTCGCGTCGTCCCTATCCGGCCTCGCTGCCAGAAGTGCTGGCGCAATTTACCGGTGATAACTACGCGGAAGACTTGCGCCGCCTGAAGCATCTGCTGGCGAACCTCGGCACCGCGATTCCCACGCTCTACAAGCAGTATTCCGAAGTGTGTGAGCCGGGCGGGGTGCAGTTTATCGATTTCGGCAGCGATCCCGATTTCAACAACTGTATCGACGGGCTGGTGCTGGTGGATCTGTCACGCGTGAAGCCATCGCGCTATGAGCGCTATATCGGCATGCATTTGCAGGCTGATCGCGTGGAGTCAGTTGCTGCCGTTGATTACGCAGATTAGAAGGGCTGGGTTGGAGCTTACGCAGGCTGGGGCCGCTTAGGGACGGGCGGTCCTCGCGCCGCTAACGCGGTGCCCTCACGTCATTCGTCTGCCTGACGGACCGGCTCAGACGGGACATTCCCTGTCCCGGCTGAGCCTTTCGCCAGCATCCATGCTGTCTCTCCTGGCATACTCACTCTGTTCGGCGCTGCGGATTACCCGCCCTAAGCGGCCCCAGCCTGCTCCTAACCAACAGTGCGGTGTGTGGGAAAAACAGCGCAATTGCCAAAGAGGATGTGTTTCTAACAAACGTGATAACCACGCATTAGCTTCGGTGAGGTTTGTCAAAAAGGGCACGATGGTGGAGGCCAGGGCGTCTCTGATGCTGCAAGGGCTATCCGCAGCGCTGAGGCTTTTACGTTGGGCCAGGAGCCAGTTGCATGGATGCGACTGGCAGTTCGGGTTGGCCTGGATGGCCTTACCCGAACGGTCCGTAGGCACGACGTGGAAGCCGAAGGCACCGCGTCAGCGGCGCGAGGACGGCCCGGCAGCAGCAGAGACGCCCTGGCCCGCATTCCCGTCCCACCCGCCCGATACCCATGTCATGCAATCGTCATCGACGTGACGTAGGGTCTTAGCCGGACTGTCAGATAAAGGCCAGAAACATGGCAACGATCACACTTCGCGGGTTAAGCAAAGCCTTTGCTGCCCAGCCGGTACTTCAGGATATCTCGCTGCAGATTGCGCAGGGAGAGTTCATCGCCGTTCTGGGTCCTTCGGGCTGCGGAAAAACCACCTTATTACGTCTGCTGGCGGGCTTTGAAACCGCTGATGCCGGTGAAATCCACGTCGGCGAGCGCTGCTTTGCTGCGCCGGGCGTGCACCTGCCGCCAGAAGATCGCCAACTTGGCGTGGTGTTCCAGAGCTATGCGCTGTGGCCACATATGACGGTGGCGGAAAACGTCGCCTACAGCTTGAAGGTCAACGGTGTTGCCCGCCATGAGCGTGACAGCCGCACGCAGCAGGCGCTGGAGCTGGTGGGATTAGAACATTTTGCTTCACGCCGTCCGGCCGATCTTTCAGGCGGCCAACGTCAGCGTGTAGCGTTAGCCCGCTGCCTGGTTGCCAAACCCACGCTGGTGCTGCTCGATGAACCATTGGCCAATCTTGATGTGCACCTGCGCGCCACCATGGAAGAGGAGTTCCGCCGCTTCCATCGCCACAGCCACGCCACCTTGCTCTACATCACCCACGACCAGCACGAAGCGATGGCGCTGGCCGACCGCATTATGGTAATGGACGGCGGCCGCGTGATGCAGTTTGCCACGCCGCAAACCCTGTGGCGTGAACCGGCGAATGCAATGGTGGCGGGTTTTATCGATGACGGCAAAGTACTGCCGGTCAGCGATATCGAACCGACAGGCGAGGGCAAAGCGCTCGCCACGCTGTGCGGTCTGCGCGTCACCTTGCGCTGTGCGGCCGAACAACGCCCGATGCCTCACGGCAAAGCCAGTTTTCATGCGGTGGATTTCCGCCTCGCTGAACCGGATGAACCGCAGTTTGCGGTGCGCGTGCAGCGGGTGATCTATCGCGGCAGCCATTACCAGATTGATGTTGCGCCACTTGATGCGCCAGACCACAGCATCACGCTGCAGCTGGCGGAGACCGCTTTACCCGTTGTGGATGCGACCCTTGGGGTGGCGCTGCGCGACGGTTGGATCCTTCCTTCATAACATTCAGATACTTAGGGAAATTGCTATGCGCACGTCTTTTAACGCTTTGATGTTAGCCAGTGGATTAGTGTTTGCCGCCACCAGCCACGCCGATGATGCCCCGTCCGGCAAGCTGGTGATTTACACCTCACAGGCACCGGAAATCGCGCAGCAAACCGTGGATGCGTTTAAAGCTGCCTATCCGAACGTGCAGGTGGAGTGGACGCGTAACGGCACCACGCAGCTGATGAACGTGCTGCAGACCGAGATGATGAGCGGTGGCGCTAAGCCCGATGTACTGCTGATTGCCGATGCCATCAACCTCGGTGCCCTGAAAAATCAGAACCAGCTCTACAGCTACAACGATGCGCCGTTGAGTCACATCAATCCGTCGTTCTACGACAAAGACAAAACCTTCTTTGGCACCAAAATCATCGCCACGGTGATTGCTTACAACACCCAGCACGCACAGCCGATTGACAGCTGGAACGCACTGGCGGTGGAGGCCAACAAAGGTCAGATCGCCATGCCAAGCCCACTTTACTCCGGTGCGGCACTGTACAAACTGCACACCGATATCAACACGCCAACCATCGGCTGGAATTTCTACAAGAAGCTGGCAGCGATTGGCGTGGCTCCGCAGGGCGGCAACGGTCCGGCGCTGAAAGCGGTCGCCAGCGGGCTGGATAAGTACGGCATCATCACTGACGCTGACGTGATTCTGGCGAAGAAAAAAGGCTCGCCCGTCGATCTGGTGTACCCGAAAGAGGGCGTGTCTTACGTGACGGAACCGGTAGCGATCATGAAGTCGGTGCACAACCTGCCAGCCGCTAAAGCCTTTGTGAACTTTATGCTGTCTGAGGAAGGTCAGAAGCTGGTGGTCGAGCAGGGTAACCGTCCGGTGGACGATCGTGTTTCTGCACCGGCGGGCTTCACACCCATCAATAAAATCAAGCTGCTGACGCCTGACGTCGCGAAAGCCATCAAGGAAGATGCCACGGTGCGCGATCAGTTTACCGCGCTGTTTGGCGGATAAGCATGAGCGTGGTGAGCAACGAGTGGCGTAACGCGACGCGTGGCGGCCAACGCTGGCGTCTCAACAGCGAAAAGCTGATCCTGGCACTGATGGTGCTGCTGATTGGCTTATTGTCGGTGGCGCCACTGCTGCGACTGGTGTGGACGGCGATTGCCCCGCAAGGCGTGCCGGATCTGGCGCGCTTGTCGCGCCTGATAGCCAGCGACCGCGTGCTGATTGCCAGCGGCAATACGTTGCTCATCGCCTTGAGTTCGACCCTGATTTCAGTGCTGCTCGGCACCGCCGCCGCCTGGCTGGTGGCGCTGAGCGATCTGCGCGCCAAAACCGCCTGGGTGTTTGCCTTTATCCTGCCGCTGATGATTCCGCCGCAGGTCACGGCGCTCGCATGGCTACAGGCGCTGGCACCGTCCAGCCCGTTAGCGCTGCTGTTTGGTTCACTCGGCTTGCCATGGTTTGCACCCGGCGAGCAACCGCTTTATTCGCTGAGTGGCATCGTGCTGCTGCTCGGTACACACAACGCGCCACTGGTGTTTCTCACTGTGCGTGCCGGTTTGCGTCGTTTACCGGCTGATTTAGTCGAAGCGGCGCAGATCAGCGGTGCCTCGCGGATGCGCGTGTTGTTGACCATCATTCTGCCGCTGGCGCGCCCGGCGATCTTTGCCGGGGCTGCACTGACCTTTGTTGCGGCCGCCGGTAACTTCGGTATTCAGGCGATGCTGGGCATTCCAGCCCGCGTGCCAACGCTGATTACGCTGGTTTATCAGCAGCTTAACGGCATTGGCCCGAGTGCCTTGCCCAATACCGCCGTTTACGCGCTGCTGATTGCCGTGATCACGCTGGCGGGTATGGCGGCCAGCGCCTGGCTCGGCGGTCGTCACGATGTGCGCGTCAACGGTGCGCCGCGTCTGTGGCAGCAACCATTAGGACGCGGGCGGTTGGCGATTGAAGGCGCGGCCTGGCTGTGGATGGCGCTAACGCTGCTGCTGCCGGTCAGTGCGCTGCTGATCACTGCACTCACCAGCGGATATGGTCAGGCGCTCACCTGGCAAACGCTGACGCTGGAGAACTTCCGCAGCGCGCTATGGGGCTATCCGGCGGTGCGCCATGCCTTTATGACCAGCCTCGGGCTGACTACGCTGGCGGCGATGATTCTGACATCCATCGCGCTGTTCCTGGCGTATTTCCTCAGCTGGCGCCGGACCAAACTGGTGCGCGGCCTGTGGCTGGCAAGTGAACTGACTTATGCCTTGCCGGGCATTGTCACCGGCGTAGCGGCGATGCTGTTCTTCCTGCGCCCGCTGCCGATCATCAATGTGTCGCTGTATGGCACGGTGTGGATCATCCTCGCCGCTTATCTGGCGAACTTCCTTGCGCTGGTGTTGCGTCCAACGCTGGCCGGATTCGCGCAGCTGGAACCGGCGATGGATGAGGCGGCACGCTTGTGTGGTGCCAGCTTTATACGCCGCATGCGCGATATTTTACTGCCGCTGGCGGCGCCTTCTGCCCTGGCGGGTACGGTGCTGGTGTTCCTCACCGCACTGAATGAAATCCAGGTTTCGGTATTGCTGGTGACCTCGCAAACCCAAACCATCGGACCCACCATCGTATTCCTTGACGAAGGGGGCTCCGCCTCGCTGGCGGCCGCGGTAGGCTGCCTGATGATTCTGGTCGTGTGTTTGCTGATGGGACTGGCAACGCGGCTAGCGCGGCGTCTGCCGCAAGGGGTTTTACCATGGCAAGCTTAACGGTTATCAGCGGTGTGGGTGGCAAGCTGCCCGCAGCTTTTTTGGTCGAGATGGAAGGCTATCGCCTGCTGTGGGATCTCGGGGCCGGTCCACAACCCGGCGTGCGCCCGGATATCCGCGCCATTGGCCGCGTTGATGCGTTGTGTTTGACCCACTCGCACATTGACCACGCGGCCTCGCTCGACTGCTGGGCGCAAATCGGCTCGCCGCCGGTGTACGCCACCGAGCAAACCTGGTTACAGTTGGCTAACGTCGCCGTGCCGATGTATGCGCGACGTTTGTTACCGCTGCGCGGGCAAACGGCCATTGGCCCGTTGCATCTGTTTACTGGCCGCAGCGGCCATTCACCGGGCTCGGTGTGGTTCCATCTGCCCATGGCCGGTGGCATCACCTACATGGGCGACTGGAGCCGTGAAGCGCTGCTGTTGCCGTTTGACTGCCCGCCGTCGGCAAAACTATTAATCACAGATGCTTCCTACGGCGACCGCACGCAGCGGTTGCGCGATCAAATGGATGCGCTGGCGATGGCCGCCACCCACGGCGCGGTGATTGCCGTGCCAGAACACGGACGCGGGCCGGAAGTGGCCTTACAGCTCACCGCGCGGGGTCTGGCGGTTCAGCTCTGCCCACAAATTCGCAGTGAGGTCGCGCAACTGCTGGCGATGGACAAGCTGCCCGCCACCACGGCGCTGGAATTGGTGCGCTTGTTGAAACAGCCGCAGCCGCAACAATGGCAACCTGCAGATGTGATTGTGGCGGCTGATGCGGTGGCCGACAGCGGCTTAGCCGCGCAGCTGAGTGCTCAGCCAGGCTTTAAGCTGATCTTCAGCAGTCACGTTGCGCCCGGCACACGCGCAGCCAGGTTGCTGGCCGATCAGCAGGCACAGTGGCTGCCGTGGAATGTTCATCCGCCGATTGACGATCAACTGTGGTTGATCGAGAAAACCGCTGCTCAGCGCGTGATACCAGCCTTTGTTGCGGCGGCGGAGTGCCCGATTTTAGCGGCGCGCGCCCCTTTGTGCTGGCAAGCGCATTTTCCCCTGCAATGCCATCTTGATAGCCCCCGTTTCCCCCACGAGCAGCGTCAACGCAGCAGGATAAATTGAGTATCCCGCTGAATGTTTTTTCGCCATTGCCGATAACCTGACTACCAACTTTTGTCTGTGGACGATTAACGCTTGTCAGCGCTGTGCTTTTGCGTTTAAGTCTCCACAGCAATTAGGATTTTTCTTAAGAAGCAATTTTTACCAGGCCAGCAATAGGCGAACAACAATGAATAATAACTCTGACGTCATGTACCGGCTGCTGGTGCAGAGCGTGGTGGATTATGCCATTTACATGCTCAAACCCGATGGCACCGTCGCCAACTGGAATGCAGGGGCACAACGCGCCAAAGGTTACACGCCCGACGAAATCGTCGGTAAAAACTTTGCGCTGTTCTACAGCGAAGACGATCGTAAAAACGGTGCGCCACAGCGTGGACTTTCCGTCGCGACAGCGGTGGGGCGCTTCGAGACGGAAGGCTGGCGCTATCGCAAAGATGGCAGCGCCTTCTGGGCACATGTGGTGATTGATGCGATTCGTGACGACTTCGGCGAACTGCTCGGCTTCGCCAAAGTCACGCGTGACTGCACGGTTCAGCAGGAGCAGCAGCGTAAGCAACAGGAACAGGAGCAACGTTTCCGTTTATTAGTTGAAGGCGTAACGGACTACGCCATCTACATGCTTGATCTCGACGGCAACGTCGAAAACTGGAATGCCGGCGCGCAGCGTGCCAAAGGCTATGTGGCTGAAGAGATTGTCGGTCAGAACTTTGCACGTTTCTACAGCGCGCAGGATCGTAAAAATCATATTCCGGAAAAGAACCTCAGCACCGCTTTCAAAACCGGCCGCTTCGAAGATGAAGGCTGGCGCTATCGCAAAGATGGCAGTGCGTTCTGGGCACATGTGATTATTGATGCGATTCGTGATGATGCGGGCAAGCTGATTGGCTACGCCAAAATCACCCGTGACTGCACCGAACAGCGTGAGCTGCAGCGCAAGCAGCAGGAGTACGAGAAAACTTTCCGTCTGCTGGTGGAAGGCGTGACTGATTACGCCATCTATATGCTGGATCTGCAGGGCCGCGTAGTGAACTGGAACGCCGGTGCGCAGCGTGCAAAGGGTTACCTTTCTGACGAGATCGTCGGCCAGCACTTTTCGGTGTTCTATGGTTCGCAGGAGCGGCTGGCCAACACGCCGGAAGCCAACCTGGGTATCGCGCTGAAGACCGGTCGCTTCGAGGATGAAGGCTGGCGCTATCGTAAAGATGGCTCGGCGTTCTGGGCGCATGTGGTGATCGATGCCATCCACAATGAAGATGGCAAGATGATCGGCTTCGCTAAAATCACCCGTGATGTAACCGAACGTCGTGAGAATGAACAGCAACTGCTGCGCGCGCGGGATCTGGCGCAGGCGCAGAGTGCCAAAATGTCCGAGCTGTCTGGCTTCCTGGACACCATCATCAGCAATATCCCTTCATGCGTCATTGTGGAAGACGCCATCAGCCGCGAAATCCTGATGGTCAATGACAAAGCCGAACAGCTGTTTGGTGTCAGTAAATCCTTGATTATGCACAAGCGTCCGCACGAATGTATGTCGGCGGAGCTGAGTGACTATTTCAACAGCCTGGCGGATATCGCGCTGCGCAGCGAAGGCATCCATTCACGCGAGCAGCTGCTGCTCACCGCAGGCGGCGACCGTATTCTGCATACCCGCGCCACCACTATCAGTGGCAAAGATATGCGTCAGAACTACGTGATGCTGATTGTCGAAGACGTGACCGACCAGCGTGAAGCCGATGCGCGTATTCATCATATGGCGCACCACGATAACCTCACCAGCCTGCCAAACCGTATTCTGTTCCGGCAGAAGCTGAGTGAAGCGCTGCGTCAGGATAACCAACACCATGCGCTGAGCGCCACGCTGTGTCTCGATCTCGATAACTTCAAGAACGTTAACGATGCGCTGGGTCATCAGATTGGTGACGATCTGCTGCGCGTGGTGGCAAAACGCCTGCGCAGTGCGCTGCGCGACCATGACACGCTGGCGCGGATTGGTGGCGACGAATTTGCTATCGTGCTGCCAAACATCAATAACGCGCAGGAAGCGGCGGTGGTGGCACAGCGCCTGATTGAAGCGATCCGTCCGCCTGTCAATGTTGAAGGGCACAACCTTTCCGTTGGGTTGAGCGTGGGCATTGCGTTGACGTCACAGGTCACCAACACGCCAGAGCACATGCTGCGCTGTGCGGATATGGCGCTGTACGAAGCCAAACGCAACGGGCGCAACCGCTATGAACACTTCACCATGGAAATGGATGATGTGGCGCGCAGCCGCCGCGTGATTGAAAACGATCTGCGTGAGGCGATCACCGGACGTCAGCTGAAACTCTACTATCAGCCGATTACCAATGAGGACGAAATCATTGGTTATGAAGCGCTGATGCGCTGGCACCATCCGGTTAAGGGCTTGATCATGCCAAATGATTTTATCCCGATTGCCGAAGAGACCGGGCTGATCCACATGCTGGGCGCTTATGCGCTGTATGAAGCCTGCCGCGAGGCACAGAGTTGGGGCACCGAGCAGTCAGTGTCGGTTAACCTGTCGCCGCTGCAGTTCAAGAACAGCTCGCTGGTATCGGTGGTAGAAGGCGCATTGCGCGAATCCGGATTGGCTCCACAACGCCTCGAAGTGGAGATCACTGAATCGGTATTGCTGGATGACACGCTGGGCAATATCCGCACCCTGCAAAGCCTGAAGGCGATTGGCGTGCAGATTGCGCTGGATGATTTCGGCACGGGCTACTCGTCGCTCAGCTATCTGCGATCTTTCCCGTTCGACAAGATCAAAATCGACAAGTCGTTTATCAACGATATGGGTGACAGTCGCGAAGCGCTGGCGATTATCCGGGCGATCACCGGCATGAGCCGCAGTCTGGATATTCAGATCACCGCCGAAGGGGTGGAGAGCAGCGAGCAATTCGCCAAGCTGCGTGAAGAGGGTTGTACGCTGTTCCAGGGCTATTTCTTTGGCCGCCCGCAGCCTTCGGAACTGCGTCTGAAAGAGCTGGAATAAGCTCGCCATAAATGGCGACGTTACAACCCAGGGGCGCATTGATACGCTCCTGGTTGTTTATAAGCTCGTCGCAATCCAGGCGTAAGATTTCAGCATAAAAAAACGCCCGGCATTGCCGGGCGTTTTGCTGTTTGCTGTGTGAAATCTTTATTATGACTGGCCGTGGCCTTCGACGTTCATGCGGCCCAGGTCTTTGTCCACCAGGAACAGGCCTTCGCCTTTGTTGCCGACCAGCGCCAGTTTATCCAGTACGGTTTTGAACAGCTTCTCTTCTTCGTGCTGCTCAGCCACATACCATTGCAGGAAGTTGAAGGTTGAGTAGTCCTGAGATATCAACGCGGTGTGTACCAGGTCGTTGATGCGCTGCGTGATCAGCTGCTCATGCTTCAGTGCTTCTTCCAGCACGTCATTCAGTGAGTTCCAGCTAACGGCAGGGGCGGCAATGCTGCCCAGCACCGGCAGAGAACCGGCATCGCTAACGTAATCGAACAGACGCTGCATATGTTCCATTTCTTCGCGAGAGTGCATTTTCAGGAATGAAGCGGCACCTTCAAAACCTTTGTCGCTGCACCATGCGCTCATCTGCAGATACAGGTTGGCAGAGAAGAATTCGAGGTTCAGTTGATCGTTCAGGCGAGAGGTCATTTCAGCAGTTAACATGGCTGAGTCCTTTTTAATTTGTCAGGTGAAGTACGGTGAATTATGCATCAATCTATACTTTTTTGTGAAGGCTTTTTCGTCAAAAAGTTGAAATTATCTTATTGATTGTAAATGGAATTATTTCATTTATTGAATGCGAAGAGTTCTCAGTTTTGACTCATTTTCATTCACGCTGGATTGATTATAGCCGTACATCGGCGGATGCTGTGGCGAGCCTTTACTTGTCAGGAGCTTAGCGGTGTCGAACGTATTAGATCATTACCATTACCTGCATGAAATCCCGGAACTGGGATTCGAAGAATTCAAAACTTCCGCCTACATCGCCGACCAGCTTGAGCAGGCTGGCATCAGCGTGACGCGCGGCATTAATCACACCACCGGCATCGTGGCGGAAATTGACAGCGGCGTGCCGGGACCGGTACTGGCGCTACGTGCAGATATGGATGCACTCGGCCACATCATTAACGGCGTCGCCTGTGCACGCCATACCTGCGGCCACGATGGGCACTCTTCGGTGGTGCTGACGGCGGCACAGGAGTTGCTGAAAGAGGGCGCGATCAAGCGCGGCAAGCTAAAGCTGCTGTTCCAGCCTGCGGAAGAACTCGGTGCGGGCGCGTTATCGATGATTGAGGGCGGTGCGCTGGATGATGTCGAGATGATCCTCGGTTTCCATGTGCGTCCACTGGAAGAGTGCCATGTCGGACAAGCCACGCCAGCCGTGCTCTATTCGGCGTGCAGCACGCTGGAAGCGACAATTAAAGGTGTGCCTGCTCATGCCGCGCGCCCACATTTGGGTGTCAATGCGCTGGATGCCGCAGTACAAGCGGTACAGGCGGTGAACAGTATCCATCTGGCGCCGGGCCTGACATGGAGCGTGAAAGCCACCCGCTTCCTGTGTGATGCTGGTGTCACCAACTCGGTGCCGGATGAGGCGCGCGTGGTATGGGATCTGCGTTCGCAGGAGAACGCGCCGATGGAGGTGCTGAAACAGAAAGTGACGCAGGCGATTCAGCACAGCGTGGCTGCATTGGGTGCGAGCGCTGAAGTGGTGTTACTGAAAGAGATGCCCGCCGCAGAAATCCACGAGGAAGCCACGGCGGTGATCCGGGCTGCGATCGTGGATGTGCTGGGGGAAGAAGGGCTGCTCGACACCAAATCCACGCCAGGCAGTGAAGACTTCTTCTACTACCCGGTGAAAAAACCGCAGGTGAAAGCCGGTTTCTGGGGTTTGGGCACCAATCTGGTGCCGGGCCTGCATCATCCGGATATGCGTTTTGAACTGAGTTCGCTGGAGATCGGGGTGAAGATCTTTAAGGCGGCAGTGGTGCGCGTGCTGGGTTAGCCATGTGTTGTTTCCCACATTCCAGCCTCTCCCGCAAATGGGAGAGGCTGTTACCCTGAATGAAAACCTCGCTCGACCTTCTTACTCCTCACTTGCAGGACAGCGGTCGAGTGAGGCTGTCACCCGGAATGAAAGCCTCACTCAAACACTCCTTTCTGCTCATTTGCAGGAAAGCGGCTGAGTAAGACTGCCAACTGGCATCAAAGCCTCACTCGATAGCCTCTTCTCCTCGCTTGCAGGAAACTGGCAGGGCGAAGGTGCATACAGGTCCCATCCCACGATTTCCCCGCCTGCTGAAATATTGTATGCTATGCCGCCTTAATGCTGACTGGATAACCGGACTGCCGCCAATGTAGATCGCGCACATCTTGCTGTGAACTGACGCCACTGCGTCACCATTGGTTCCGTTATCCCCCGGCTTTGCCCGGAACGATTTATTCGCAGCGCGCCGCCCGCGCGTTGCCCTTGAAGAAGAATTCACACATGTCTATTGCTTCCTTTTTAGATGAAGTGGCGCGCCGCCGTACGTTTGCGATCATCTCGCACCCGGATGCCGGTAAAACCACCATTACCGAAAAAGTGCTGCTGTTCGGGCAGGCGATCCAAACCGCCGGTACCGTCAAAGGCCGCGGCTCCAGCCAGCATGCTAAATCTGACTGGATGGAGATGGAGAAACAACGTGGTATCTCCATCACCACCTCGGTGATGCAATTCCCGTATCGCGACAGTCTGGTGAACCTGCTGGATACCCCAGGGCACGAAGACTTCTCTGAAGATACCTACCGTACGCTGACGGCGGTTGACTGCTGTTTGATGGTGATCGATGCCGCGAAAGGTGTTGAAGATCGTACCCGTAAGCTGATGGAAGTGACCCGTCTGCGCGATACGCCGATCATCACCTTTATGAACAAACTTGACCGTGACATCCGCGATCCGATGGAACTGCTGGATGAAGTTGAGAGCGAGTTGAAGATCGCCTGCGCGCCAATCACCTGGCCGATTGGCTGCGGTAAGCTGTTCAAAGGCGTGTATCACCTCTACAAAGATGAAACTTACCTGTATCAAACCGGTAAGGGCCATACCATTCAGGAAGTGCGCATTGTCAAAGGTCTGGCGAACCCGGACCTCGACGCGGCGGTCGGTGAAGACCTGGCACAGCAACTGCGTGATGAGCTGGAACTGGTGCAGGGCGCGTCCCACGAGTTCGATCAGGAGCTGTTCCTGAGCGGTGAAATTACCCCGGTGTTCTTCGGCACCGCGCTGGGTAACTTCGGCGTCGATCATATGCTCGATGGCTTAGTGGCTTGGGCACCGACGCCGATGCCACGTAAAACTGATGCGCGTCTGGTGGAATCCAGCGAGGAGAAATTCAGCGGCTTCGTGTTTAAGATCCAGGCGAATATGGATCCAAAACACCGTGACCGTGTTGCCTTCATGCGTGTGGTTTCCGGCAAGTACGAGAAAGGCATGAAGTTGCGCCAGGTGCGTACTGGCAAAGACGTGGTGATCTCGGATGCGTTGACCTTTATGGCCGGCGACCGTTCGCACGTAGAAGAAGCCTTCCCCGGTGACATCATTGGTTTGCACAACCACGGCACCATTCAGATCGGCGACACCTTTACCCAGGGTGAAACCATGAAGTTCACCGGTATTCCGAACTTCGCCCCGGAGCTGTTCCGTCGTATTCGTCTGCGCGACCCGCTGAAGCAGAAACAGCTGCTGAAAGGGTTGGTACAACTGTCGGAAGAGGGCGCGGTGCAGGTGTTCCGCCCGGTGCACAACAACGATCTGATCGTGGGTGCGGTCGGTGTGCTGCAGTTTGAAGTGGTTGTGGCGCGTCTGAAAAGCGAATACAACGTTGAAGCGATTTATGAAGCTATCAACGTCGCAACCGCTCGTTGGGTTGAGTGCAGTGATGCGAAGAAATTCGACGACTTCCAACGCAAAAACGAAGTGAACCTGGCGCTGGATGGCGGTGATAACCTCACTTACATCGCCCCGACCATGGTGAACCTCAATATCACGCAGGAACGCTATCCTGACGTGACGTTCCGCAAAACGCGCGAACATTAATCCCGCCTCACAAACAGGGCCAGTGATTTTTACTGGCCCTGTTTTTATCCTACAGACTCCTCCTAATTGCGCTGCGTTTATCGCTTTTTGGCGAGATATCAACCACAAAAGCCAGCAAAACCTGTAATCCCTACTATGATTATCCTGTCGGACGAGAAAAGAGACCCAAGGGTTTCATTACGTCTATAAATGCAGCGACGCCGTTTGTTGCTGGCGCATTCGCGGTTGCGAGTGAGTTAACTGATAGAAGGATGATATCGATGAATAAGACTAAGATTGCTAAAACCCTGATCGCCGCTCTGGCTACCACTGCTCTGATGGGCGGCGCAGCCTACGCTGCGGACACCAGCAGCACGGGTTCTAAAATCGATAGTTCTATGAATAAAGTCGATGGTTTTATGGATGACAGCGGCATCACGGCCAAGGCCAAAGCGGCACTGGTGGATGATGAAGCAATTAAAAGTACGGATATCTCAGTGAAAACGCATCAGGGCGTGGTCACGCTGAGCGGCTTTGTCGCTTCGCAGGATCAGGCGGAAAAAGCCGTGGCGCTGGTGCAAAAAGTTGAGGGTGTGAAATCCGTCAGTGACAAACTGCACGTTAGAGACAGCAAAGAGACCACACTGAAAGGTTATGCGGGGGATACCGCAACCACCAGTGAAATCAAAGCTAAGCTATTAGCAGATGACATTGTGCCATCGCGCAACGTGAAGGTGGAAACCACCGATGGCGTGGTGCAGTTATCAGGAGAAGTGGCGAACCAGGCACAGTCCGACCGTGCTGAGAAAATCGCCAAAGCCATTGAAGGCGTGAAAAGCGTGAAGAATGACCTGAAGGTGAAATCTTAACGCGAGCGAAGCGGTACTGTTTCGGTACCGTTTCGTAATAAAAACAATGTGGTATGAATAAGCAGTTCGATTTTCACTACGGTAAGGAGAGGCTTATGTTTCGTTGGGGTATTATCTTTCTGGTCATCGCTCTGATTGCTGCAGCGTTAGGTTTCGGCGGTCTGGCGGGTACGGCAGCATGGGCAGCTAAAATTGTCTTCATTGTCGGTATTATTCTGTTCCTCGTAAGCCTGTTTACCGGGCGTAAACGACCCTGACCGATTGCGTTAACACAACGCTAACCCGCGAGTCACTAAAGCGGAGACCAGTCATTTGCGGCATAATAGGCAGCCGCACCGATTGCACGATGCAATAGGTCAGGGAATGACAATGACTGGTTCTCCGGGATGCTGCCGTCAGCGGTTCCCTCAGAGCAGGAAAACTGAGGGACATCCATTGGGAATACGCATCCCGGTGTCACTGGACACCTTTGAGCCACTGGCGCTCACCCCATTTAAATCCAAAAAAATTGCCCTGGTCTGTGAAGGCGGCGGTCAACGCGGCATCTTCACCGCAGGCGTCCTTGATGAGTTTCAACGCGCCGGTTTTAACCCATTTCAATTGATGCTGGGCACCTCCGCTGGAGCACAAAACCTGTCTGCGTTTGTTTGCGCCCAACCGGGCTACGCGCGCCGCGTCATCACGCGTTATACCACCAGCAAACTATTTTTTGATCCGTTGCGCTTTGTGCGCGGCGGCCATCTGATCGATCTCGACTGGCTGATTGACATCACCAAACAAGAGTTTCCCTTATCGCTCAGCAACGCCGAAGGGCTGTTTGCCAAAGGCAACGAGTTCTATATGTGCGCCTGCCGGGGAGATGATTACCGCGCCGAATATTTCAATCCCACCAACCTGAACTGGCATGACGTGATCAAAGCTTCCAGCGCCATTCCGGGATTCTATCGCAGCGGCGTGCTGATGGATGGGGTGAACTATCTGGATGGCGGTATCAGCGATGCGATACCGGTGCGCGAAGCGGCACGGCGTGGCGCCGATACCATTGTGGTGATCCGCACCGTGCCGTCACAAATGTCTTATACGCCGAAATGGTTCAAACGCATGGAGCGCTGGCTGGGTGACAGCGCGCTGCAGCCGATGATCAACATCCTGCATCACCATGAAGAGAGCTATCGTGAGATTCAGCAGTTTATCGAACAGCCGCCAGACGACCTGCGCATCATTGAAATTTACCCGCCGAAACCGCTGGCGAGTATGGCGCTGGGCAGTCGTTTGGCTTCATTGAATCAGGATTACCATTTAGGGCGCCGCAGCGGCCGCTATTTCCTCGCGACGCTGGGTCAATGGCTGAGCGATGCCGAACCGTTCCTGCGCCAGACCACCGTGACACCGCCGGCCGCCGTGGCGAATGCGCCAGACAATCGTGCCGTGCATACGCCGCCGCTGGCGGATAATGATGCCGATTTTGATGCAGGATCGCTGGCATGAGATTTATCGACACCCACTGCCATTTCGATTTCCCGCCTTTTGTCGATGACGCCACAGGCAGCATCGCCCGCGCGGCGCAGTCAGGTGTGGAACGCATTATTGTGCCGAGCGTCGATGCCAGTCGCTTTGCACTGGTCAGCCAGCTGGCGCAACAGCACGAGGCGCTGTATGCCGCATTAGGGCTGCATCCGATCAATATTGCCGCGCATCAGGATGCGCACCTGGATCAGCTGGAACAGTGGTTGAAAACGCCGGATAGCAAACGCGTGGCGATCGGCGAGATCGGCCTCGATCTGTACATGCAAGACGCGCAATTTGATAAGCAGACGCGGTTACTGGATGCACAGCTCAAACTGGCGAAACAGTATGATTTGCCGGTGATCCTGCATTCGCGTCGCACCCACGATCAGTTGGCGCTGCATTTGCGTCGCCATGATTTACCGCGCCGTGGTGTGGTACACGGTTTTGCGGGCAGCCAGCAGCAGGCAGAACGTTTTATTCAGCTTGGCTATGCGATCGGCGTGGGCGGCACCATCACCTATGAACGCGCCAGTAAAACCCGCAACACCATTGCTAACCTGCCGCTCACCTCGCTGTTGCTGGAAACCGATGCGCCCGATATGCCGTTGCAGGGTTATCAGGGGCAGCCCAACCGTCCTGAGCGCGCGCGTAACGTGTTTGATGTGCTGTGTCAGTTGCGCAGTGAATCACCCGATATCATTGCCGATACGCTGTGGCAAAACAGCCTGCGCGTGTTTGCCCTGCCTGCCTGATCCCCTCCCGACACAATCTGGATTTCCCGCGGTTTTGGCGGGCATTGGCTACAGTAATAAAATCGGCATTACCCTTTTTTGCCCTGATTTGTGATAATATTCACAACCTGTATTGCGCCTGAAAACGGGTGTGCTGGCGGTTATTTGTGACTTAAATCACTAAATAATTGTATTCATATGACGAATTTTCTTTTTTCATGTGACATGAAGCGCAATTCATTCAGGTGTGGTTTGTTAGAATTATCACATTATCCGGTGGGCACAGTCTGCCGGTCACCTTTTGGAGAGCATCATGACCGATCTTAAAGCGGCCGCACAACGCGCCCTGCAACTGATGGATTTGACCACCCTGAACGACGATGACACCGATGAGAAGGTGATCGCGCTGTGTCATCAGGCGAAGTCGCCAGCCGGTAACACCGCGGCCATTTGCATCTATCCGCGTTTCATCCCTGCGGCACGTAAAGCACTGCGCGAGCAGGGCACGCCTGATATCCGCATCGCCACGGTCACTAACTTCCCGCACGGCAACGATGACGTAGAGATCGCGCTGGCAGAAACCCGTGCGGCGATTGCATACGGTGCAGACGAAGTGGACGTGGTCTTCCCGTATCGCGCGCTGATTGCTGGCAATCGCGACATCGGTTTTGCGCTAGTGAAAGCCTGTAAAGAAGCCTGCGCCGCTGCCAACGTGCTGCTGAAAGTGATCATCGAAACCGGTGAACTGAAAGAAGAAGCGCTGATTCGCGCCGCTTCTGAAATCGCTATCGATGCCGGTGCGGATTTCATCAAAACCTCCACCGGTAAAGTGCCGGTGAACGCCACGCCAGAGGTGGCAGCCATCATGATGCAGGTGATTCACGATAAAGGCGTGCAGCAGCAGGTGGGCTTTAAGCCTGCGGGCGGCGTGCGTACGGCGGAAGATGCCGCGATCTATCTGAAGCTGGCGGATGACATTCTGGGCGAAGGCTGGGCGGATGCACGCCACTTCCGCTTTGGTGCTTCAAGCCTGCTGGCGAGCCTGCTGAACACTCTGGGCCACGCGACTGCGACCAGCAAAGCGGGCTACTGATCCCAGCCTCAGGGTCGCCATCAATGGCGACCCAAAGAATGTTTGGTGCATTTCACAGCAATCCCTCGGGGAGGCAACCTTGTTCCTGCCACAAGAAATTATTCGAAAAAAACGCGACGGCCAGCCACTGAGCGAGGCGGAGATCCGTTTCTTCATCAATGGTGTGCGCGACAACAGCGTATCAGAAGGTCAGATTGCCGCACTGGCAATGACCATCTACTTCCACGATATGAATCTGGAAGAGCGTGTGGCGCTGACCATGGCGATGCGCGATTCCGGTTCGGTGCTTAACTGGAAGTCGTTGAATCTCAACGGCCCGATTGTTGATAAGCACTCCACCGGCGGCGTGGGCGACGTAACATCGCTGATGCTCGGCCCGATGGTGGCCGCGTGTGGCGGTTATGTCCCGATGATCTCCGGGCGCGGCCTCGGTCACACCGGCGGTACGCTGGATAAGCTGGAAGCGATCCCCGGTTTCGATATCTTCCCGAGTGACGATCGTTTCCGCCAAATCATCAAAGATGTGGGTATTGCCATCATTGGCCAGACCAACTCACTGGCGCCTGCCGATAAGCGTTTCTACGCCACGCGTGATATCACCGCTACCGTTGACTCGATCCCGCTGATTACCGCCTCGATCCTCGCCAAGAAACTGGCGGAAGGACTGGATGCGCTGGTGATGGATGTGAAAGTCGGTTCCGGTGCCTTTATGCCGACCTTTGAAGCTTCAGAAAATCTGGCGCAGGCGATTGTTGGCGTGGCGAACGGTGCGGGCTGTAAAACCACCGCGCTGCTCACCGATATGAATCAGGTGCTGGCATCCACCGCCGGTAACGCGCTGGAAGTGCGTGAAGCGGTGCAGTTCCTCACCGGTGAGGCGCGCAATCCACGCCTGCTGGAAGTGACCATGGCGCTGTGCTCGGAAATGCTGATCTCCGGCAAACTGGCAGAGAACGACGCCGAAGCGCGGCAGAAACTGCAAAACGTGCTGGATAACGGTAAAGCGGCGGAAGTGTTCGCGCGCATGGTGGCGGCGCAGAACGGCCCGGTTGATTTTATCGAGCGTATGGATAGCTATCTGCCTGCACCGACCCTGAGCAAAGCGGTGTATGCCGATCGCGCCGGGATTGTCAGCGCCATGGATACCCGTGCGCTGGGTATGGCGGTGGTGTCGTTGGGTGGGGGCCGTCAGCGTGCCAGCGACAGCATTGATTACAGCGTGGGCTTAAGTGACATGACCACGCTCGGCACGCAGGTTGATGCACAGCGCCCGCTGGCGGTGATTCATGCCGCGTCGGAAGCGCAGTGGCAGCAGGCTGCGGAAGCGGTCAAAGCGGCTATCACGTTGAGTGACAGTGCGCCTGCGGAAACGCCGGTGGTCTATCGCCGCGTCAGCGAGTAACGCTTCTTCGTGCCAGGGAGCGGCCATTCGGGTATACTGATCTGATCGCTTTTTTTTGACTTGTCATCGCGCCATTGCGCAGGAGACTTGCATGAAACGTGCTTTTATTATGGTTCTCGACTCCTTCGGGATCGGCTCCAGCAAAGACGCCGATAAATTCGGTGATGAAGGATCGGATACGCTCGGCCATATCGCCGAAGCGTGCTTCGAAGGCCGCGCCAATGAAGGTCGCGAAGGCCCGCTGCATTTGCCAAACCTGACCGCGATCGGTCTGGGTAAAGCCGCTGAACTCTCTACAGGCCGCTTCCCGCCTGGCCTCGACGCCAATGCTGAAATCATTGGTGCCTACGCTTACGCCAGTGAGCTGTCATCCGGTAAAGATACGCCGTCAGGCCACTGGGAAATCGCCGGCGTGCCGGTGCTGTTTGACTGGGGCTACTTCAGCGACAAAGAGAACAGCTTCCCGCAGGAGCTGCTCGACGTGCTGGTAAAACGCGCCGATTTGCCGGGTTATCTTGGTAACTGCCATTCGTCCGGTACGGTGATCCTCGACCAACTGGGCGAAGAGCACATGAAGTCCGGCAAGCCGATTTTCTACACCTCGGCGGACTCGGTATTCCAGATTGCCTGTCACGAAGAGACCTTTGGTCTGGATCGACTGTACGAACTGTGCGAAATCGCGCGTGAAGAGCTGACCAACGGCGGTTACAACATCGGCCGTGTGATTGCGCGTCCGTTTGTCGGCGACAAAGCGGGCAACTTCGAGCGTACCGGCAACCGCCACGATCTCGCCGTGGAACCGCCTGCGCCAACCATGCTGAAAAAGCTGGTGGACGAGAAGGGCGGTGAAGTGATTTCAGTGGGTAAAATTGCGGATATCTACGCCGAGCAGGGCATCACCCAGAAAGTGAAAGCTACCGGGCTGGATGCACTGTTTAACGCCACCATCGAGCAGATGAAAAAGGCGCCGGACAATTCCATCGTCTTCACTAACTTCGTTGATTTTGACTCCACCTGGGGACATCGTCGCGATATCGCCGGTTATGCCGGTGGTTTAGAGTTCTTTGACCGTCGTTTGCCGGAGCTGATGGAGCTGGTGAAAGAGGGGGATATTCTGATCCTCACCGCCGACCACGGTTGTGACCCAAGCTGGAAGGGCACCGAGCACACGCGCGAGCACATCCCGATTTTGATTTATGGTCCAAAAGTGAAGCCAGGATCGCTGGGTTATCGCGATACCTTTGCGGATATCGGCCAGACCATTGCGAAGTATTTTGGCCTGTCCAGCATGGACTACGGCAAAAGCCTGCTGTAAAACAGCCCACCAATTTTAAAAAGGAAAATAACCATGGCAACGCCTCATATTAATGCAGAAATGGGTGACTTCGCGGACGTGGTGCTGATGCCAGGCGATCCGCTGCGCGCTAAGCACATCGCAGAAACCTTCCTGGAAGATGCGGTTGAAGTGAACAACGTGCGCGGCATGCTGGGTTACACCGGGACGTACAAAGGTCGTAAGATTTCGGTCATGGGCCACGGTATGGGTATTCCATCCTGCTCGATCTACACCAAAGAGTTGATCACTGATTTCGGCGTGAAGAAAATCATCCGTGTCGGTTCCTGCGGCGCGGTGCGTGCCGATGTGAAACTGCGTGACGTGGTGATTGGTCTGGGTGCTTGCACCGATTCCAAAGTGAACCGTATGCGTTTCAAGGATCACGACTTCGCGGCGATTGCGGACTTCGACATGGTGCGTAACGCGGTTGATGCCGCCAAAGCGCTGGGTGTGGACGCGCGCGTCGGCAATATCTTCTCTGCTGACCTGTTCTATACGCCAGATCCGCAGATGTTCGATGTGATGGAGAAGTACGGCATTCTGGGCGTGGAAATGGAAGCCGCCGGTATCTACGGTGTGGCAGCGGAGTTCGGGGCTAAAGCGTTGACCATCTGCACCGTGTCGGATCATATCCGCACGCACGAGCAGACCACGGCTGCTGAGCGCCAGACCACCTTCAACGATATGATCAAGATCGCGCTGGAGTCGGTGCTGCTGGGGGATTAATCCCGGCTGTTTTGTTCGGTGCGCTGCAAGGCGCACCTGACGAAACGCATCAGCGCACAGGGTCGTCATTGATGGCGACCTTATTCTTCACCCTGCCATTTATGACGACCTCGTGAGTCACCGCTCGGAATCAGCGATACCACTCAGGGCGACCTGAACCTCTCCTCGTAAACATCTGACACACTTTTACCCAGGCTTGTGCATCTTCGTGCTGGCTCTAAAGCAATCTCTGCTTATCATTAGCGTGATAACAAAGAGACTAAGCCCCCCTGATGAATTTCCGTAATTTCGAAGCTGAAGAAAAACTGTTTGTCCGCCGTGCGCTTGTCGCTTTTGCTCTGGTCGTCATCTGTTTCATTATCCTTGGCGTTAACCTGTATCGTCTGCAGGTGGATCAGCACAGCTATTACCAGACGCGGTCCAACGAAAACGACATCAAAATGATCCCCATCGCGCCGACGCGAGGGTTGATCTACGATCGCAACGGTATTCCGCTGGTGCGTAACGTCACCTGGTACGACATTCTCGTGACGCCGTACAAAATCGACAATATGCAGGAAACGCTGAAGCAGCTGACGCCGATTGTCGACCTGACACCGGAAGAAATTGAAACCTTCGAGCACGAACTCAAACAGAACAGCCGCTATAAGCCGGTCGAGTTAAAAGCAGAACTCACCGATGAGCAGGTGGCGCGCTTCTCCGTCAATCAGTTCCGTTTCACCGGCGTGGCCATCGACACCTATGAGGATCGCGAGTATCCCTATGGCGCCGATTTAGCCCATGTGGTGGGCTATGTTTCCAAGATCAATGATAACGATTTTAAACGCCTGAATGCCGAAGGCGTCGGCGAAAACTATGCTGCCGACCACAACATCGGTAAGCAGGGCATTGAAGGCTATTACGAGTCAATTTTGCACGGCAAAACCGGTTATCAGGAAGTGGAAGTGGATAACCACGGTCGTATTGTGCGCGTGCTGAAAGAAGTGCCGCCGGTTGCCGGGCAGAACGTCTATCTGACGCTGGATCTGCATCTGCAACAGTACGTTGAGAGCCAGCTGGTGGGCCAGCGTGCAGCGGCCTTGATCGAAGATCCGCGCGATGGCAGCGTGCTGGCGATGGTATCTGCACCGAGCTATGACCCGAACCCGTTTGTAAAAGGCATCAGCTACAAAGCCTACAAAACACTGTTGGCGGACAAAAACCTGCCACTGATCAATCGCGTCACGCAAGGCCTGTATCCACCGGCTTCGACGGTCAAACCTTATATGGCGATGTCCGCGCTGCTGACCAAGGTGATCACCCCCAGCTTTACCATCTTCGGCGCACCGACCTGGACACTGCCAGGCACCGATCGTAAATATCGTGACTGGAAAAAATCGGGGCATGGCACGCTGGATGTCACCAAGGCGATTGAGGAGTCGGCGGACAGCTTCTTCTATCAGGTGGCGTTTATGATGGGCATCGATCGTATTCATACCATGCTGAGCCAGTTTGGCTATGGCAAACCGACCGGCATCGATCTCAATGAAGAGTATGCCGGACTGCTGCCAAGCCGTGAGTGGAAGCAGAAAGTACACAAACACGCGTGGTATCAGGGCGATACGGTTTCGGTGGGAATTGGGCAGGGTTACTGGATTGCTACGCCGATTCAGATGGTGAAAGCGCTGGTGGCACTGCTCAACAATGGCCGGGTGATTAATCCGCACCTGCTGGAGAAATCGCAGCGTGGCACTGAGCAGCAGCTATATCAGCCGAAAGACCCGCAGCCGCAGATTGGCGATCCAAAATCACCTTACTGGTCGCTGGTGCGTCATGCGATGTTTGGCATGGCCAATGCACCGAACGGCACCGGTTATAAGTACTTCCACACCGCGCCTTACGGCATTGCGGCGAAGTCGGGGACGTCTCAGGTGTTCAGTCTGAAGCAGAACCAGGTCTACAACGCGAAAATGATCCCGACGCGCCTGCGTGACCACATCTTCTATACCGCCTTCGCACCCTTTAATGATCCGAAAGTGGCGGTGGCGTTGATTCTGGAAAACGGGGGAAGTGAAGGGGTGACGGCCGCGCCGTTGATGCGCAATATTCTCGATCACATCTTCCTGCCGCCACCGTCTGAGCCGCCGGTGGAAACAGCGCAGAAAAATTAATTTGCGCGAGACCGCACCCATCTTTGCGGTGCGATTTATCGCGCGAACTTGATAAAGCAGTATTGCTAATCTCTGCGCTATAAATGGTGCCGCGACAAGGCTCTTCTAGCGGAAGAAAACCCGGTTGCGACCGTGGTTTTTCGCATCATATAGCGCGGCATCAGCATTGTTATACAGGGTTTCGAAATCAGAACCCGGTTTGCCGTAGCTCACGCCGAGGCTGGCCGTGACTAATTGACCCGGCAGCACCGCCAATGGCGAGGCGTTCAGTGAGGCGTGAACTGCGCCCGCGACAATCACCGCGTCTGATAAACGGTAGTGCGGCAACAGCACGGTAAACTCTTCACCGCCAATACGGCCAATGCTGGCTTCTTCCGGACAGTGCGTCTGAATACGCGACACCAGGCCGCAAATCACCTTATCACCCATTGGATGACCGAACTCATCGTTGATCTTCTTGAAGTGGTCGATATCGAGAATGATCAGTGCCGCCGGGCCATTGCTCAACGTATTCGTAATACGCTGAATGATGGCACCGCGGTTCCAGACAGCGGTGAGAGGGTCGTGGCTGGCTTTGTATTCCAGCTCCTGAGCCAGTTGATGCAGCTGCTCATTGACGCGGTTCAGCTCGCGTTCAGCACGGTCACTGCGCGAGATCATGCGATAGGTCTCGCGCATCAGGCGCTGATAGTGGCGATTAACGTTCAGCAACGCATTACGATAATCGTCTGCACTGAGCGAGGTCTGAGCCGCAACATCCTGAGCGCGCGTTAGCACCTCGCTCTCTTCGCGAAACAGCTCATTCAGGTCCATCATGAGGCCATTTCCGCTCGCAGATTGACCTGCAGATCGGTAAAGTCCAGCGCCAGTTCCTGACCGAACTCTTCAGACACATCATCTTCTTCATCAAAGAACCAGTTGAGTTCAACCTTCTGGCCTTTCTGCGCCAGCTGATTGAACAGATCAAACAGGCTGAACAGCATTTTGGTGCTGGAGCTGTTGAAATAGCGTAGGGCAATATTGGCTTCGGTCTGGCCGCTTTGTGCGGGCTGCCAGCTTTCCAGCGCATCCAGCAACGGACGGTAGAAGGCGGCGGCGTTTTCTGGCCAGGACTCTCCGCGCAGGGAAAAATGGCCGCTTTCGAAGTCAAAATTGACCTCGGGAGTGCTTTCTGTGGCAGCAATAACAAGGTTTTGCATAAACAATTCAATCCTGGTGAATGGTGGCTTTGAGCCAAAACGTGGCGTAACCACTGGACTCCAGCGGACGCAGTTCATACTCCAGCGGTTCACTGACATCGCGGGCAAGTGTCAGTAATCCTATGTTGGCCCCTTTGCTTGTGGCAGGGCTCTCAGCTCGCAGACCTACGCGGTAGGCCTGTTTGATCTCTTCATTGCTCATGGTACGCAGCAAATCCAGCCAGTAACGCAGCTGCTCACAGGCGACTTCATCGACCTGATTGCTGCTTTCCAGCACGTAGTTGTCGCCATCTACGCGCAGCGTAACGGTGCCAAAGCGAAAATCCTGCTCGGCGTGGTTCATGACGCGGCTATCCTGCGAATAACGCAGGATATTCTGTACGATTTCAACAAAGCTGGAGAACAAGCGGCGGCGCACTTTTACCGGCGCCTGCTGGTTCTCCAGAAAGACCTTAATCACCTCGCCCATGGCGGTGATGTTCTGCGGCGAGAAGAAGCCAGTATAGTGCAGTGCAACGCTTTCTGGCGGTACGCGGCTAAGGGTTGAACCTGAGTTCATAGGGTGCTCATTCAATAACGGAAGCCAAACCAGGTGACGTCATCGCGTCGCGGCTGGTTGCCTTGCCAGTTGAGAAATTCCCGCTCAAAGGTCGCTGACAGCTCGCCCATCGGCAGGGTTTGATATTGTGTTACCAGCGTCTGAATGCGCTTTTTGCCAAACATAATATGGCGTTCACCGCCGGGCTGATCGGTCACGCCATCGGTCATCACCAACAACATATCGCCGGGATGCAGCGTGCGTTGATGTTCCGGCCAGATGTAATCCTGCGGCGTATCGGTGTAACCCACACCGACGCGATCGGCCTTTAGCGATTCCGCTTCGCCAGCAGCCGGATGTAACAGCGCATGCATGCGTGCGCTGGCCCAGCTGAGTTGATGTTGGTGAGTATCAAGACGCAGCGCGATAGCATCACAGCCGTCGTTGGAGAGCGACGTCTGCTGCGTGGCATTGAGCTGCCCAAGGGTTTGTTTAATATGACGATTCAGTGATTGCAGCAGATCGGACGGTGCCCGACGGTTTTTCTGCAGCGCGTTTTCCAGCGCGGATTGCAGGATCACCGTCATGAAGGCACCCGGAATGCCATGGCCGGTGCAGTCGGCAATCAATGCCAGCCAGCCGTGTTCATCCTGATGGAATGCATAATAGTCGCCGCCCACGCCATCGCGCGGCTGCCAGTGCAGGCACCAGTCATTGAGTTGCTGGGCCATTTGCTGTTTTGAGCGATCAAGCATCGCGTCCTGAATCACGCGTGCATAATCGATACTCTGCAAAATTTGTTGATGCTGTTGCGCCTGCAAATCGGAGACGGTGCGGATCAAATCGATCCCCAAACCGATGCCGATATAGCGGCCTTGTTCGGTCAAAATAAATCCGTCGGTGACCGATTTATCACCGGTTGCCACCACCTGATGCGCCACCTGATCCAACTCGGTATCGGCATCAATCACCAGCGGCTCTTTATCCATAAAAGCGATGCAGCTTTTGCGGTCATAGAGTTCGCGGAAGAACGGGCGCGTCATCTGTGACAGGAAGATATGGCGGTTGATCATGCCAAACGGCGTGCCGTTCTCGATGACCGGCAAACCGATCAAATCTTTGTGCTCGGTAAACAAAGCCATGACCGCTGTGTTGTCCATGGCGGGACTCACAAACGGTACCTCAATGCACAGCGAACGCGCACGGGAACGGCTCGACAGGGAGGTTAATCCTGCGCGTAAATCAGGCAGCTGCATAAGAATTATTCTGGCATTGATTAGGATTTATCCTAGATTACTGCACTGTTATGACAGTTTTATGTCACAGCAGTGCAATAGAAGAAGAGATAAGACAAAAATCACTCTTCTTTCAAGGCTTCAGCCACATGACTGATGGCGCGCACCACTTCGCTGGAGCTGCCGCGAATCTCTGAGATCACGCCACCCGCTTCTTTGGCTAACACGACGCCATGATCGGCACGTTTCAGGTTAGATTCGATGCCCTTCAACGCTTTTTCGGCGAGAGTGTGATTATGTTGCACCATATTCTCAATCTCGGTGGTGGCGCGGTTGATGTTCGCCGCCAGCGTGCGAACCTCGTTAGCGACCACAGCAAAGCTGCGACCATGTTGCCCGGCACGCGCGGCTTCCACCGCGGCGTTGAGCGCCAGCAGATTGGTCTGATCGGCGATGCGGCGAATGCTCTCGACAATCGCACCAATGCGATCTGAGGATTCGCTGAGGTTACTGATATCGCCGGAAATACCGTGCAGTTCGCCCGCTAGCTCATTGATGGTTTGCACACTGTTTTCAATCACCGTGGCACCGAGGCGTGTGCTTTCGCTGGTTTGCAGCGCCGTTTGATACGCCTGCTGTGCCGCCTCGCGCTCCAGATGGTTCTTCTCCACCTGTGCAGTGACATCGGTGGCGAATTTCACCACTTTGTACAGTTCGCCCGCTTCATTGAACACCGGGTTATAAGTGGCACGCAGCCACACGGTGCGTCCCAGTTTGTTAACGCGCTCAAACTGGCCGGAGATATATTCGCCCTGATTCAGCTTGTGCCAGAAGCGGCGATACTCGTCACTGTTGCGCATCTGCGGCGGGCAGAACTGGCTGTGATGAACGCCAATCACTTCATCGCTGCGATAACCCATGGTTTTAAGGAAATTGTCATTGGTCATCAGCACTTCGCCTTTGAGGTTAAAGGCGATGACCGCCATCGAACGCTCAATGGCGGTGGTCATGGCGCGCTGCTCTTGCGCATCAATAATCCGTGCGGTGATATCGCTCGCCAGCTTAACGATTTTAATCACCCGGCCGCTGCGGTCCTGCACCGGCACATAGTTGGCTTCCAGCCAGATTGGGCGGCTGTGTTTTGCCACGCGCAGGAATTTGTCGCTAAAGCCTTCGCCACGGTTCAGGCGGCGCCAGAAATCGCGATACTGCGGAGACTGGACTAAATCAGCCGTGCAAAACATGCTGTGATGCTGGCCAACAATCTCCTTCAGCTTGTATCCCATCCGTTCAAGGAACAGTTCATTGGCGGTGAGTATGTGGCCTTCCGGCGTAAATTCAACCATCGCAATCGCATCCTGCAACGAACTGAGCGTTGCACTGCTGCGAGCGCGTTTTTGCCACGCCAGGCGTGACAGGATTCCCGATGTAATTGTGCTAAACATGGTGGACCTTATTATTGGTATTTGTCGTCACATCGGTTATCGGCGGATGCGGTTAAAAATTCACCGCTAAAGTTGGTAGTTGCAGAAATTTTTTACCGGATGGTCTGAAGGTTGCTGTAAAAGCCAGCAGTCAGCGGATTTTTGCTGAAAAGCGTTTGACGGTGCGGCCTGAGTAGGGTTTAATGCGCCCCGTTGCCCGGATAGCTCAGTCGGTAGAGCAGGGGATTGAAAATCCCCGTGTCCGTGGTTCGATTCCGCGTCCGGGCACCAACATTCTGAAAACCCAGCCTTTATGGCTGGGTTTTTGCTTTTTTGGGTTTCTAAATATCTCCCTGCTTTTACCCCATCAAAATCGTTACTCTTGATTCTTGCGCTTTAATATTAGGCAGATCTACCTGCTAGATTAATTCTCTAAAGCCATGGGCGCTTACCGTGCGGCTTCTTACGCGATTATTTAGCCAACGTCAGTGAGTAAAGTGATTAAGCTGGAACGCCGTGTTGCAGAGCGACTTTCTGATAACCCGACGGTACGCTTTGCATACTGGTTGACGCCACAGAGCTGGCGGCACTCAGCAACAAAGCTACGGTTAGAACGCTGCGATATGCCATCCGCTTTCCCTCTGCTGGAGAAGGACCTGCATAATGCCATTGCCTTAACGCAACCAGCGGCCTCCATCGTGGTTCAGTGTGATGCGGAGTTCGCGGATTTGTTCGGTGGGAATGCGGTGCTGCTGCGCCCAGTTGCGGAGTTTCTGATCGCTGCCTCGCTATCGACAAAGTTGATATCAACGGGGAGTTTATCGGCGAGAACGGCTGAGAGTCTGGCATCGCAGCGCTGGCAATCTGCCTCACGCACGAATAGTGCGAGCCGACCGCCTGAGTCATGCGCGATACCTGCGGAGTTGCCCATGCTAACCGGCAACATGTTGGGCATCAGGCGTTTCCAGGCAGCATCAACTTCGCGCTGGAATTTGAGCTATTTTTCGGTGCGCTCGTATTCCTGTTTTACCCAGAGTTCGGCGTAATGACGGCGTTCAGCGTCGTTGCGGGCTTCAATACCTAATGCTGTGAGTTGATCAATATCTGGTGATAGCTCCCTCTTGATCCTTTCACCAATTTTTCATATCTAAGCGAATCATTGAAATTAGCATGTTGGCTAATTTCAATTGAAGAAAGAGGTTCGGCACCTGAGTATTCAACTTCTAGAGCTTTTGACTCTGCACATAAAATGAACGTTAAAGTATAAAATAACGTACTAAAGGGTTTAATCATTCGTTCCTCCTGAATCATATAGCGAGATGTAAACGCTTTACGCAAACAAGAGAAAGAATTAATAGCTACCACATTAAATAAATTTATTGATTGTGTACTCCGTTTCTTGCCAGTATGTAGGGGGATTGGTATATTGAAGTTCATCTAGTTAACCGACTTTATTTCTATAACCAATTGATAAATATTAAGATCTATGAAATAACGCAGGTGAGTGTTTTTCATAATCAAGGTTATTTTGATTATTTTAAAAAAGTTATTAATTCTTCTTCTTGTGTTGTTGGTATAAATTTATAGGTTTTTTATAAATGGTTAAATGTTTGTTGATTACTTTAAGGAGAAAATTACGTGTCAAGGAGTCAATACACTTTTGAAAGATGGACCCCGCAGTCTAAATCATCTTGGGCATGGTCTGTTTTTAAAAAACATAATAATGAGTTATTAAGAATGTTTACTACATTTGATAACTCATATAGATACACATTTACTAATTTGAAGTCTAACGGTGCGAATTTAACTGATACACCAGAAGTGCATTTTAAATTTCGTGAAAAAAAAGATATCGAAAGGTTTGAGAGCCTCGAGCAGTGGGTTGCTTCGTACAATCAACTTGAAAATTGGGTTAATTTAAATGCTCTCGTTTCAATTATGTCAAACCTTGAAACTTACATGGCGACAATTATACCGTTAGCAATTGAGTCTGACATTGGGGTTTTATATGGCATTTCTAATCGAATAGATGGAATCGAAATACTTAAGCATAATAAAAAGAAACCTCATGGAATTGAAGAAATAGTAACATCATGTACTAAAGGCACCTGGGGTAGTCGTGTAAATTCTTATCAAAAAGTGTTTGATCGGATCCCGAAGTATTTAGAAGGTCATATATCTGAATTGGATAAGATGAGGAACTTAAGAAATAATGTTGCACACGCTTTTGGAAGGGATATTGAGTCTTCGAGAGAAAAAGGAGTTTTATCTATCTTGCCAAGTGAAAAATTGACAAGAGTTAAACTTCTCGAGTATCAAAGTATTGTCTGGAAAGTTACGAAGGCTATCGATGCTCACCTGTATAACTTTCATATTGGTGAGTATTCGCGCGTTCTTTTTTATCATAATTTACAATCAGAAATTGATCCCTCTAGGCACCCGAGCGAAAAAGCTATGTTGCTAAAAAAAGCAATCGGTCGATTTGGTGATGTGGCCGCAGGAAAAGAGTTTTGCAAGGGACTAGTTAATTACTACGAATCAATTTAGTTTAATCAGGAGATGAAAATGAAATACGGATATGTTACAAATGACAATAAATATGACTTCTACTATGATGAGAGTAATAACATAAGGGTGTTCTCCTTGAGAGGCCATAAGTATAATACCGATTACAATCCACAGAACCCCTATTCTCCTATTTTCGTTATAGGTGGAATTGTTACTGATGAGGGTGTCTACGACAATACTCTAAATGAAATGCTTACCGCATTATCTCTGCCAAAAAACATAAATGAAATAAAGTTAAAACACATAATAAAAGGTGACTTCCATGAAATGCTTGACTCAAGGAAGATAGAGGTATTTTTAAATTGGTTATTAAAGAGCAAATATAACATTCATTATTTTGCAGTTAATACTGTTTATTGGTCTTTTCTTGATTTAATTGAAGACGCTGTAGATTATCTTCTGAAAAACAATGCTGCTGAATACATTTTAATAGGAAGTAAAAGTGAGGATGATGTAAGGGCTAAAATTGATTATTTTAAAAGTTGCCTTTACACTTTAATCAGGGTGGATAAAGAAGGGTTTCTTAAATACATAAAAAGCTTTGATTACCCATCGATATCCAACAAAGATGCATCGCGTTTTTTTAGAGGGCTTCATAAACTTGCAAGAAAGAATTCAAACGCATCCCGCTCTATCGAAAATAAACTACCAAAACATGACGATTATAAGCTAATCGACTTAACGCGATTTTTATCAAAGTGTAAAGAGGCTGACAGCATTGAATTAACCTTTGATGATGAAATTGATATGTTAATCGGCTCATTTTCATCTTTTTATATGAATAGAATGATGGGATTTAAAAACTCTCATCATTATTTAGATAAAGAAGACTCGATTGAACCGACTATAGAGGCTTTAGTTAGTTATGAACCAGAGGGAAATGAAGTTAATGAGTTTTCAGAATTAAAATACAGCTTCATAGACTCAGAGAATAAGTTGGAAATTCAACTATCTGACGTTGTTTCTGGAATCATAAGATTGCTATATTCTTATGTTGAGTTTTCAGATCAGCTAGGTATTGAGAGTTTTCTGATGACAGCAAATCAGCAGCAGAAAAAAAACTTGAAATTGTTACACGAAAATATCTTAATGGCAGAGGCCGAGTGTGAAGGGTTTATATATAGAGTTCAGGTGCCAGAGGATGAATACAAAATGAGCGTATTATTTTCTAAGAATGTTTAATTAATTGCCACCCTGAGGTTTTTATCTACAGGCTTCAGGGGGCATTAATAATTAGTCAGAGTTTAAATGAGGTTGATTTTAATATCTCATTAATAAGACTCATTAATGAGATATTAATTTAATTGCTAATTATTGAAAATGATTTCAACAAGATTTCTTTTAGCACTTAAATTATAAAAGGCACTGTCATGGTGTTGAAGAGTGTAGAAGACAAAGCCTTTTAAAAGTGAATGTATATTCATATGGCGGATTGTGATACCCAGAGATTTTCACACTTTTTATTAAAAATGATTTCATTTTAAATGCATCAGGAATTGGACTGGGTTTACCAGTGTTCAATGGTGAGCACATCATTAAATTGAGATGTTTTCAAAGTTAACATGAGGCATCCTTTCACCGTTTAAATATTTATTAAAGGGTTTTCTTAATTTTCACAAGGAGTAAGGCAATGAATGATGTAGAATTTAAAGATCATGCAGTGTTGCATTTTGATGAGTCTGGTTTCACAGGTAACAATTTACTACAAAAGGAACAGAGCGTATTTTGCTATGCTTCTTTAGAATGCCATCATGAAGAAGCCAAGGATTACGTGGAATATATTTTAAAAAAATATAGAATACAAAGCAGTGAAATTAAAGGGAGTAGTTTGTTAAAAGGAATGCGCGGAAAAAAAGCCATTGATGAAATATTAACGAAATTTAAAGGAAGGTTCAAGGTTTCTGTATCAGATAAAAAATATGCCTTGGCCGGAAAGTTTTTCGAGTATATATTTGAACCGGCAATCTCCAGTGCAAACTCAATTTTTTATGAGATTAACTTTCATAAATTTATTAGCAACATCCTTCACCTTGAGCTTTCTACAAGAGGGGAAATGGCTGAGGAGATATTTGAAGACTTTGAAAGATTAATGCGCCAAGGTGATTTTAGTTCTCTTAATACATTATTCTCAAATTCAAATCAAAATGGAATATCACCTGTTTTAGAAAAAATATGCGCTTTCGCAATGTATAATAAAGAATCAGTGATAGCCGAGTTAGATGGATACATTGGGGAAAGATCGGGTAAGTGGGCTCTAGATCTGACTAATACTGCTTTGTTTAGTCTTCTGGCCGCTTGGGGACAAGAATATATTCAATTAACAGCTTATTGTGATCAGTCAAAGCCATTAAGTGAAGACCAGTCAATATTCGAAGCCATGATAAACCGCGAAGACAGGCTTACCTCAAACTTCTCTGGAGTAAATTCCCCAATCACATTCAACTTGAAAGAACCCCTTCACTTAGTTGATTCTAAAGTTGTTCATGGAATACAACTTGCGGATGCAATTGCTGCTGCATTTGCGTACTTGCTCGATAAGGATAATCAAGATGAATACGCGATAAAATGGCGTGACATGATTGAGGAAAGTGTAATTTTTGGTAGTGTTTTCAATGAATATGACTATCTTGATCTAAGTAAGTTAGAAGTTCAACGAAATGCTATTTTACTACAAGAGTTAGTGGAACGTAGTAGAGAAGGAATTAGCTTAACCGAAAACATTGGATCATATATTCAATGGCTTACAATTGAATTAAAAAAATCGCCACTTCAATTAAAATAATTAAATAAAATAAATGAGATTCGATTTTTATCAAGGTGCTTTTTACGACATTATTAACCAATTGATTCTTAAGAGGGGGTGAATGAATAGGTAAGGATAAATTTAAATATCGTTCGTCTAATTTGGGGTATAGCTTGGTAATATTTATTATCTATTGATGAAGTATAAAATCAAGAATTCTAGTCCATGTGATTTAAGATGCATTCTAGTAAAAGCCCTGAAATCTTCAGGGCTATGTTAGTTAAAACGAATTATTCGCATAGTTTTGGCTAGGTTTTGGTTGTGACGGAGGGATAGATTCCACACGTTCAGCCTTATAAACCATCGCCTGACCAATCTTGATCCAATCGACCTTCATCAGTCTGGCTTTCAGGCTAACGCGCTGTTCGCCTGCATGATCACCTTTATTTAGCGTGAAAATGTCAGACGTCAGGTTGCTGAGAGTAAAACCAAGCAGTACTTTCTTGTCCTCGTCTACGGCTTTCTGGCAGCGGCTTATAAGGTCCGTTGCTTCTTTACCGGCGACAGTGACATCAAAGCGCACATAGGTAGGGCTGTAAGTGGGGCCGCTCAGCGCATTAATCACCACGCTGAGGAAGCTGCCAGTGAGGGTTTCAATTCTGCGAATATTGCTCAGATAACCCAGGCCCTTGATGTTGAGAATTAAGTATTCAGCTTTAGCAGAAGTGTTGTTGGTGTTGTTTGCAGCGTTGTTGGTAGTGGTAGCAGTCATGATGTTTACTCCAGGAGTGGGAAAGAGTGACGGAGAAACATTCATCCCTGACGGATTAATGCCTTCCGTCAGGAAGCGCGGATAGCTATGCTGCGCTGGCTGGTCAGTACAAATAACCTCATCGCACAGGTGACATCCGCACTATGATGTTGAGCGGATCGACCACCACTAAAGCAGCGCTTCTCTCAGGTCATGAAGTTTCAGATGGCAACAACGGAAGCGTCTCTCTCAGGTTGCTGAAACATTGGCTGGTTGTTGAGACAACAACAATAATGCCGTTCCAGTGTCCTGCCGCTAAAAGCGGATGTCAGCGATAAAGTGGTTTTGTGGAGATGAACATAAAAAAGCGCCAGCAATTGCCAGCGCTCAGGGCCTGCACGCAGACCGGTGGTGTATTCGTTACTCCGGGAGTTGAAGCTCCGGCGCAGTCCTCACGGAGGGCATGCGGCTTACAGACTAAATCAGATGTGCGGTGATTTGCCTGCAGGACTGATGATTTTCTGTCCCCGTAAAAGACATCCACTCATGCCACAGTTCCTACTGACCTTGCCTTAATTCAGCAGCAGCGCACACAAAGCCCGCGTTAAGCTGTAGGACGTTCGTTCCATGAATCGGCATATTGAATGTTGCCATCTACAATGCGCCAGGTGATCTTCTCATATTGCATACTGACGCTTTCCGAATGATTCATCTTGTCGTTACCAGATAATTTCACATTGGGGACGCCACAATGAACGCTGGTGATCTTCACGTTTTCCAGCAGAACCGTGTAATAGCAGACCTCTTGCCCCGCATCGCTAATATTGTAAAAACGAATTTCAGCACTCTTCAACGTCTGGCCGGTAGCTGACGCTTTATAAAGATAGGGCGTTGAACTATCAACTTCCTTTTCAATACGCATTGATGAGTGCTGGCGTGTGCCGGTTATTTTTCCAGCGGCGGTATCAACCGGAAGGCTGATACCGTGGCTTAATCCGATGATTTCAATACTACCTTCACGGTCATGCACATCAACAGAGCCTCTAATATCTGCGCCGCCATCGTCTTTAAGCCACATGTACGGAGGGATTGGCATTTAACTACTCCTTATTTTTCGTAGTAACTTCATTGTTAAAATGTAAATTGCTGTAGTGATAGAAAATACTGAGATCACGGAGATGTAGAAATATAAATCATAAAAATTGTCTGCTCCAATCTCACCCTCTCCGTAAAAAAAATGTGCAATACGGGTTGCCCATGCATAATTAAACCATATTTCAGGACTACCTAATGTTCGCCCGACGACCAACGATAAAGCGAAATAGAAGATGACTTTAGCTATCTTACGGGCAAGTGTTGTTATTGCCACTGGCAATTACCTCAATCCATCCGCGTGCCATCAATGATTTCATGCAGGGAACTCGTATTAATGAAGTCTGCAATAATGCATTACGGATCAATGCATAATCGGAGTTATGAACTAAGGTGATGCAACCTTCCGATACACGCCCGGGATGAAGTCTGAATAATCCACGTTTGACTCCATCAATCCAAGTGTGATCATCTATAGTCCAGTCATCTCTGAACAAAGCAAACCATTCATCACGGTCAAACTCAGCACCTTCGTACATTCTGTTATAGAAATCCTGGGACTTTGCTTTCAACCTTGATAAGAGGCCGCCGCTACCACGCTCTACAATCCAGTACTTACCCGGTGGTATTGGACCTTCATTGAGAATTGCACCACATGCAGCGTTGTTCATGTAAACACCTTTGCCTGAGAACGCCATAAAAACGCCAACGCCGTAAAGGTTAAAAGGCACATAATCTGCGCCATTTAGAATCAATGTTCCCTGAAGTGCCATTATCTGTCCCTAATTAACAATCATGTAATAACTATGGGTAATGTTACATATGATGAATTTTTAGAGCCAGTAAGAATAATGGCGTGTTTTCATTTTTGCGTAGTCGCCCACATTATATGATGGTCTGAATGCCAGATTCGGTATGGATGCTGCTTAATCCCTAATAACGAAATAACGGTTTAAACACTTGTTTTGTCATTTGCCTAAAATGCTTGTTAACTCTTTAATTGGTGATTAATTTTATCAACCTGAAGGATGTCCTGACATTAATGGAAGTTGTCAGGATTTCACTACAAAAATTTAATCAAAAAATGATAGTAATGAGATGGTTCGTCATGTTGTCTTCAGTTATGTATTTAATTAATAATTTATCGCATAAGCGCTGTAAGGTTCTTATATTCTGTTGCTCGCTATTCTCAGTGATTTTTTGATTTCTAGCTAGTGGGATTGGTGATTCAACCTCTTCGAAATATTTTTAACAAATGGACTCGTTATAATGAATAAACTTATTAAATTTTCAATTGCCGCTGCGGCAATCGCGTTGCTGTCTGGATGTACTGGAAGTGTGTACAACAAAGAAAAGAATTGTGACTACGATTACTTACTTCATCCGGCTGTATCAATATCTAAAATCATCGGTGGTTGTGGGCCGGTTGATAAATAATATTTAGTGTCATGCGCGGCTGGTTTTAACGTCATGCCAGCCGCGATATTTATCATCTTGTTCGGTTTTCTCGCCTTAATTTCACTTCAACTACAATCTCAATGCTCAAACTCAAAAGCATTACGCATGTCGCTAATAGTAATAAACCTCAAGGTAAGCATTATGCGCACCTGTGGCGGGCATACGATGTAAAGTCAGTTGGCCGTGGGTTTCACCGGGTTTACCCCTGGCAGCGGTCATGTCGATCTTCGCTCCATCAGGTGTATAAGCCTGGCGTAATACCGCATTATTTCCCGGCTGGCACTGAAACGTATACGACGTACTGAGTGATGATGCCGAAAGTGTTGGCTGAATGAACTGCGTTTCGCAACCTGACGGTTGAATGACGCCCGTGACGCGTAATTAAACACTTTGCGCGAGGGTCAGCCCGCTCGTGCACATGGATAGTAGTATAATCAATGGTTGCATACGCATCGTACTGCTCCGATTCAGGTGATGATTCTGTTATCGGTTACTGCGCGTTATGACTTTAATTTGAATATCGATCCGTCGTGCACCCTTAAATATCCAGATGAATTTCTTCAATGCCCCCATCCTGCTGGGCGGGAACCGCGCAGCAGATCAGCACCTCATCCTTAGCCACACTGGCACTCGGAAGGGTTGTGTAAGTGACTGCACCTCGCAGCAACCGGGTTTTGCAACTGCCGCAATGCCCTTCACGACAGCTGTACTCCGGGCTTAACCCACGCGCTTCGGCCAGTTCCAGCAGTGAACCACTTTGCGGTGTCCAGCGCGCCTCTTTCAGCGACGTCATAAATTTAATCGGCACGTCATGAGTTGCAACCGCTGGCAGCGCCAGTTCGGGCTCAGCTTCATCTTTGTGGCGCTGCAGTGATGAGGGACCAAAAGCCTCCGCGTGAATGCGCTGGTCGGCGATATTGTAGCTGCGCAGCCCGTCATAAATTGCCTGCGTAAACTGCGGCGGGCCGCACAGGTAAAAGTCGTAGTCGTTGAACGGCAGCACCTGGGAAAGCAGCGCCTTATCGATGCGGCCGGCGATATCGTAATCAAAACCCTGTTCCGCCTCTTCCGTCTGGCTCAGCACACGCACCAGCTTGAATGCGCCCTGTGACGCGGCCAGCAGCGCATCCAACTCTCGTACAAAAGGGCGCTCAGCTTTATGGCGCGCGGACTGAATAAAGTAGGTCGGGCGCATGCGCTGTTTGCGGCGTCCTTCATAAACCAGATGACGCAGCATCGCCAGCATCGGAGTAATGCCGACGCCCGCCGCCATCAAAACGGCTGGGCGCGTCTCTTGTACATCGATGGTGAAATCACCGGCTGGTGCGCGTGTTTCAAGCCGATCGCCAACCTGCAAATGATCGTGCAGATAGCGCGAAACCACGCCATCGCGTTTGACGCTGATGCGATAAAAACCGTCTGACGGCGCGACGGACAGGGTGTAGTGGCGAATAAGTGGTTTCTCAGCATCGGGCAATGGCACACGAATCGGCAGATGTTGTCCGGCCTGGTGCGGCAGCAAACCCGCGCCATCATCTGGCATCAGATGAAATGAGCGAATCGACGCGCTCTCATCAACAATCTTCGTCACTCTGAATGGCCGCCAGCGCTGGGCCAGTTCGCTGGCGCGCAGGCGTTCGGCAGCCGATTGCCAGTCGCCGGTCATTTCTGAAGCCGGTGAGATACCGCCCGCTTCCGTTTCCCAGCGCAAGGCGAGGGCGGCATGACGGCGCACGATGCGGCGCGGGCGGAAGGTCCACAGCCGTTCGGCACCCTGGAATGCAGCGATCTCCGGCGAATCGAGGATCACGCTGGCATCACCGGTCATTTGCAGCGTATCGCCGTTGCGGTAATCGATAAACAGCAGCCCGGCTTTACCGTTCTGGTGGATGTTGCCGAGCGTGGAGAAAAACAGGTTGCCGTTAAAATCGGGAATGGTCAGCAGGCCATCGTCATTCACGCGCACAAAGCCGGGTTTGCCGCCGCGATGCGAGGCATCCACCTGCCGTTCATTGTAGGTAGCAACGTAAAACGCATCTGCGTTGGTAACTGTGGTGAGAGCCGACTGATCCAGCGTGCTAAGTACTTCAATCTCACCTGTCGCAGGCTCATCGGGCGAGCGAGCAAAGCGGAAGTCGCGCAGCTGAATATAGCGCGGGCAGTTGCCGAAACTCTGCTCTACCTGTACCCGAAAGCCACCGCCAATCGCGCTCAGGACGCCGTTCATGCGGTTGCGGCGGCGGGTGTGCAATTCGATGCCGAGCAGGCCAACCGGTGCGCCGTCAGTGAACCCGGCAGCCGCCGGATCGCGGGGATCGGGCTGGGCGGCAATATCCAGCGTGGTGGCGTTGGGCGAGAAAATAAAACCGGGTTGGCCTTCCAGCAGCGTAGCCCAGGCATCGCCTTGCGCGTCCACGCTGCCTGCCACGATAAACGGCAGCTGCGCGTAGAAGTCACGATGCTGATCGGGCATGTAGTCGCGAATCACGCGCTGGCCGACTTCCGCCATGCGTTCGGCTACGCCCGCCTGTTGATGCAGGGCTATTTCACCTGCATGCCATACCGGAAGTTTCTCGCCCATGATGGTTATCTCACGCGATGCTGCGCAGACCGGCAGCGGTTTGTGGGAAGGGAACAAAGCCCGGCAGCGCTTCGATACGGCGTAACAGCGCATTGACCGCCGGATAGCCAGAGAGATCCACGTTGCCTTCCGGCGCGCCGATCAGGTAGCTGTACTGCGCGATATCCGCGATGGTCGGGCGATCACCCACCAGCCATTCACGCCCGGTAAGATGTTGATCCATCAGCGCCAAAATGGTGTGCGCACGGGCGATCACTTCGTCAGGGTTGAACGAGCGGCCAAACACGGTAATCAAGCGTGCCGCGCAAGGGCCATAAGCCAGTTCACCTGCCGCGACAGATAACCAGCGCTGCACCTGCGCCGCACCCAGCGCATCTTCAGGTAACCACTCACTGCGGCCTGATTTTTTCGCCAGATAAACCAGAATGGCGTTGGAGTCGGAGATATACACGCCTTCATCTTCCAGCACCGGCACCTGACCGAACGGGTTGATGGCGAGAAACGCCGGGGATTTGTGTTCACCGTTAGCGAGATCAACATCAATCACCTCGTGCGGCAGGTCGAGCAGGGACAGGAACAGACGTGCACGGTGCGCATGACCAGAAAGCGGGAAGTGGTAGAGTTTCATCATTAATGTCCTTTAGTGGTGGATGGGGTGATCCCAAACGCTGTCTAAAGGTTGTCATAGCCTGTGACGCAGCAGAATAGCCGGGTTTGCGAAGTCATTATTGCGGAAAATGGAAGAATGGCGGGCAGTGCTGAAACACGGCGGCCCTGCAAAATCGTTAAACCTATTTTGCAGTGCGCGCAGTCATGCGTATCGCTATTGCCGAGAGGGGTTGGCCGGGAACGATGAAACCACCGCACTCCCTGTCACGGCCTGAGCCTGCTGTTCGCTTTGCTGTTCTTCGCGCTGTTTCAAACGATCCCATACGCGGAAGAACGGATAATAGATCACCATCGAGATCGCCAGGTTGACCACCTGTAACACCGTGCCGGAAATGTGCCCAACCAGGCTGGATCTGGCGAGTCAGGCCGACATTTGGTTGCCGCTGCCGGATGATCCACAGGCGCGTAGCTATGGCACTCTCTGCGCGCTGGATCGGCTGGAAATGGCGCTTACGTTATTTTAGCGCGTAGATTTCTGACATAAGCGTGCTGCCATCTTGCAGCACCACTTCAACGGGTACACGCTGATAGCCTTCGCCTTCAAACTCATCAAGCATTGACCAGTTTGCCGGAAGATTTTCCGAACTGAAGACAAAGCCGTTGACCTGCGTGCCTTCAGCAGAGAGTTCAATACCTGGAAAACCCATTGCTGCGCCCCAGCCCGCTTCACGCAGGTTGCCCAGCACATAACCTTGCTGCCAGCTTCCACCTATATTTTCCATAATATGTGCATTAGGACGGCCGGGACCGAGCGTGCCGTAAACGAAGAGACTATGCATTAACTACCTCAGTAATAAGGGAAAGGCTTTGAATCTATCGCGGGAGGCGGGGTAAGCCAATGGCGTGTAACGTCTGCCCGTTTCTTGTTGAGTAAAGCAGACGTTACAGTCACTTGATTTACAGGTAATTCAGTATGAAGGTGGCGGTCGCCGTGAATTGTCCATGTCCAATTCGTCGGTTAAGAATGGCATCGGGCTCTCCCTGCACATAGGCCTGGAATGCCAGCACCATATTGCCTGCTTGTAATGCTTTTGCCGGGGCAGGTTTATTAATTTTCACGGCAGATCCATCTAAACCCTCAATGCCGATGGCAACACCGCGTGCTGAGCTTCCTGCATCAAGGCGCAATAATCCAGGCAACGAGGAATTCTCTGTGCCTTGAAACGTTACTTCGACTCCTTTAAATACGCTGACATCGTAGTCCTCTAAATGAATAAGCAACGGACGACTGGGTGTGCGTGTGTAGCGATAAAGAAACTTATCAATGACCTCTTCAAAATCAAGTTTAATTAAGTCGTCACCCGGCCGTATAAAACAAGGTGCATCGACAAGGCTGCCACGCATAATGAGGTTTTCCGCGGCCTTGACCGCAGAGGATGTGAGCATTCCACAGCTTAACGTGAATAGGATGCTTAACAATGTGATGATTCGCTTCATGGTTAATCCTATTGGTAATCTGCAATGATTGTGGCTCGCGACGTAAAGTCACCGGCATCGGGCAACGCTGCTGGATTAGCAACAGGAACAACCGTTAAGGTGGGGGGGCGCAAAAGGTTAATGGCAATATATTGGTTTATACGCAGCGGAGAACCATTCTGCTCAACCCTTATTCCCAAACCACTTTTGTTAGTCACAACAGCGGTATTATCAAAGCTTGCTGGCGTTCCTTGCACGCTTAAACGTACGCTTCCGGTACCCGTGCAGGCCACTGAATAAGGCACGGGACGACGGTATTTATCGCCATCGATACCACGAATAATTAAGGTGTCGAAATCGATGGTAATCGTTCCGCCACTATTTATTTCGCAGGGAATAGATTCCACAAGTGTGCCCTTAAAGGTGACATCTGTTGCTTGTGCTGATGGAAGCGCCATATATAAACAAGCCAATAACATTGCCTGCTGTCCCTTAAGGCATTTGACGTATCTCATTGTTCTTCCCTATTGATACTCAACCAGCAGCGTTGACGTCGCGGTAAATGTCCCACCTGTGACAGCGCCGCTGCGATTTTTGACTAATACCGCGCTAAGTAACGGTCTTGCGGGGTCGGTGAAGTTATGCCAACTGTTAACCGCCATCTTGGTACCGTTGCTTTTTAATTCAATCGCAAGATTGGCTTTACTGGTACCCAGGACAGTGGTGTCGAATGAGGCACCGCCTCCGCGTAATTGCATTTTTAGCGCTTTTGAAGTGGCTGCTGAGCAATCAAGTACATAAGGTATTGAGCGTTCATAAATCCGGCTATCAATTCGCGAAATAATAATGTCATTGCCAAAATCGATCGGTATATCCCGATTACCATTAACGATACAGGGCGGCGCTAATACTTTGACCTTCACCGTGGCGGTGGTTGAAAATGCTTGCACAGAACCGGTCAAAGGAGTAAAGGCGAGTGATATCGCCAACGCGCTGCTCAATAGCAGCGCATTTGTTCTTTTGTTTGAACGTGAATTAATCATAATTCAACCTAAAATTCACATTGGCGGAATAACTTCCGGCGCGCAGATTATCGCGTGTGCGCTCTGGAGCAATGTAATAGATCACTACGTTGCTGGCCGGTTTCAATATCAGCGGTTTACCCTTTTGCCCAAGTACGACGTTTTGGCGAAACGCATCTTTCAAGCGCAATCCCATGCCGTCTACGCCCTGTGCTTTTATCAGCTGCGGGTTCGCATCATCTTCTATTCCGGTAAAAGTGAAGGATACTGCAGGCTGAGAGGCACTCCAGACTAAGTTTCCTCTCACATCACGGTTTGCCGATGACGTGCGCAGGCAGTCATGCAAATAGAGTGCAACGGGGACTAAGTTGCCATTATCACCCGGAAGCTTTAGCTTGCCCGTGGCAATATTACCTAAGTCAACAGACTGATCGGCTGAACGCATATCCAGCCGGCAGGCGCTTTCGGTTAAAGTGCCGTAAGCACGGATGACACCGTAGTTGCCATCCACCAGGCCATCATCAAAACCTGCCTGCGCCATTGAAGAAAATAGCAATGCGCAGGACAGCAATGCGGATCCCTGAATCTTTCTACATTCCGTTACTGAATGTGCAGCGATGATTATTTTTCGCATCTGATCACTTCCCTGATTATTTTGGCGTTGCGCGTTTGCTGGTATCAACAGTGCAAACATTACCGCTGCATTTAAAAGTCAATGCGGTTTGTCCGCCGTAATCATTGACGTAAACCAATACCGGCGTTGGGCCTAACGCCGCGGCGCTCCCGCCTAATTCCGACTGACTCTTTGGTGAAACCATCAATGCATCAAATCCTTTAATAACATCGCCTTCCTTTTTCGCGCTGGCACCAATCAACGTGACGTAATAAGGCGTCGGATTGATAACGGTATATTTATCACCACTTTTACTTAGCGTAATATTTTCCTGGAATGGCGACGCATGTTGTGCCGCCGCCGCTTCTGCTAATGCAGCAGGGCGATAAAACATTTTGATGCGTGTTTGTAGGGCGATTTGTAATACATTGGGCTTATCACTTTTTGGTGGTATCTCTCGCAGGTTGAAATAAAACAGTGATTCCCGATCTTGTGGCAGTTTTTTAAAGGCTTCAGAAGAGGAGAGAGCCTGAATTTTAACCTGGCTTTCTGCTTTAGGCTCGATGCGTTGTACTGGCGGTACCACTGTTAATGGGCTGCTGTTATCCAGTTTTTCACCTTGCTCATCTTCCAGCCAGCCCTGAGCGAGATAAGGTAATTCGGTATTTTGGTTGCTGACGGTCAAACTCACCGATTTCTCTGAGCCGGGAAAAACAACGCGCGTTCTGTCCAATGAAATGGCAGCGGAAACCGAGTGAGCAATAAAGCTCAATGCTGTTGCAGTGAAGACATTAAGTAATATTTTTCTTTTCATTATTAACCTACAAAATAAAATGACTGGTTTAAGTTTATTTATAAGCTTGCGATTTCTTCGCAAGGAAGTAATAGATTGTTCATCATGTTTTCAGGCAGACTCTTTGGCAGAGAAATTTTGCATTGCTCTGCATTATTCCAACGCACCGTCATGCTATCGCCTGCATTGATTCCGCTCAGATACACACTGCCATCATCATTAACGATGCCCGTTTGCTGGTTTTTTATATTCAGCACGGTGGCACCAAACGGCGGTGCACTGCCATCAGCCAGGCGTATCACCGCCATGGCTTTTTCACCGGAGATGACTTTGAAGTTACGATAGCCAATCGCGCCTTCCGTCAACGTACCTTGCACCACGGATTGGCTGGCTTCGACGTTATCTGCCAACTTATCGAGGTTGATTCGCACGCTGTTGCGGTAGTAGCTACTAACATCGCTCACCACAGCGTTACCGTAACGGTTGGTGTAAACCGGATTGCCATAACCGCCGACAGGCACACCGGCAACACCATCGGTATCCACTAACATCCTTGTCCCGCCCATAATATTGCTGCGATGTAATGCACCGCCTTTAGGGGTCAGGGTTGCACCACCCTGCATGGAAACACCTAAGGCGCTATATTGACCTTCGCGATAGCTGGCCGAGGTGTTTACCTGCGCCAGCGTGCCGTTATGGGTGTAGTAGCCACTCAGATCCGCGCCCTGGCGAGCCACTCCAGCACTCACCTGATATGAGTCCGACTCGCCCACGCGGCTGTAGTAACTCGCACTTTGACGGTTATCCCCTTTGGCATAGGAGCCGTTGTAACTCACCGTTCCGGAGGCGCCCCAGGGCAATGACAGCGACATATACATGCCGTCATCATTGGTGTTATTGAATTTGTTGCGATAAGCCGTCAGCGAAAGACTCAGGTTTCTGAAGCGGCCAAGATCGAAATATCGAGAAAGTGATAAGTCATAACGATCGTTAGCTGGCTGGTTCCAGTACGTCTGATGGTTGTAATTCAAATACGCGGTCAAATTCAGCGATTCAAATTGTTGATTCAGCGAGATGGTGTACATCTCTTTGCTGCGCCCAGCGGTGATATCACCATCCAGTGAATCCAGGTATTCGGCCATGGAGCGAAAGCCGCTATCAGAAAAGCGATAGCCAGCGAACGTCACCTGACTTCCGGTTTGATCAAAACGTTTGGCGTAACTCAGGCGATAAGACCCTCCGCGCTGCGTATCCTGAGCCGGTACCTTAGCTTGCGACATCGTGACGTCTGATGAAATGGCGCCAAATGCCAGCAGATCACGGCCCACACCAACGGAAAGGGCATTGTAATCTTCTCCGCCAATGCTGCCGCCATACAGTGACCAGCCATTACTCACCCCCCATGAAAGCTCACCGGTGGCAAACATCGGGCCATCGACACGATGCTTCCAGTCTGATGGTTTACCCACGGCGGTTTTAAAACGCACTTGTCCTGGTCGGGTGAGATAGGGAATGGTGGCAGTACTGACCTGATATTGCTTTACGCTGCCATCCTGCTCTTCAACGCGCACATCAAGATTACCGGACACCGCACTATCAAGATCCTGAATACGGTACGGACCCGCAGCGACCTGAACCTCTTTGATAATGCGGCCTTGCTGGCTGATCGTAATCCTGGCATTACTGTTTGCGACACCGCTGACTTCCGGCGCATAGCCCCGCAAGTTAGGGGGCAACATGTTGTCATCGGATACCAGACTGAATCCGGTGAAACGGAAGCTGTCGAAGATGGCCGAGCTTAGGTAATCCTCACCCATGATAAACCTGGCGCCGAGTTTGCTCAGGGCGCGATAAGCGTAGAATCGGCTCCAGTCCCAGCTTTGCGTTCCCGATTCATGATTATTGCCGCTGCGGCGATCGTAGCGGGCCTGCCAATCTGCGCGTACACGCCAGGCATCAAAGTTGGCGCCCGTCGTGCCGTTACCCGATAAATTGGTGCCGCTTCCGCCTCCAGCCCCGTTTTGCTGCAGAGATTGCAGGCTGAGGTTGTAGTCAAATAACGCTCCGGTAATGCCTTCTTCCCAGCGAGCAGGCGGATCCCAATAGGGGCTGCTGTACTCCAAATAAGCTTGTGGAATACTGACGAACAGCGCTGACTTGCCTAAATCACCACGGGCTTCCATACCCTTTATGCTGTCCAGATTGAGACACTGCTGGTTATGCCACCACGTAAGGCCCGCCAATGCGGTCTCTTTCAGGCCAAACTGTTCCACCATCTCCGGTGAAATGCAGGCTACGGTCTCATTAACGTCATTCTCTGCGGGATAAAAGTGAATCTGACGCTCAGGCAAGGTGTTCGCATTAAGATTAATCGTGAGAGTATAGGCTCCCGGCAAAATAAATCCCTTACGCGAAAACTGGCTTAAATCGATATTGCTTCGATCTTTGAGATCAAGGACATCTGTATTGAACTGCACATCACTGGCAGCTTTAGAGGTCGATAATTCCCCAATGAATAATGTTGTCCCAACTGCGGTGATAAAAAAAAGAGAAACCGCATTGCGCGGAAAACGTAACAGCATGATGGCGTGCCCCGTTAGTTATAATCTATTCTGAAACGGATAGTTAATTGATGATCGCCAGCTTGTAATATTTCCTGGTTACCGACTAAGTTAAGCGTGTACTTAAGGTGCATATTCTCAACGATCAGATCGCCATCAGGAAGATGTACACCTGGCGTTGCAATATTTCCATTAAGATCGCTTATTTTGACGGAAACCCCGCTAGCTGTTCCTGCTGTTTTGAAGTGGCCTTTGTCATTTTCACCATCAAACATGACTTTAAAGTTTTTCCAGTCTGGCTTACTGGGATCCAGGCGGGTCAGGACGCAACCAAATAAACGAATGGAGAACTCTTTTTTCGGCCCTTGCCCATCCCTGATAATTTTACTAATTGGATGGTTTCCCATATACAGGGTCTGATCGCGATCGCCAACTTCAATTGCACAAGGCGTTTCTACAATTGAACCTGACATATTTACACGACCAAAACCTTCGTCATTCGCGAAGGTGAGTTGGGGTGTGCCCAAGGTGCTGCACAATACCAGGAATGGGGCCGCATAACGTAATAATAAGGGCTTCCAATACATCAATATGCTCCAGAATACGGTACAGATTAAAATACCTGCGACAGGCACGCCGCAGGTAAATAGGTCATGCGTTTTATTAGTTGTAATTCAGCACGAAATTAGTCGGTACCTGGAAGCTACCCGGTACGATGGTCGTCGTTGCACCACCACCTTTAAGACGTGCTGCGAAGCTCAGGGTGTTGTTGCCATTGATCACCGTCTGGCCTGAAGAAGCGGTGTTCAGTTTGACCTTAACACCATCGCCATCAGTCAGGACAACGGAGGCACCGCTGGCATCACCACCGACCAGCGCCAGGCTTTCAGAATCATGAGGTGAGGCTGCGCCGGTAAACGTGACAGTTACTTTGTCTTTGGTGCCAGGCGTAGCGATAACACAATCTTCCAATTCAATGTGGAAGGGTTTTGGGCTAGATGAACCTGTATTTCCGTTCGCCGCCAATGCTACGTTGGAAATAGCACCAAGAGATACCGTTTGATCTAATGAACCCGGCGCGATAGAACAAGGTGCATCAATAATCGAGCCAGTAAAGGTTACCTTTCCGGTACCACTTGCAGCATGGGAAGAGGAAACAGCAAACAGGCTTAACATAGATAAGGCAATAATACTCTTTTTCATTTAATGTCTTCCATTTGATTTAGTACCCATATTTTTATTATTGATAAATATGGTGTTCACTAATATTGCATCAGGCGCATGCGTGATGATTTACGCTTTTGATTTGATAAAATATTAGTATTTGCACACTGCTATCAGGTGCTCCTGGAACATGCAAATAAAGATCTGCATGTTTCATTCTGCTCAGCCTTTAATTTATTTTTAGTGGCGTCGTTGGGGAGCATTATGGAGGGAGGGTTGCTTGATGAAAATAAGATTTGTTTTGTGCTGGTGTAGTGAGTGAATGGGCTATTTGTCAGGGATGTATTACATGTGAAGAAATAAGGGGGTTTTCTTAGGGTTTTGAATAAGAGTGAACAATGGAACCCATTGCTAAAAACTATAACATTGCGAAATGAGTGTTACTGTGAGCAGTGTCGTAATTATTACGAGAGTAATTAATGGTTGTTGCTAATAATATAAAAATATCTTCACTTGCTGAATCTTAACAGGAATGCCCACACCCATACCTCGTGTGGGCAGAGTTGCTGTTATCGGCTCAACACCTGCGCACCGGCGTTTTTCTCCAGCCGCCAGACATCGAACAGAGACATCAACACCAACAAAGCCACACCCGCGAAAGCGATACGAATATCACTATGTTGAATGGTGGCATGCTCCTGCCACAGCATCGAACCACGTAAGAACAGAGCGGCTAATGCAATGCCGGCGCTCATGCTGAACTGGAAGAAGATGCTGAACACCACGGAGGCATCACTCATTTTGGCCTGGGGCACATCGGCAAAGCCTAAACTGTTGTAGCAGCTGAACTGAAGCGAGCGCGACAACCCGCCAATAAAAAGAATGGCAGCAATTGCGAAATAGCCGAGGGAAGGGCTGAGCAGCAAGCAGCCAAGCATCGTTACCAGGCTAATGATGCCATTCAACATCAACACCTTGCGGAAACCAAAGCGTCTCATCAGCCAGGTGGTGGCCGGTTTCATTGCCAGATTTCCGGCAAACACCCACAGCACCATGGCACCGGCTTGTGCCGCGCTCCAGCCGAATCCTAATTGGAATAAAAGCGGCAGAAGGAAGGGCACTGCGTTGATCGACGCGCGGAAAAACGAACCACCCACCACCGCGTTGCGGAAGGTGTTAATGGTGAGCGCGTTAAACGGCAGCAATGGTTGCGGATGGCTGAAGCTGTGACGATAGGCCATAACGCTACTCAGTATCCCGACCAACAGCAGCGGGATTCCGAGGCTGAGATGCATTTGGCCGAGTGCTTCCAGCGCGATGATCAACGCCGTACAGGCGGTGGCTGTGAGGACGAAACCCCGCACATCAAAGGGGCGTAACTGCTCTGCTTTGAACTGCGGCACCAGATAGCCAGTGGCGATAATGGCGAGGATACCGAGAGGAATATTCAGCCAGAAGATCCAAGGCCAATGCCCGTAAGTCACAATCAACCCACCCAATGGCGGGCCGAGTACGGGGGCGATCAATCCAGGCCAGGTAATAAAGGCAATGGTTTTCACCATGTCTTTCTTTTCGGTGACAAGCAGCACCACCATGCGCCCCACTGGCACCATCATCGCACCGCCGATACCCTGCAAAATACGGCTCAGGGTGAACATCGTTAAGGTGTCGCTGAGGCCGCACAGCACGGAGGCGAGGGTAAAGATCAAAATGGCGCAGGCAAACACGGTACGTGCGCCGAAGCGCTCCGCCAACCAGCCGCTCATGGGAATACCCACGGCGACAGCCAGTAAATAGGCACTGACTCCCACATTCAGCGCCACCGGGCTTGCCGTAAAATCCCGCGCCATTTGTGGGATCGCGGTGGTAATCACCGTGGCGTCGAGGTTTTCCATAAAGAAGGTCACTGCGACCAGCAGTGCCAGCAGTATTGTGTGATTCGATTTAATGCCACTTTGTGTCATAACGTCATACCCTGGTCTTCCTTGGTTCGTGAGGATGCTGGAGTGTTAGTTTTGAGCACAACTATTTCACATGCAAGGTACAGGTATAGAAAAACCCGGCGATAGCCGGGTTGTGGGAGGTGACTGTGTAAGTGCGAATTAGCACATCTTTAACGTTAGGGAAGATTTATCACAATGGTACCGCTGCCGCTTTTGTCTCCCGCAGTAGGATTGGTCGCTTTAAGCGTGGAAGCCACTCTATGGCTTGAAGTGCCGCTGGGGAGTGAAATCCCTCCAGAGCTTCGGCCATCAAATGTAAGGGTTGATGTCACGCCACCACCTAAGTTGATAGTGCCCCCCAAACTGCTGATCGTGGCTGAAGTCGCGCGGTTGCAGTACACGTTGATGTTGACGCCGTCCTGTTTCCCATTGACCTGTCCAGCCTGCAGTGTGCCGTGGTCTATGTTGGGAGAACCTGAGAAGGAGCAACTGGTTGGGACGGGGGGAACAGATACAGTCCGGCATGAAGTACCGGGTTGATTTCGATATTGTGCGCCTGCGTTATTTGTTGCCCCGCCAACACATACAGAATAAGGTCCTGGCCCAAATACGGAAAACGAAGAATTAAATGAACCGTTAGCAGGATAGTTATTTTGAAAGACAATATTCGCATTTGACCATGTGTCGGTCGGGGGGGTACCGCCACTTCCACCACTAAGCACTATTCGAGCAGGTCTTTCAACCGCACCTGTCGCATTTAATACCCAAATACCAAATTGACAATAACGCGTTGCACATCCGATTGAAGCCGTAGAGTTGCTGCCAGAAGAGCTATAACTAATCTCTAAGGTATTGGTCCCCGCAGGAACATTCGCTCGTGTGATGGTGATGACTGCATTCGCGGTGCTTGATAGGAGTAAAAAAATAAAGGTGGTAAGTAAATATAGTGATTTCATGTTATTCCTGGTGAAAGGATTTATTTGAAGGAAGAATGTGAATGGGTGATCTTGAGTTTTCTTACTGTGATAATCTCAAACTATTATTATCTATTTTAATTGTTAACTTGATTTATATAAGTCAGTTTGGGATAGGTTTGTAGTAATGTTCAACTGCTAACCATGTAATAAATCCCTTACGAATAAATTACATATACTCTTCAGGGTTGATTTTATATTAATTAACGAGGGCCGATGTTTAGCTGACATGGGATGGGGGGGCGGATTATTTTTATTGTACTGGACATGAAACGAGCGTTTACGCCTTTAACTCAGACGCAAAAGCATCAACACCTTACTTCTTATTCACAGCCATCGACTCGCGTACCTTCTTCACCTCTTTTGCCGAAACCGCCGGCGCATTATTGCTCCAGCCGCTGCGCACAAACGTAGCCAGTTGCGCACGGCATCGGCAAACTCCTGCTCGGTGTATTCACCAATACCCGCTTTAGAGTTTGGGGAGATATTGGTGGAGTACATCACCCCCATCGGGCTGGCAATCGCCAGACCCCCGCCTAAGTCTTTCCCACCGTCTGTCTTCCAGACGGTAGCGGCGATATCAGGCTATCAATATGGCGCGAATATCATTCACATTGGTGAGCGTCGGGCCCGTGATCACTAAATCCCCGGTGGAGTGAAAATAGCTGTAGCTGTCATGGGCATCCAGGTAGGCCGAGGCACTTAGGCCGTTGAGCTTGCCGCGCGCCAGCGTATCAGGGAACACCATTGCACCCGCCGCATCTTCGGTGCCATCGATACCATCGGTATCACCCGCCACCGCCCAGATGCCACTTTCACCCTGCAATGCGCAGGCCAGGCTGAGCAGAAACTCGGTATTGCGTCCGCCTTTGCCCGCCCGCCCGTTTGCCACAGTGACCGTGGTTTCACCGCCGGAAAGCAGTACAGCGGGCCCGACAACGGGATGACCGTACTGTTTTACCGATCGGGCAATACCGGCCATCACTACCGCCACTTCACGGCTTTCCCCTTCAATGGCATCGCCGAGAATCAAGGGTGTCAGTCCATGCGCGCGGGCGGTCAAGGCTGCTGCCTGCAACGCGAGCGCAGGTGCCGCAATCAGCCTGACCTCACTGTTTGCGGCATTTTCCACAGGGCGGGTCGGCTGGTTCAGCACCTTACGCACCGCTTCCGGCACCGCGATGCCATAGCGCTCTAACACCCTGAGCGCATCGCGTGGCGTACTCTGGTCGGCAACGGTAGGGCCAGAAGCCACATCCGTCGGGTTATCACCCGGCACATCGCTGATAATCAGTGACACGATGCGCGCCGGTTGGGCCAGCGCCGCCAGCTTGCCGCCTTTCACCGCCGAGAGATGACGGCGAACCAGATTCATCTCTTTGATGTTGGCGCCGCTGTGCAGCAGGGCGCGGGTAATCGTCTGCTTATCGGCCAGCGTTAATCCCGGTGCGGGCAGCGCCATCAGCGCCGATCCTCCACCGGAAATCAATGCCAGCACCAAATCATCTAGGGTTAACCCGCGCAGCGTCTCCACAATCAGCATCGCGGCGGTTTCGCTCATGGCATCTGAAACCGGATGTGCCGCCTCAAGAATACGGATGCGGCCCGCGGGCACGGCGTGGCCATAACGCGTTACCACCACGCCCGAGACATCCACATCTGGCCAGGCCGCATCCACCGCTGCCGCCATCGCAGCGGAGGCTTTACCGGCACCGATCACCACGCAACGTCCGCGTGGCTTTTCCGGCAGGTTGGGGGGGATCACCGGTCCGGCGCGGGCGCTGTCGACAGCGTGCTGAAAGATATCGCGCAGGATCTCTGCGGCCTGTTCATTTCTCATGATTATGCGGTCTCGGCGACGTTGGCTTTGGCTTCGATGAATTGCACGACGGCACGCGTCACGTCAGCGGTATTGGCGGTACCGCCGACATCCGGCGTCAGAATGCCCTGTTCGCACACATACTCAATGCCTTCCATGATCAGCGCAGCTGCATCAGGTTCGCCGAGGTGCTCCAGCATCTGCACCGCAGTCCAGAAGGTGGCAATCGGGTTAGCGATGCCTTTGCCGGTGATATCAAACGCCGAGCCATGAATCGGTTCGAACATGGAAGGGAAACGGCGTTGCGGATCGATATTGGCGGTCGGTGCCACACCCAGACTGCCCGCCAACGCTCCAGCCAGATCGGAAAGAATATCGGCGTGCAGGTTGGTGGCGACAATGGTATCCAGCGTCTGCGGGTGCAGCGTCATGCGGTGCGTCATCGCATCGACCAGCATTTTGTCCCACTGCACATCCGGGAACTCCAGCGCCACTTCAGCGGCAATCTCATCCCACATCACCATGCCGTGACGCTGGGCGTTAGATTTAGTCACCACGGTCAGCAGTTTGCGTGGACGTGACTGTGCAAGTTTAAAGGCATAACGCATGATGCGGGTGACACCAACGCGGGTGAAGATCGCCACTTCGGTGCCCACTTCTTCCGGCAAGCCACGGTGCGCACGACCGCCGTTACCGGAATATTCACCTTCTGAGTTCTCACGTACGATGACCCAATCCAGATCGCCGGGACCACGGTTGCGCAGCGGCGAGGTGACGCCCGGCAGAATTTTGGTTGGACGCACGTTAGCGTACTGGTCGAAGCCCTGGCAAATCGGCAGACGCAGGCCCCACAGCGTAATGTGGTCAGGCACATCCGGTGCACCAACCGCGCCGAAGTAAATCGCATCGAATTTTTTCAGCGTGTTCAGGCCATCTTCCGGCATCATCACGCCATGTTTTTTGTAGTAGTCCGAACCCCAGTCAAACGTTTGCACATCGAACTTCAACTGTGGATTTTGACGCGTCAGCGCATGCAGCACTTCCACGCCCGCTGAAATCACTTCCGGGCCGATACCGTCGGCAGGAATCGCGGCAATTTTGTAGTTACGCATAGTTACTTCTCCAATCAATGAGTATGAGGATGAGGAATCTCTGCCGTTTGCGGTTTATTCGCTTTGGCAGACAGAATCAGAACGACGAGAGCAGAGAGCGCCAGCAGTCCGGCGACGAAATACAGGCCCCAGGTGTAGCTACCGGTTTGCTGGCGGATAACACCGATCATCATCGGGCCGACAAAACCGCCGAGGTTGCCGATGGAGTTAATGGTGGCGATACCCGCTGCGGCGGCCGGGCCGCTGAGGAACAGGGTTGGCATGCTCCACAGTGGCGGTTTCGAAGCGCTGATCCCCACGGTGACCAGCGTCAGGGCGATAATCACGGCAAACAGCGTGCTGACGTTACCGGCGTATATCAGCCCGGCAGCGGCCAGTAAACAGGCACCAATCACGTGCCAGCTGCGCTCTTTGGTGCGATCCGAGTGACGTGCCCACAGGATCATGGCGATGACGCCGATCACTGCCGGGAAAGCGTTAAGGAAACCAATCTCCAGCGAGGAAGCACCAAAGCTGCGAATAATTTGCGGTGACCAGATGCCGAGGGTGTACAAGCCTGCGGACGTGCCGAAGTAGACCAGCGCTAATGCCAATACTCGTTTATCCGCCAGCCCGCGCCAGGCGCTGCTGTGGCTCTGTTTTGCCGCACGCGCCAGCTCCTCAGCCTGCATGGTGTTTTCCAGCCACGCCCGCTCTTCATCAGTCAGCCATTTGGCCTTGGCTGGACGGTCGGTGAGGAAGAACAGCACCACCACGCCAAGCAGCAATGCGGGAATGGCTTCCAGCACAAACATCCACTGCCAGCCTGCGTAGCCCAGGAAGCCATGCATCTCCAGTAAGGCAGCGGAAATCGGCGATCCCAGCGCGGTCGAGAGTGGCGCCGCAGCCATAAAAATGGCCGTGACCTGCGCCCGTTTAGCCGCCGGGAACCAGTAGCTGAGATAGAGGATGATGCCGGGGAAGAAACCGGCTTCTGCCACGCCGAGCAGGAAACGCAGGGTGTAGAAACTGGTGGTACCTTGCACAAAGGCCATGCAGCCGGAGACCAATCCCCAGGTGATCATCACGCGGGCAATCCAGATCCGCGCACCGACTTTATGCAGAATTAAATTCGACGGTACTTCGAACAGGAAATAACCGAGGAAAAAGATTCCCGCACCCAAACCAAATACCGTGGGTGAGAAACCTAAATCCTGATTCATGGTTAACGCGGCAAAACCAATGTTGACGCGATCGAGAAAGGCGATGAAGTAGAGCAGCATGATGAAGGGCACAATGCGTAACGTCACTTTACGCATCACCCTTTTTTCGAGGTGAGAGTTCATATTAAAGTGCTCCAGATTGTGTAGGGTGGTGTTATTTTTTTGTAATCGAGTTCAGTATGCAGTTTTGACTTGGCGGATCATCAAGAGTGGATTATATAAAGTATTTGAATAATCGAATGGCGAGGGAAATGTGGATATAAATCAACTGCGTTGTTTTGTGGCAGTGGGTAAAGAACTCCATTTTGGTCGGGCGGCCCAAAGAATGGAAATGATGCCTGCGTCACTTTCTCGCTTCATTCGATTACTCGAAGAGGACCTTGGCGTACGTTTGTTGAACCGTTCAACACGCAACGTTTCTTTAACGGCAGAGGGCGCGATATTTTTTGACGAAGCCAGCAAATTGATCGATCAATTTGATGCGCTGGCCCTGCGTTTTAAAGTGGGATTAAAAGATGAGCGCCGAACATTACGTATTGGCGCGATAGATAGCGCGGCGCGAGGATTAGTGCCCGCTTTGTTAAACTTATTTATCCCACTGCATCCCACCAGCGATATTCATATTATCGAAGATAAAACCATCAATCTGATTCCGAAATTAAAATCCGGCTGGTTGGATATGATTATTATTCGTGCGCCGCAGGTGATTGATGCCTCACTGGCCATGCGCTTTATTACCCGCGAAAGTTGCGTGCTGGCGGTGCCACGCAATCATCCGCTGGCAAGGAGAACGCAGGTCGCCGTGGAAGATTTTCAGCATGAAGCGATGATTATCCCTGACCGCCGTACCCGACCACACAGTCACGATCTCACCATGAGTTTGTTTAAACAGGCGGGATTAACGCCTCACATCGCGCAGTTCGCTGAAGAGAAACAGACCATTTTAAGTTTGGTTGGGGCGGGATTAGGGCTGGCAGTGGTGCCCGCATCCTATCGCACCATGAACAGCGAAAGCGTCAGCTATATTGCATTGGCCTTGCCAGAGCAAATAAAAGGTCTGCCGCTGAGTATTGCCTGGCAAAAAGGCAATGAAGATGATTATCTGCGTGAGATGCTGCGCCTGTTAAATGACAACAAGCGCGAGCTGACTGAAAAACTGTGATGAATGCTTAACTAAATTCCGATTCCGGCGGGCAGTTCTCGCGAATATAAATATTAAACGGCGTATAGCTGCCCGGACTTTTATCACTTTCCACCCGATTGAAATGCACGGCAATAATTTCCAGCGCACGGCGTGCTTCTTCATGCGGGTTCTGGTCGATAATCACATCGATGACCCCTTCACGCAGCATACGACGACGCTCGGTAGTCAGCTCATGGGTAATTAATACCATTTGCTGTTCCAGTCCAAGGGATTTAATCGCTTGAGTGATATTGGTATTACCTGCTGAAACATTATAAATGCCGCGAATATTCGGATTGTTTTGTAATGCTCTGCGCACCACTTCACCGGCACGGGTTTGATCTTCACCACTCTCCAGTGTTTCGCTGATCGCAAATAACGGGAAGCGCTCACGCAGCACTGAGCGAAACCCCATCTCGCGCTCCTCGTGCCCAATCATGTGCTGCATCCCCAACACCACCAACACCTCTCCGCCCTGACTGCCGCAAAAGCGGCCCATGAGTTCCCCGGCGGCGCGGCCCATTTGGCGGTTGTCCGGCCCCACATAAGCGATTCGCCCGCTGGTGGGAATGTCCGTAACCAGCGTCACCACCGGGGTTTTGGCGGATATCTGTCTTAGCGCCTCTGCAACGTCAGGATCGTTGGGACAGACCACAATCATCGCGTCATTCACCGAGGCAATCTGGTGAATCTGCTTGATGGTGCCCTGCGGTTTAGTCAGGTCGAGATAGTGAATAAAACAGTTAAGACGCATTTCCGACAGCGTGGCGCCGATATCGGCGAAGGCATTACGCAGGCCGCGATAAAAGGGATTCTTCGGCGACTGCATCAGTACCGCCACGCGGAGCATCGGCAAATAGCCGCGAAACAGCACGCGATCCACATTGAGCTTATTGGCCCACTCCAGCACTTTGGCTTCCCGCGCGGGTGAGACACCGCCACGTCGGTTCATCACCCGATCAACGGTACTTAAACTGACGCCTGCGGCGGCAGCTATCTGATCCAACGTGGTTTTTTTGATGTCGCTCACATTAATTATCCGTTTTGAAGGGAAACCATCATTGCGTGAATGTTTACCGCCAATTCAGCATTTGATCAACATTTATGCATCAATTAATTTCAAAGGGTGATGTGCGTAGAGTTTATTTAACGATTCGATGAATTTCGCAGGCCAATAATCAGCGCAGAAACCTGTCTTTATTTAAAAGATAAAGATAAAAGCGCGGGAATTATTCAGCCAATGCCACACTTTTTATTTCAGGAGTTAAACATGACGCAATTAACAGGTATCGCGCTGCTCGGTGCAGGCCGGATGGCGAAAGTACATGCGGCAGCGATTCGCCAGGCGGGTGGGCAGATTGTGGCGGTGTACGATCCAGTTAGCGCCGCAGCAGATGCGATGGCAGCAGAAACCGGGGCGGCAGTAGCATCGAGCGCGGCGGCGGCCATCAGTCACCCTCAGGTCAGCGCCGTGGTAATTGCCACCTCGTCAGATACCCATGTGGAACTGATCATTGCGGCCGTCAATGCCGGTAAACCAGTACTGTGTGAAAAGCCGATCGCCAGCAGCCTGGCGGATGCGCGGCATTGCATTGAGATCATCGGCTGCGAGGCCGCTCAGCGGGTGTTTCTTGGCTTCAATCGCCGTTTTGACCGTGGACATGCCTCGGTGCGCCATGCGGTACAAGCCGGTGAGATTGGTCGTCTTGAGCAACTGACCATCACCAGTCGCGATCCCTTCCCGCCACCGCTGGAATACATTCCACGCTCCGGCGGCCTGTTCCGCGACATGATGATCCACGATTTCGATATGGCACGCGGCATTGTCGGCAAAGAGTTTGTCAGTATCACCGCGCACGGATCGTCGATTATCGATCCCGAAATCGGTCGCCTGGGGGATGTGGATACTGCCAGCGTGACGTTACTGGCGGAGGACGGCACACTCGTCACTATCCTCAACTCCCGCCGCTGCAGCTATGGCTTCGACCAACGCATTGAAGCCTTTGGTGCCAGCGGCATGGTGATGTCCGATAACCCGCGCCAGTCTGGCTTTACCCGCTATGCAACAGATGCGCCGGGCTGTGCCGCACCGATTCTTGAATTCTTTATGGAGCGCTACGGGCCCAGCTATGTGGAAGAGATGCGGCTGTTCCTGGAGTGTGCACAGAGCGGCAAACCGATGCCGGTCAATGCATTGGACGGACTGAAAGCCGCACTGCTCGCAGAAGCTGCCACCGAATCACTCAGACTCGGCAAAACCCTGCACCTCACTGGATTAGATCAGGAGTTCCATCATGCATAACACCGCTGGCCGACATACGAATACCATTGCCATCGTGACCGGTGGCGCACAGGGCGTGGGTTTTGCCATCGCACGTCAACTGGTACGGGAGGGTTGCACACGATTGATCCTTGCCGGACGTGATGCAGAGAAGGGCGCGCGTGCCAGTGCCGAACTGGCTGAACTGGGCGCCACGGCGCAGTTCGTCGCGCTGGACTTGCAGGATGTGGATGCGTGCCTGGCATTAACCGAGCGGGCGGTCGCTGCCTTTGGCGACGTGAACGTGCTGGTGAATGCCGCCGCACTGGGCGCACGCGGCAAACTGGTGGATACCCCAGTGGCACTCTGGGATCAGATGTTCAATACCAACGCGCGCGCACCTTTCTTTCTGATGCAAGGCTTTGTGCGCCATCGGCTGGCTCAGGGCGGCAGTGGGGCGATCGTCAATATCCTGTCGCAGTGCGCGCACTGTGGGCAATCCTATCTGGCACCCTATTCCGCCTCCAAAGGCGCGCTCGCCACGCTGACTAAAAACGTAGCCAACGCCTATCGCGGCAACCGTATTCGCTGCAATGCCATTTTGCCCGGCTGGATGGACACGCCTGGCGAGGATCTCACCCAACGAAAATATCACGGCGCGACAGATGGCTGGCTGGAACGTGCCGAGGCCTCGCAGCCGATGGGACAGCTTTGTAAGCCGCAGCAGTTGGCAAGCCTCGCCAGCTATCTGCTCAGTCAGGAAGCCGGTGTGATGACCGGTGCATTAATCGATTACGACCAGAATGTTGCCGGTGCTTATCCCGAGTAAGGATGCGCCGATTCTGCCCCCTACAAATCAATACAATAAGGTCAGATTATGCAATTGAAAAAACACCTTACCGCGCTGGCACTGCTGTGCGCGTTACCCGTGAGCGTGATGGCGAAAGATCTCAGCATTGGGGTCAGCATGGATCACTTCGACGATAACTTTCAGACCATCCTGCGCCAGGCGATGGCGAGCAAAATGAAACAGCTCGGTGATGTTCAGGGACAGTTTGAGGATGCGAAAGGGGATTCCGCACAGCAGTTGCAGCAGGTGGAATCCTTTATCGGCCAGGGCGTTGACGCCATCATCGTCACGCCTACCGATACCCAGGCAATGAAACCGATTATCGCACTGGCACAGCGATCTAACGTGCCGCTGGTATTCGTTAACCGTCGGCCAGAAACCCCGTTGAGTGATCGCATGGCCTATGTTGGATCGGATCCACGTCTGGCTGGAAAAATGCAGATGGAAGCACTGGCGAAGAAGATGGGGGATAAAGGCAACGTGATGATCCTGATGGGGAATCTGTCGGGCGAAGATACCCGCGAACGCACCAAAGGGGTAGAAGAGGTGATTGCGCAGCATCCGGGTATGAAGGTGCTGGATAAGCAATCCGCGCTGTTCTTCCGCAAAGAAGCCAATGATGTCACCACCAACTGGCTGCTTACCGGCCAGGATATCAACGCCATCGTCGCCAACAATGATGAGATGGCGATCGGTGCCATTCTGGCACTTAAGCAAGCGGGTGCGAAGAACGTGCAGGTGGCGGGCATTGACGGCACACCGGATGCGCTGCAGTTCATCAAGAGTGGTGAGATGAGTCTGACGGTGTTTCAGGATGCCAAAGGTCAGGGCGATGGTGCGGTGCAATCGGCGGTTGCGCTGGTGAAAGGCGATAAGGTGGCGAAGGATACCTTTATTCCTTATCAACTGATTACCCGGGAAAATTACAGTGAGTTTGCGCAGAATAAGGTGCGCTAAATATTAAGGTGCTGCTTCCGGTGCGCACTAATGCGCACCCTGTACGACACCAGACTGCGTTATCACCCGTCGCTTAACTGACGAGCATGACGACCACCACGCAGTTTTTCCCGCAGTGGCTAATTCACGTAACTCTCTCTATGATGGATTTTTTCCCGCGTGATTGTCGGGAACGATCAGTGACTTAGGGAAGTAACCACGCGATGACTCTGTTAAATGACCTTGATCTGCGTCAGCTGGAAGCCTTCTCGGCGGTGATTTCAGCGGGCAGCGTGACGGCGGCCGCCAAAGCGCTCAATCGCTCGCAGCCCGCCGTCTCCCGCCTGATTCAGGAGCTGGAGCAGTCGCTGGGTTATCCGCTGTTTATCCGCAACGGCCCGCGTATTCACCCCTCGGAAGAAGCACTGCAGCTGCATCAGTATGTGCAGAAAGCGCTGCTGTCACTGCAGCAGATCCGCTTACGCGCACAAGAGATTGCCCATCAGCAGCATCGTCCGCTCAGTATTGCCGCCACGCCGGCACTGGCCGCCGGATTGCTGCCCCAGGCGCTGGCGGCATTGAACCTGCAAAACAAAGTGCAGATTATCAGCGAATCGGCGGAGCAGACCGCGCATGCGGTAATCACCGCTGAAGCCGATATTGGATTATGTAGCTTGCCGCTGGAGCATCATGCGGTGGAGTTGCATTGGATTGGGCAATCACAGTGCGTGATTGCCTTGCCGGAAGAGGATGAACTGGCGGCACACAGTACGCTCTCGCTGAGCCAGCTTGCTGGACGCCGTTTGATTGCGCCATGGAGTCCGCAACGCCTGCGTGGTCGTTACGAAAAAGCGCTGAAGAAAGTCAAAGCCCCTCTGCTGGAAACCATCGAAACCAACTCCTCGGCGAATATTCTGGGCTGCGTGCGTGCCGGATTGGGCGTGGCGATCCTCGAACCGGTGACGGGCTGGGGCATGCCACTGGCCGGGGTGGCAATCCGTCCGATTCAAGAAGAGATCCCTTACTTCTTTGGCGTGATCACGCCGCAAGGTCGGCAGATTTCCAGCGCGGCCCAGGCGCTGGTGGAAGCGCTGGCAGACGTTGCGGCCGAGTTGCTGCCAGGATTTGAACGCCTGCCCGCCAGCGAACATCCGCGCATCATGCGAGTGATCAACCAGGAGTCATAGCGGCACGCAACACGGCACGGGATGTTCCTTCCTGATCGTCGCGGCACGATTTATCGTGCATTTAACAGCAGCATCATCGCTTCAACAAGCGCGATAACTCGCGCCGCTACGCATCAGAACGGCATGCAACTCGGCACGGGATGTTCCTACCTAATCGTAGCGGCATAATTTATCGTGCAATTAACAGCGGCATCATCGCTTCATCAACCGCGAAGGATTACCCGCCATTCAACGCTTATAACTTTTTCGGCATAAGATATAAGAAATCCATTGGTCAAATCCTGAGCGAAAATCTTGACTCACATTTAGGGCAAGAGGATTATGCGAAAACTTAGCTCTTACTATGCGTATTGATGATTGTTAGCTACCTATTATGCGTTTTATAGATAATAAAAAAGGTAGGGTCATCGGCGTGTTTTCATCGTTTTCGCTCGCTCTCAACGCGATCGCTGACACCAGGGAAATCTCTCTATGACATATGCCGCCAACGGTCTTGCCGCATTAGAAGCTCAGCTTCAGCAGGATCTGGAATTTCTGGAACTGCCCGCCAAATCCTGGGTACCGGAACGCACCTTTCAGAGTGCGCCGGTCCGCGATGTGGTGGTGATTGGCGCAGGCATGTGCGGTCTGGCGGCACTCGCCAAATTGCAGTTCACCGGCATCAGCAATGTGGTGGCTTATGACGCCGCACCCGCTGGGCTGGAGGGTCCGTGGATCACTTTTGCGCGTATGGAAACCCTGCGCTCACCGAAAACGTTGCACGGCCCGGCACTCGGCCTCGCACAGCTGACCTTCCGCGCCTGGTTCACGGCGCAGTGGGGCAAAGAGGCGTGGCAGGCGCTGGACAAGATCCCTAAAGCGCAGTGGATGGATTACCTGATTTGGTATCGCAAGGTATTGAATCTGCCGGTACAGAACAATGTGCGCGTCACTCACATTGCGCAGGCCGGGGATTTGATTGCGCTGGATCTGGACGGTGCCGAAACCGATCGGGTTTACACGCGTCGCCTGGTGCTCGCCACCGGACGTTCTGGTCTCGGTGGTTTCGCCGTACCGGATTTCCTGCAGGGCATTGATCGTCAGTTCTGGGCACACTCCGCTGATGACATCGATTTCACGGCCTTAAAAGGCAAGCGCATTGCCGTGATTGGCGCAGGCGCATCGTCGATGGACAACGCGGCTACCGCGCTGGAGCAGGGCGCGGGCGCAGTGGATCTGCTGATTCGTCGTAAAGAGATGCCGCGCATCAATAAAATGACCGGGATTGGTAGCCAGGGCGTGGTGCACGGCATGCATCAGTTGCCAGACGCGTGGAAATGGAAATTCGTCGATTACACCGCCGCCACCCAAACGCCACCGCCGCGCTCTTCAACCCTGCGTGTGTCACGCCATGAAAATGCGCGCTTCTTCCTTGACTGTGGGATTAACGCCGTCAAACAGGAAGAAAACGGTCTGGTGATTGAAACCACCCAAGGTGCACTGCACTACGATTTTTTGATCGCCGCGACGGGCTTCACCAACGATTTCCACGGCCGCCCGGAGTTTGCCGCCATTGCGCCGCATATTCGCAGCTGGTCTGACGGTCGCTATCAACCTGAGATGGGCAATCCGCGCCACAGCCTGCTGGAAGCGCCGGATCTCGGCCCTTCGTTCGAGTTCCGCGAACTGACGCCTGATGCCTGCCCAATGTTGGCACACATCTACTGCTTCAACGATGCCGCGATGCTGACGCACGGTAAAGTCTCCGGCGATATTCCTGCGGTGAGCGCCGGGGCCGATCGCCTGGTGCGCGGTATCACTGCCTCACTGTTTGCCGAGGACGTCGAGCAGCACTACGCCAACTTACAAGCTTTTGACACCCCTGAACTACAGGGCGATGAATGGGTGGATTCAACCCCGTTACTAAAACAGGAGAACGCGTTGTGAGCGACGCTATTGATCAAGCAGCCGGATTAACACCAGAAGAGGCGTTGTATCAGACGCGCCGCCTGCGTCCCGAATTTGTTGAGGGTGCGGAAGCGTGCCGTGTGTCTGTACTGACGCCGGAAGACGATCAGGGTTTACCTGCGGATCTGCGTCTGGCACTGGCGCAGCGTATGGCGGTGTTGAACTACGATGCGCCGCTGCAACGTGATTACCAGGCGCAGCTGGCGGCGTTAAATCCGTCTGAAGCCCTGCTGGCGCTGGCCTCGGGTTGCGCCGTAGCGGAAGAGCCGCTGGCCACGATTGCGCGCCATGCCGACATGGTCACGCAACAACCCATTCAGGCTACCGAACAGCATATTCGTTTGCTGGAGCAGGCCGGTTTGAGCAACCCGCAAATTGTTGCGCTCTCTGAGCTGATCGCCTTTGTTAACTTCCAGACGCGCGTGGCGGCTGGCTTACGTTTGATGAGGTCCGCATGATTCCATCGGTAAATCTCAAGCCGCTGCACTGGCATCCGTACATCACACCAGTCGATGTAGAACAGGCGACACCGGCGCAGCTGGATGCGATGAAAGTCACGCCGTCCAACAAGAAAATCTCAGAGTACGTGCGCACGCTGGTGCACGATCCCGAGAGTTACACCGCACGTACCGGGCTGTTCAACGCCATTATGTATGTCGAAGGTGGCCTCGATCGCGCCGATCGTGAGCTGGGCGCGCTGGGGGCTTCGATCGTCAACGGCTGCCGTTATTGCGCGGTGGTGCATGCGCGCCGTCATGCACAGCTGGCCGACAGTGACGCCGTGGTCAGTGCCATCTATTTTGATAGAGCGGATGTATTAGGTGAACGCGATGCGGCGATCTATCGCTTTGCTCGCCGTTTATCGGTTACGCCTTCTGAGGCCACACCGGAAGATGTGGCGGCACTGCGTGCCGTCGGCATGAACGATCAGGAGATTATCGATCTGATCCACGCCATCGCCATTTTCGGCTGGGCCAACCGTCTGATGCATGTGATCGGCCATGCTGACCTGAACAAATAAGGGCTGCACCGGATGTTAGAACTCAACAATATTACGCTCTCTTACGGCAGCAATCCGATCCTGAAAGGGGTTGATCTGTCGGTAAAACGCGGCGATGTGGTATCGATCATCGGGCCAAGCGGCACCGGTAAAACCACGCTGCTGCGCTGCATCAACTATCTGGCGAAGCCATCAGCCGGGACGATTCAGCTGGATCAGATCCGCATGGATTATCAGTCACCGGATAAAGCGGCGATCCAGGCGATCCGCTTGCGCACCGCCATGGTATTCCAGCAGTTCAACGTATTCAAAAACATGACGGTGCTGGAAAACGTGATGGATCCGCTGATCGTCATCCAGCGTAAAACCAAACAGCAAGCGCGCGACATCGCCGTGCAGGAGCTGGAACGCGTGGGTCTGGGTGCCAGGCTCGATCACTATCCGTCGCAACTCTCTGGCGGCCAGTTACAGCGTACCGGTATCGCCCGTGCTTTGGCGGTGCGTCCGGATGTGATGCTGTTTGATGAACCGACCTCATCGCTCGATCCTGAGCTGGTGGGTGAAGTGCTGAAAGTGATTAAAGACGTGGCGTCATCCGGCATTACCTCGCTGCTGGTGACGCATGAGATGCAGTTCGCGAAAAGCATTTCGAATCGCATCGTGTTTATGGATCAGGGTGTCGTGGCCGCGCAGGGCAGTCCGGCAGAGATGTTTGATAACCCAACCCTGCCGCGCCTTGCACAGTTCCTCAGTTCAGAACGAGCATTCTAATAATTAAAGGAATCAAAGACATGCCTGCAATCAAAACCACATTACGTCGCCTGGCCGCGCCTGGCATCATCGCCCTGGCATTGATCAGCGGTAACAGCTTTGCTGACGCGGTTCGTACCATCAAAATTGCCACCGCTGCGGAATCCAAACCGCTGTCATGGGGCGCGATCGGTCACGAACCTGAGGGTTACGAGCCGGACGTGCTCAAAGCCATCAACGCTAAATTGCCACAGTACAAATTTGTGATGGAAGGCGCGGCGGATATCGCGCAGGAAACGGGCCTGGTGACCGGCAAGTACGACATGGCGACCGGCGGTTACTACAAAGCGCCAGCGCGCAGCAAACAGTTCCTGATCCCGGATGCACCGATCGGTGCCAGCCTGATGAAGATCTACAGCCGCAGCGACAGCAATATCAACGGCATGAAGGATCTGGTCGGTAAGAATATCGTACCGGTCACCGCAGGCGGCGGCGTGTATAAATTCGTCACTCAGTGGCAGCAGGATAACCCGAACGACAAAATCACCATCAAAGCGTCCAGCGCGGGCGTGCCTTACCCGGATCGCCTGAAAGAAGTGCAGAACGGGAAATACGATGCGTTGATCCTGCCTTCAAACCTCGGTGAGCAGACGGTGATCGACAACCAGAAACTGGCGATCAAAGCCAGTGAGCCAGTGGTGATTAACAACACCTATGTGCTGATCCACCGTTCTGCCGAAAACCAGGCCCTGAACGATGACGTGAACAAAGCGCTGAAAGAACTGAAAGATGACGGCACGCTGGATAAGCTGGCGCAGAAGTGGTTCGGCGAAGAAGTCACTAAGTACATGAAGTAATAGATTCACTGTGCCCGGTGTTGAGCCGGGCGCATGCTGTCCTTTTAAGCAGGAGTGTTTCACCGTGAATCTATCCTCCATGATTCCAGAACTGCTGTCGGCGCTGCCACTGACGCTCGGCATCATGTTTGTCGCGATGATTGCCGGGTTCTTTCTGGCGCTGATCGCCACCGTTTTTCGCGTGCGCCGTATTCCCGTGATCAGCCAGCTGGCCGATCTCTATGTTTCCTATGCGCGCAGCGTGCCGGTGGTTTTACAGCTGTTTGTCGCGTTTTACGGCATGCCGCTGATCACTGATAACTTTGGTTTTGGCGACTTCTTTACCGCCAACGTGGCGGCGATGATTGGCTTGAGCCTTTACCACGGCGGCTATCTCTCTGAAGTGATGCGCCCGGCGTATCTGGCGGTGGAGCGCGGTCAGCACGATGCCACTGACAGCCTCGGCTACAGCTTCCGCCAGAAAATGCTGCGCGTGATTGGGCCGCAGGCGGTGCATTTTGCACTTCCGGGCTACGGCAATGCGATTATCTATCTGATTCATAACGTGGCGCTGGTGATGTACATCGGGGCGGCGGATGTGATGGCAACCGCGCACCTGATCATGGAACGCGATTACAACCAGTATCAGTTCGGCACCTATCTGGTGTTGGCCGTGCTCTATTCACTGCTGTGCGGTGTGGCGTGGCTGGTGATCCGCTTCTTTGAACAACGCCATGCGAAGTACAGCTCGAAGTCTGCGCCGCGCGTGAAGTTCACTACCAGCGTCTGAGAAGGGGAGACAAACCATGTTTGATGCTGAGGTTTTGCTGCCGGACTTCTGGAGCATTCTCGATGCGGTACCGGTGACGCTGCTGATGGCGGTCACGGTGTTTATTTGTTCGACGCTATTGGGCGGGCTGTTTGCCTTTATTGAGCATCGCCGCATTCCGCTGCTGCGCCAGTTGGTGATCACCTACAAAATCGCTTTCAAAGGCGTGCCAATGGTGGTGGTGATTTTCCTCGCCTATTACGGCTTGCCACCGGCGCTGCACTTTGTTGCCACGCTGTTTGGCGTCGAGGTGAATGCCCACTCACTGCCGAACTGGGTGATCATCATTGTGGCGCTGAGTGCCTGTGTCGCGGCATTCCAGGCCGAAGTGTGGAAAGGCGCACTGAACTCGTTCGACAGCGGACAATCCGATGCGGCTTTATCGCTGGGCTACAGCGGCGGACAGCTGTTCCGTCGGGTGATGTTCCCACAGATTATTGTGGCGGCGATCCCCGATCTGGCGAATGCCTTTATGGTGATCATGAAAGCCCTGTCGCTGGCGTTTGCCATCGAAGTGGTGGATATTTTTGCCCAGGCACAGCTGACGGCGGCACTGAATTTCTACTACCTCGAAGCCTTCCTGATTGCAGTGGTGTTCTATATGGTGATTGCCTATGTGGTCACTAAGATCGCCGACAAGATCGAGGCGGCGCTGCGCGTGCGCACCTAGAGATTGCTCAGTGGTGATGAAACGGCAGCCCAGTGTGGCTGCCGTTTTTTTTGGCAAATTTGCGCGCGCTACCGGGCTTGCTGCTCTCTGATAGCGGCGAAATGTTATGCGTTTCACAATGAACACTCCTTGCTTTCATTTTGCAAGTTACTTGCAAAATGAAAGTCACTCTGCAACAGTACTCCGCATCAGACCTTTGCGGAATACTTCCCATGAAAAACGAACCGCTTTACCACATGCCTTGTCCTATCGCCCGCAGCCTGGGCCGCGTCGGCGATGGCTGGAGCATGCTGATCATGCGCGATGCGCTGGCTGGCTTCACCCGCTTTGATGAGTTCCAAAAAAGCAGCGGCGTGGCACCCAACATCCTGTCACGTCGCCTGAAAGAGCTGGTGGAAGACGGTTTGCTGGAAAAGGTGTGCTACAGCACTACGCCCGCTCGTTACGAATACCATCTCACCCCGGCCGGACGAGATTTTCGCGGTGTGATTCTGGCGCTGGCCGAGTGGGGCAGCAATCACTTCTCGCCGGAAGGACGTCAGATGCAGTTGGTGGAAACCGCCACGCAGCGCCCGGTGAAGCTGCAACTGGTCGACAGTGAAAATGGCCAACCGCTGACGCTCGACAAATACCAAATGGTGCCGGGTCCAGCGGCGGTGCCGATGATGCACTATCGCCATGATTACCTGCAGAAAAAGCGCGCCGGCGATACCACACAGAAATTCGCGCCGCCCGCGCTGTCAGAGAAGCAATCATGACGCTGACACGCAAAAAATCGGCGCTGTTGCTGGCACTGACGATCGGCGGTTTAGCGGCGGCAGGTTATGGCTATTACTGGTGGCACACCGCGCGCTTTATGCCTTCCACCGATGATGCCTATGTCGGCGCCGATATCAGTGCCATCTCGGCGAAAGTCTCCGGCTATATCCACACGCTGGCGGTGCAGGATAACGCATGGGTGAAAAAGGGTGATCTGCTGGTACAACTGGATAACCGGGATTATCTGGCCGCGGTGGATCAGGCCGCAGGAGAAGTGGCGGCACAGCAAGCCGCGTTAAACGACATTGCTGCCACGCGGCAGCTACAGCTCGCGACCATCGCCGGCACGCACGCTTCTCTGCTGGCGGCGCAGGCAGTGACGCTGAAAACCACCTCAGATCAGCGCCGCTACAGTGCGCTGGCCAGCAGTTCAGCGGTCTCACAGCAAATCCGCGATCATGCACAAGCGGACTACCATCAGGCGATGGCGGAAGAGAGCAAAACCCGTGCGGACAAAACCGTCGCCGAGCGTCAGTTGCAGGTGCTGGATGCGCGTGAGCAGCAGGCCAAAGCAGCTTTGGCCCAGGCACAAGCGGGATTGGCGATGGCGAAGCTCAATCTCGAATACACCGAGATCCGCGCCCCTTTTGATGGTGTAGTCGGCAATCGTCGTGCGTGGTCAGGTTCCTTTGTCAGCAGCGGTACACAATTGCTGTCGCTGGTGCCAGCGCAGGGGCTGTGGATCGATGCCAACTTCAAAGAGAGCCAGCTGGCCAATATGCGGCCCGGACAAACGGCGCATATCGTGGCGGACGTTTTACCCGGCCGTACCTTCGACGGTCATGTTGGCAGTTTGTCACCGGCCACCGGCTCGCGTTTTAGCATTCTCCCGGCGGAAAATGCCACCGGCAACTTCACCAAAATCGTCCAACGTGTGCCGGTGCGCATTGTGCTGGACGGTGATGCGGCAGTGCTCGGCCTGTTACGGCCGGGTCTTTCCGTCACGGTGACGGTGGATGAGAGAAGCGCGCGATGAGCAGCGTCACCGCGCTGCTGGCGCCGGCGGAGATGCCGATCAGCAAAAAGGTCTTTGCTTTCGCCACGATGTGCATCGGCATGTTTATCGCCTTACTGGATATCCAGATTGTCTCCGCCTCGTTACGGGATATCGGCGGGGGGCTGTCGGCAGGCGATGATGAAACCGTGTGGGTGCAAACCAGCTATTTGATTGCGGAAATCATCATTATTCCGCTTTCCGGCTGGCTGGCGAGCGTGATGTCTACGCGCTGGCTGTTTGCCGTCTCCGCCTGTGGCTTCACGCTGATGAGTTTACTGTGCGGCTGGGCGTGGAACATCCAGAGCATGATCGCCTTCCGGGCGTTACAGGGATTGGCGGGCGGCTCGATGATCCCGTTGGTGTTCACCACGGCTTTTGCCTTTTTTCAGGGCAAGCAGCGAGTAATTGCGGCCGCCACCGTTGGGGCGTTGGCCTCATTAGCACCGACGCTGGGGCCGACGGTCGGCGGTTGGATCACCGATAACTTCAGCTGGCACTGGCTATTTTATATCAACATCATCCCCGGCATTTATATTGCCATTGCGGTGCCGATCCTGGTGAAGATCGACAGCCCCAACCCTGACCTGCTACGTGGAGCGGATTACTTCAGCATTCTGTTACTGGCACTGTCGCTGGGCTGTCTGGAGTACACGCTGGAAGAGGGGCCGCGCTGGGGCTGGTTTGACGATAGCACCATCAGCACCACAGGCTGGATCGCCTTGGTGTGTGGCGTGCTGTTCGTGATCCGTACCCTGAATCACGCGAAGCCGATCATGGATCTCCGCGCCCTGAAAGATCCGGGCTTTACCCTCGGCTGTTATTTCTCGTTTATGGCTGGCGTGGGGATCTTCGCCACCATCTATCTCACGCCGCTGTTTCTCAGCCAGGTGCGCGGCTTTAGTGCGCTGGAGATCGGTTTAGCGATCTTCTCTACCGGCATCTTTCAGATCCTGTCGATCCCGTTTTATGCCTGGCTGGCGAATCGCGTCGATCTGCGCATTTTGCTGGCGTTTGGCCTGATAAGTTTTGGCGTATCGATGTTTTTCTTTGTGCCGATCACCCATGACTGGGGGGCGAAAGAGCTGCTGTTCCCGCAGGCGTTTCGCGGCATGGCACAGCAATTTGCCGTCGCGCCTACGGTGACGTTGACGCTCGGCAGCTTGCCGCCCGCACGACTAAAATTAGCGTCAGGACTGTTTAATCTGATGCGTAATCTCGGGGGGGCTATCGGCATTGCGCTGTGCGGCACCGTGCTGAATGACCGCACCAATCTGCACTTCAGCCGCCTGGCCGATCACCTCAACAGCGCCAGTTTGTCCTTGGGCGACTATCTGCAATCGCGCACCGCAGCCCTGATTTTCAACGGACTCAGCCCGGATGCGGCGCACACGGCGGCGCTGCAATCGCTGGCTTCACTCACGTTGCGTGAGGCGCGCACCCAGGCCTTTTCGGACGCATTCTGGCTGATTATGGTCGGATTTTGTATCGCTGCGCTGCTGGTCCCTTTTATGAAAAAGCCCGCAGCTTAAGGAGTTATCAATGAAACGTATTGTGATTACAGGTATGGGCATGGTGTCCCCGCTTGGCTGCGGCACAGAAGCCGTGTGGCAGTCACTGTTGGCAGGAAAATCGGGCATCAGCGCCTTACCGGAAGAGACGGTGCAAGACATCAGCTGCAAAGTCGCAGGACAGGTGCCCACGCTGGAGCAAGATCCTCAGCATGGCTTCGATCCCGAACGCGTGATCGCACCGAAAGATCGCAAGAAAGTGGATCGCTTTATTGAGTTCGCGCTGGTGGCGGCGCACGAAGCCCTGACGCAAGCTAACTGGTTCCCTCAGGATGAGACGCTGCGCCAGCGTACCGCCACGGTGATCGCCACTGGAATCGGCGGCTTCAACGAAATTGCCAATGCGGTGGAAACCACCGCCAATCGCGGGCCGCGCCGCTTATCGCCGTTTACCATACCTTCCTTCCTCGCCAATCTGGCGGCGGGGCATGTATCGATTGCCCACGGCTTTCGTGGCCCGATTGGCGCACCCGTCACGGCCTGTGCGGCAGGCGCGCAGGCGATTGGCGATGCGGCACGGTTGATTCGCAGCGGCGAAGCGAATATCGCGCTGTGCGGCGGTACAGAAGCGGCGATCCATCGCGTGAGTCTGGCGGGCTTTGCCGCCGCGAAAGCGATGTCGGGTGGATTTAACGATCATCCCGAACAGGCATCTCGTCCGTTTGATCGCGATCGTGATGGCTTTGTCATGGGAGAAGGCGCTGGCCTGCTGGTGATTGAATCACTGGAGCATGCGCAGGCACGCGGTGCGACACCGCTGGCTGAGTTAGTCGGCTATGGCACCAGCGCTGATGCCTATCATCTCACCGCCGGACCGGAAACCGGTGAGGGTGCTCGTCGTGCAATGGAGACTGCACTGGCGCAGGCGGGCATCACCCCAGCCGAGGTGCAGCATATCAACGCGCATGCCACCTCCACGCCGGTGGGTGACAAGGGCGAGCTGGCGGCCATTCGCACGCTGTTTGCGGACAGTAATGTGGCGATCACCTCGACGAAATCTGCCACCGGGCATTTGCTGGGGGCAGCGGGTGGCGTGGAGGCGATCTTCTCAATCCTTGCGCTGCGCGATCAAATCGCCCCGCCGACGCTCAATCTGCTGCACCCTGACGAAGCCGCAGCAGGGCTGAATTTGGTGGCGTTAAAACCACAGCCGCTGGCGATGCAGTATGTGTTGTCGAACGGTTTTGGTTTTGGTGGCGTGAATGCCAGCCTACTGTTTAAGGGTTGGGATGAGGTTTTCCGTTAACGTGTTGGGAAGACTGACGGCAATAAAATAGGCCGCTGTTAACAGCGGCCAGGAGGGCGGGATGAATTAACGCTTATCCAGTGCTTCCCACAGACCCATCAGGTAAGTGGTGCCGAGTGCACGGTCATACAGACCGTAGCCCGGACGTCCGGTTTCGCCCCAGATAAAGCGGCCATGATCGGAACGGATGTAGCCATCGAAGCCGTTGTCGTGCATCGATTGCAGCACTTTGTACATATCCAGCGAGCCGTATTCGGTCGGGTGTGCACACTCGTAGAAGTCTTTGTCCTGAATAATCTTGATGTTACGCACGTGCGCAAACGGAATGCGTTTGCGGCGCGAGAACTCGGCCAGAATACCGTACACATCATTCTGCGGATCTTCTGCAATCGATCCGGTACACAGCGTGATGCCGTTAGACTCCGAATCCACAACGTTACAGATCCAGTCGAGGTCTTCGCGATTCTTCACAATGCGTGGCAGACCGAAGATCGAGTACGGTGGATCGTCAGGATGGATCGCCATTTTCACGCCCACTTCTTCACACACCGGGATCACCGCTTTCAGGAAGTATGCGAGGTTTTCACGCAGCTTGTTGTCATCAACGTCTTTGTATTGCGCAAACAGATCCTGCACCTTCGCCAGACGCTCTGGCTCCCAACCCGGCAGGGCGAAACCGTTTGAGTTGCCCAACACCTCCTGCACTACTTCGTCGAGGCTCTTATCAATGCCTTTCTTCTCGAACGCCATGGTGAGTGAGCCGTCTGGCAGCACGTAGTTCATGTCGGTCTTCATCCAGTCAAATACCGGCATGAAGTTGTAGCAGATCACTTTCACGCCCACTTCGGCGAGGTTGCGGATGCTCTGCTTGTAGTTCTCGATATATTGATCGCGGCTCGGCAGGCCGATTTTGATGTCGTCGTGAATGTTGACGCTCTCGATCACTTCCACCGTCAGACCGGCGGCATGCACCTGATCAACCAGCGCTTGAATCTTATCTTTCGGCCAGGTTTCCCCGACCGGCACGTCATACAACGCGCCCACCACGCCACGGACACCCGGCACCTGGCGAATATATTCCAGCGAAACTTTATCTTCTTTGGGACCAAACCAACGCATTGTCAGTTGCATAATCTCATCCACCGTCATCGTGTTGCTGCGATAACTGTTAAACTACCATTCTAGTAAACATGATCCCAGCATCGACTCGCGAATATCTGTTGATCCGCGTCACAGAACACAATTTCTTAGTCGAGGCAGGGGAGTGGAGGGTTTATGCGGCCTGACTTTAATGCGGACGCTCACGCAAAGAGAACTATAAGGAGACATGCGTCATTTTAGCAGCGCGTTTTCCACTGCTTTGCAGGAAAAAAGAAAGTTTTGTTAGCTGAAATAACCTCAATGCTTCGCCGTTCCCTCTGAGCTTGATGCAATTTTCCGCTACTGATCGGCTTTTCATTTGTTTTATTTATCAGAAACTTCCTGGCAGGCAGAATAACCCTTATTTCCTCTCCGTCAGCCATCATGTCCGAAGAAGCGCTGCGTCAGCAGATTCAGAACCTGAAAAAGCATAATGCGCGCTTAAAGCGCATAGCGCATGACGCGCGAAACAAGCTGAGTGCGGCGCTGGACGGAACCGGTTTATGTTTGTGGCAGCTGGATATTCCCAGCGGCAAGCTGGTGATTTTCAATCGACGCTGGGGGTCGATGCTGGGTTTTCAGCCGAAAGAGACCAAAGCGCAGTTTGAGGTCTGGCGCGAGCGCCTGCACCCCGAGGACGCCGATGAAGTGCTCAGGGCGTTTTACGATCACATCGAAGGGCGTGCGCCTTACTATGAAGCGCTGCATCGCATGCTGGGTAAGAACGACAAAATTACCTGGGTGTTGGATCGCGGGCGCGTGACCGAGTGGGATGAAGAGGGGAATCCGCTCAAAGTTACCGGCACGCATATCGATATGACCAAAGAGAAGCAGTATGAAGCGCAGCTCTCTTCATTGGCTCATCACGATCCGCTAACCGGTCTGACCAACCGCCATGCGCTGCAAACGCATTTCAGCAAAATGAAAACGCAGGGGCCGCTGTGCGTGGCATTTATCGATCTCGATAATTTTAAGCATGTTAACGATACGCTGGGCCATCGCAGTGGCGATGAAGTGCTGATTCAGCTCAGCCAGCGCATTCTTGACCAGGTGCCGCCAAACGTGGTGGTGGGTCGCCTGGGCGGGGATGAGTTTGTGCTGCTGATGCCGTTCCTGATCGATTTCCCCAAAGTGCGCATCATGATGCAGGCGGTGCTGGATGCCGCACTGACACCGTTCGATGTCGATAACGGCCATGCGCAGATTGGTGCTTCCATCGGCGTGGCGACGGTGCAGCCGCACTTTAGTTTTGATGACGCGCTGACGCGTGCCGATGAAGCGATGTACCAGATTAAGAAGAACGGCAAGCAAGGGTTTGGCCTGGCGGGGTAATCTTTTGCGGTTGGGGAAACAGACCCGCGCCATCGCCAAAGTCGGTGTCCCAATTTGCAGCAAAGCCCTCTCACCAGGAGAGGGCCATAAATCACCTTTAACTCAAAACGCGAAGCACGAACAGCCCAGCGCACCCCAGAAGGCATGGTTATCCGACACCGGCACCGAAGACTGGCGTGCCACATCGTGCGAGTGGCTGTGTACACCACAAGGGCCGCTGCACTGGTGCACTTTCGGCATCATCGCCGCACGACCACTGGCTTGCGGTGGCGCGCTACGGTAGTGGCCCGGCACGGTGACCACCGGAGACCACTCTGGCAACACTGGCACCGGTGGCGGCGACAGCGGCGTGAAGCCACCTGCGGCATACACCACTTCGCCATCGACCAGCGTCAACACCGATTCAATCCCTTTAATCTCCTCTTCCGGCACGCTGAAGAAATCTTTCGACAGCAGCACCAGATCCGCTAACTGACCCACTTTGATTTCACCTTTGGCGTTTTGCTCGCTGGAGAACCAGGCGCTGCCTTTGGTCCACAGCATCAGCGCGGTTTCACGGTCAATACGCGCATTGTCATCGTATAACTGCATGCCGCCGACGGTGCGGCCAGAAACCAGCCAGTAGAGCGCGGTCCACGGGTTGTAGCTGGCGACACGGGTGGCATCCGTGCCCAAACCGACGGGCACTTCCGCATCCAGCATGCGCGCCACTGGCGGCGTCTGTTTGGCGGCTTCTTTGCCGTAGCGATCGATAAAGTATTCACCCTGGAACGCCATACGATGCTGCACGGCCAGCCCGCCACCCAGCGCTTTGACGCGCTCAATATTGGCTTCGGTGATGGTCTCGGCGTGGTCAAAGAACCAGTGCAGGCCGTTAAACGGAATATCTCGGTTTACTTTTTCGAACACGTCCAGCATGCGGCTGATCGATTCGTTGTAGGTGGCATGCAGACGGAACGGCCAGCGATGCTCAACCAGATGGCGCACCACGCGCTCCAGTTCATCTTCCATGCCGGGGGCCAGATCGGGGCGCGGTTCGAGGAAGTCTTCGAAATCTGCCGCCGAGAACACCAGCATCTCGCCCGCACCGTTGTGACGCAGGAAATTGGTGCCCTGGCCCGGCTTCAGCATGTCGGTCCACTTCTCGAAATCTTCCAGCTCATGGCCGGGACGCTGGGTAAACAGATTGTAGGCAATGCGCACCGTCAGCTGCTTTTTGGCGTGCAGTTCCGAAATCACATCGTAATCATCGGGATAGTTCTGGAAGCCGCCGCCCGCATCAATCGCGCTGGTCAGGCCGAGGCGGTTCAGCTCACGCATAAACTGACGTGTGGAGTTAACCTGCTGCTCCAGCGGCAGCTTCGGTCCTTTCGCCAGCGTGGCGTACAGCAGCATGGCATTCGGACGCGCAATCAGCATACCGGTGGGATTACCATTGCTGTCGCGCTGGATTTCACCGCCTGGCGGGTTCGGCGTGTCTTTGGTGTAACCCACCACCCGCAGTGCGGCGCGGTTCAGCAGGGCGCGGTCATACAGGTGCAGAATAAACACCGGAGTATCGGGCGCGGCGGCGTTGATCTCATCCAGCGTTGGCATGCGGCGTTCAGCAAACTGGAATTCGCTCCAGCCGCCGACGACACGGACCCACTGTGGTGAAGGGGTGCGCAGGGCCTGCTCACGCAACATGCGTAGTGCATCGGCCAGCGACGGCACGCCCTCCCAGCGCAGCTCAAGATTGTAGTTGAGGCCGCCACGAATCAGGTGCAGGTGCGAGTCGTTGAGGCCGGGAATACCGGTGTGCCCTTTGGCATCAATAATTTGCGTATCGCTGCCGGCAAAGCGCATCACTTCCGCTTCGCTGCCCACCGCGAGAAACTTGCCGTCTTTGATCGCCACAGCGGTGGCTAAAGGGTTGGCGCGATCCACGGTGTGGAATTTGCCGTTGGTAAAAATCAGTGAGGCCGTTGTCATTATCTCTTCTCCAGTTAGATTACGCGTTGCGGCCAATAAGCCACTGTTTTAAAACACGAGTTACCATCGGCATCCACAAGAACACCACCAGTGCCACCACGCTGGCATCATTCAGTAAGTGGCCCCACAGCGTGCCGTGCGCGGCGGGCAACACCTGATTCCATAACCACGGCACCAGGTTGGTAGAAGGAAAAATGACTCCCAGTGTCAGTAAGTATTGTTTCCATTTCGCCGGTTTGACCTGGCCCTTTTGCGTGGGGGTGAACCAGAACGCGGCGCCAGGACGCACTTCAATATGTTCCGGCTGTGCCAGCATCGTCGGCAGGTCTTGGATTAACGCGTTGCGTTGGTCCGATTTCAGCCAGGCGTACAGCTCATCCAGCCCGGTAAAGCGAATCAGCACGGTGTAAGCGTTGTCGCCGTGCACCGGGCGCAGCACGTTGACGCCGAGATGGCCGGGAAAGCTCGCGGCCTGCGGCATAATGGTGTCGAGCCACAGCTCATAACGGGCCTGCTGTTCTGGCAGGATGCTGTGGGTAATCACCAGCGTCACGTGGTTGGCTTGCTGTGAGTAATTCATCGTAAGTTCCTGAGTTTCCGCTGGTGAAAGTGCTTGCGTCGTTGAGTAAAAAAATACGAAATGAGAGCGTTTATTGATAACGGATAGATTTTGGGTTGTTGTTCAACAATTTTTGGGGAGGCATGGGGAATGCGTTTAAACCTTGAGGCGCTGCTGATTTTGGATGCGTTGGATCGCCACGGCACCTTTGCCGCTGCGGCTGCGCGACTGTTTAAAACCGCATCGGCGTTGAGCTATACCGTGCAGAAGATGGAGAGCGATCTGAAGATCACACTGCTCGATCGTTCCGGCCATCGCGCCACTTTCACCCCAACCGGGCGTTTGATGCTGGAAAAAGGCCGCACTCTGCTTCGCGCGGTCAACGAGTTAGAACAACAGGCGCGCTATGTTGAGAGTGGCTGGGAAAGCCAGCTGGTGATCAGCGTGGATGCCTCACTGCCGTTTCGTATTCTCACGCCGCTGATTGATCGGTTTTATCAGGAGCATCCGCATACTCAGCTGCAATTCCGTCAGGACGTGCTGGCTGGCTGCTGGGAAGCGCTCAACTATGGCGAAGCGGACATTGTCTTTGGCGCGGTGCAGGAACCCGCCACGCGCAAAGAGATTGTCTGCCAATCGCTCGGCTGGCTGGAATATGTGTTTGCTGTCGCGCCGGATCATCCCCTCGCTTCAGCACCGGAACCGCTGCTGCGTGAGCAGATCCGCCAGTACCGCGCCGTTACCGTACACGACTCGTCTCGTCACGGTGCAGGTATCGATTTGCGCGTGCTGGATGAGCAGAAAACCCTGAGCGTGCATGACTTCCCGGCGAAACTGCAGGCGCAGCTGGATGGTTTGGGCTGTGGTTATCTGCCGCTGTATCTGGCGAGACCGCACCTGGAGAGCGGCGCGCTGGTGGCACGCCAGCTGGATAGCGAATGCCGCCGCGATATGGCGTATCTGGCGTGGAATGAGAGTGCTACCGGAAATGCCGCCACCTGGTGGCGTGAGCACCTGCTCACGCTGCCGGGTTTACAGGAGATTTATTCTCCCGCGTAAAGCGTCGTTATATCGCAATGTGGTGACTGACCTGCGGGGCTTCCTCGCCCTGATGATATTGCAAAACCGCTTGCTGCAACTCAGCATCGGCGTGCGACACACGCTGGTGCTGACGCATATGCTCCTGCCAGGACTCCACCATAAACCACTCCAGCAATGCCGTCGGATCGTCGGTTTGTTCCATCAAGCCCCACGAATAGGCGCCATCACGACGGCGTGACTGTGCCAGTTTGTGAATCGCTTTTTTGAAGGCGGCGCGATCTTCCTGCGGTACGCGGTAGCGAATCTGAATCAACACCGGCCCATGCCGCACATCGACATCGTTGTGCACCACCGGTGCGGCCCAATGCTCAGCGGGTTGCAGATCTGCTTCGCCCGCAGGCAGCGCCAGACGTTTCAGCAGTACGCCAGTGATCACCAGACCGGCCCCGGCAATCAGCAAAGTGGTGGCCAGCCCCAGTTGCTGCGCGATCAGGCCCCACGCCAGACTGCCACCGGCCAATGTGCCGTTAAACACCATCAGATACACCGCCAGACCACGACCGCGCACCCAATCCGGCAATACCGCCTGCGCTACGCCGTTCAGTGTGGTCAGCGCAATAATCCAGCCGACGCCCAGCACCAGCATCAACAGCAGCGCCAGCCACTGCGGCGGGCTCATCGCTAATGCCAGCATGACCAGCGCGCTCAGCACCGCAGAGAGCAGCAGCAAACCATCGTTGCTCAGTTTGCTGCGCAGACGCGGCAGCAGCAGCGCACCGGCAATCGCACCAGCGCCCACCGCACCCAACAGCAAGCCGTAAAACCCTGCGGTACCGTGCAGCATGGTGCGTGCCACCAATGGCAACAGCGCCCAGATGGCACTGGCAAAGGCAAAGTACATCGCAGCACGGAGCAACACTCGGTGCAGTTCACGGCTGGCTTTGACATAGCGCAGCCCTGCACGGAAGGCACCAAAGAAGTGCTCATTCAGTTCGGTTTTGGCTTTCGCCGGACGTTTCCAGTACAGCAGGGCAGCAATAACGAAAAAATAACTCGCCACATCGGCACCGTATGCCGCCATGGCGCCTAAACTTGCCAACAGTAAACCGCCGGTAGCGGGGCCAATAGCGCGGGCAATATTTATCCCCAGAGAGTTGAGCGCAACGGCGTTTTTTAGCTCATGGCGCGGCACCAGTTCGGGGACAATCGCCTGCCAGGCCGGGCCAAACAGCGCGGCACCAATGCCACCGACAAAGGTCAGGCCGATCAGCCACTCTACGGTGAGCCAGTGATTGTGCGACAGCACCAGCAGAGTGCCGCTGACGCTGGCCATCAGGATTTGCACCACGATGAGTAATCGGCGGCGATCGACGATATCAGAGAGCACGCCCGCTGGTAGTGCCAGTAAAAACACCGGCAGGGTGGCCGCCGTTTGCATCAACGCCACGGCGGTCGGGTTATCGGATAATCCGGTCACCAGCCAGGCGCTGGCAACGTCGCGGATAAAGCTACCGGTGTTGCCGAGTACTGAGGCCGTCCAGATCAGGGCGAACAGCCCGTAGGCGAAGGGAGAAAAAGCGCCGCCGCGTGGCGTCGTGGGGTTTTGCTGGCTCATCATCGTGTTCCTGTAAATGTGCGATGTATGCACCTTACGAAGCCCGTGAGACGCTTGATAGCGGAAAAAATCGGCCAACTTGTTCAGGCTTTTTTGACAGCCTCGCAGGGCAAAAATCTTTGAACAAGTTGTCAAAATCTCTGCTTTAGGTTTTTCAGTTAGCCCGATGTAGTTTGATTGGCAGACACAACATCACTCACTAACGGAGTTAAAAAAATGAGCACATTCAAAACGAAAGACGGCGTTAACCTCTACTACAAAGATTGGGGCAAAGGTCAGCCAGTCCTGTTCAGCCACGGCTGGCCGCTGGACGCAGATATGTGGGAGAGCCAGCTCAATTTTCTCGCCGAACGTGGCTATCGTGCCATTGCGTTTGACCGTCGCGGCTTTGGTCGCTCTGAACAGCCGTGGGAAGGCTACGATTACGACACCTTCGCCGATGATATCCATGCGCTGATTGAGCATCTGCAACTGGATGACATCACGCTGGTGGGCTTCTCAATGGGCGGCGGTGACGTTTCACGTTATATCGGTCGTTACGGCACGGGGAAAGTGAAAGGGCTGGTGCTATTGGGTGCGGTGACGCCCATCTTGGGCAAAACCGATGATCATCCGGAAGGCGTTGAAAAAGCGGTATTTGATGGCATCAAAGCGGGCCTGCGTAAAGACCGTGCGCAGTTTATTAAAGACTTCGCCACACCGTTTTATGGCGCCAATGCCGGACAGACCATTTCTGAGGGCGTGATGACACAGACGCTGAATATCGCGCTGCTGGCCTCACTGAAAGGCACGATCGATTGTGTCACGGCGTTTGCGGAAACCGATTTCCGCGCTGATATTGCCAAAGTGGATGTGCCAACGCTGGTGATCCACGGCAGCAATGACCAGATCGTGCCGTTTGAAGCCACCGGTAAGCTGGTACACGAGATGATCGAAAGTTCAGAGCTGAAAGTCTACGAGAACGGCCCGCACGGTTTTGCGGTGACGCATCAGGACCAATTGAACGACGACTTGCTGGCGTTCCTGCAGGGAAATAAATAATCGCAGGTTTCGATGCGCCGCGATTGATTGCGCTAACTGGCAGCGGTGTTGCTGCTATCAAATGCGCCATACATTGCGCGGCTGGTCATAAAAAAGGGCGCTGAGGCGCCCTTTGTGTTTTTTAATCCGCCAGCAGATGCCCGTACATGGTCATCAACCGACGCGTCACGCCGTTGGTCCAGCCGAAGCCATCCTGCAGCGGATACTCACCACCGCCACCTGGACGGGCACGATCGCCGCTGATGTCATACTTCTCCACCAGCTTGTGATGCAGTGAATAGAAGTTCTTCACCGTGGTCAGCCAGTTAACGGCAATCTCTGTCGCCAGCGTCTCTTCGCCGTAATGATTCAGGCCGACTATCGCCATCCACTGCAGCGGCGCCCAGGCGTTGGGTTTATCCCACTGTTCGCCGCTTTCCACCATCGATGTCAGCAGTCCGCCCTGGGTCAGCAGCAATTGACGCAGCGCAATAGCTTGCAGATGCGCCTGTTCAGGCGAAGCCAGGCCAAGGAACAGCGGCACCACAGCCGCTGCCGTGAAGGCACCAAAGCGTTCATCGCGCCAGTTGTAATCACGGTACACGCCTGCGGTGTCATCCCACAGGTAACGATGAATCGCCTGCTTACGCGTATCGGCTTTTTTCTGCCATGCCAGCGCCGTTAGCTCTTCACCTTTGGCGTGTGACAGCGTGGAGATCATCAGCTCCAGCTTGTAGAGAAACGCATTCAAATCCACCGGAATAAACTGGGTAGTGCGAATGCTGGCCAGACGCTGCGGATCGCGCAACCAGCGTGAGGAGTAATCCCAACCGGATGCGGCACCGGCACGCAAATCGCGGTACACCTCATTCGCCGGACGGCTGGATTTGCTGGCGGTTTCTACGTCTTCCATCCACGACTCATCACGCGGCGTGTCGCGGTCATCCCAGTAACGGTTGAGCAGTGAGCCATCCGGCATACGCACCACGTGGCGATACGCCTGATGTGGCATCAGCTCGCCCGCGCCATCCATCCAGAACTGATACTCTTTCATCAGCTGGTCGAGATAACGCTTGGCACCGCGAATCCCATCCTCTTCAAACAGCTCAACCATCAGGGCAAACACCGGTGGCTGTGAGCGGCTGAGATAATAAGTCCGGTTGCCGTTTGGCACGTGGCCGTAGTTATCGATCAGCCATGCGAAGTTATCTGCCATGTCGCGCAGCAAATCGTCACGCCCGGCATCGGCAAGGCCGAGCATGCTGAAATAGGAGTCCCAGTAATAGGTCTCACCAAAGCGTCCGCCGGGCACCACATAGGGTTTTGGCAGCGGCAGCAGCGATGAGTGCGGTAAATGCTGTTGCGGCATTTTGGTTAACACCGGCCACAGCTCGTCAATATGTTCCGTCAGCGATTTATCCGGATTGGAAACATAAAAACTTTCATTCACCTGTGGCAAATAAAAATGGTCGTGCACGAATTTTTCGAGATCGAATTCGGCCGAGCGACGCGTGCGACGATAGCGGATTAATATATCCAGCGGATCATATTTTGGCGCGCAGTCCGGGAATGTTTTTCCATCCGGAAATATGCGCGACATCTGCACATGCTCGAACAGTTCAAGATAGCGATCGGCAGGGGTGAGCGCATCTGGCGCGGGCAGACCCTGGATCAGCTCCGGTTCCGGCTCGGAATCCTCCATGCCTTCGCGGATAAATTCGTGAGGATCGTATTGATACCCCAAATCAGCATGGGCTTCGTGTTCCCCGAAAGCTTGACGTTGCTGGTGGTTAGTATTAATAGCGGCCTCCTGAAATTGCCTGGTTGCTCAAAGCACAAATTATAGAGCTTTGAATAGCTGAGACAACAATGCGAAATATCTATGAACGTAATAAATCTTGTCGATTGATCCGGCTTTTTAGTGAATTTACAGCGATTACAACAAGCTATATTTCAGGAAGTGAAAGCAGTGTTTTAAATGGTGGTTCAAATCAGCGCACAGAATTATCTGTAAATAAGAAAATCGCCATTATTTGGCTTAAATAGCGCGCTTTGCTTTGATCATTTGGTGGCATACGAGACGGGAATCAGGCCAGCGTGCGCTGGCCTGATGAGACATTACTTCGCCAGTGTGGCTTTAATCACTTCAGCATAGGGCGTGGTCGGGCGGCCAATCAGTTTGCTCAGTGCATGACTGTCATCGAACAATCCGCCTTGTGCAGCACCGGCATCAGAATCCGCCAGCAGTTCTGCTAATGCATCCGGCAAACCAGCCCCTTTCAATGCTGCCTCGAACTCAGCAGGCGGCAGGTTGATGTAATCCACTTGCTCACCAGACTGTTTAGCAATCTCGGCGCTGAACTCGGCCAGCGTATAGCTCACATCGCCAGCGAGTTCATACACTTTACCTGCCTGATCGTCACGGCTGATCACTTCAGCGGCAGCAGCGGCATAATCCACGCGGGCGGCCGATGAGATGCGGCCTTCACCCACTGCGCCAATAAAGGCGTGATGTGCCAGCGCTGGGGCAATGCTGGCGGCATAGTTCTCGGTGTACCAGCCATTACGCAGCAGGGCATAGGGCACGCCTGAGGCCTTGAGCATCGCTTCCGTGGCGCGGTGCTCGACGCCCAGACCCAGCGTGGTGGTATCTGCATGCAGCAGGCTGGTGTAGGCGATAAACTTCACGCCCGCCGCTTTTGCCGCATCAATCACCGCCTGGTGCTGCGCTTCACGCTGACCCACTTCGCTGGAAGAGATCAGCAGCAGTTTATCGACGCCGCTGAACGCGCTTTTCAGCGTGTCTGGTTTACTGTAATCCGCCGCGCGCAACGTTACGCCCAGCGCTTTGAGATCGTCTGCTTTCTCAGGTGAACGCACTGCCGCAATCACTTCGCTGGCAGGCACTTTTTTCAGTAACTCGTTAATCACCAAACGGCCCAATTGGCCTGTGGCACCGGTAATCGCAATCATGATGTTCTCCTTCAGTTTGAGCTGGAATGAAATCAGCCTAAGGGATAAACTAACTTTTAGTAAGTACTTACAGATTTGTTAGTTTGGGAGAGGCAGCATAAATGTCTGAAAAATTGAGTAATAAATTTATCCGTGGCGAGCTGCTCAATGTAAATTGCCCTTCACGCGACGTGCTCAAGCGCATCACCAGCCGCTGGAGCGTATTGGTATTATTAGCGCTGCGCGAAGAAACGCTGCGTTTTAGTGAACTGCGCCGCAAGATCGGTGGCGTTAGTGAACGCATGCTGGCGCAAACGCTGCGCTATATGGAAGAAGATGGGTTTATCGAACGCATCGCCTATGAAGTGGTGCCACCGCATGTGGAATACCACCTGACGCCACTCGGGCGTGAAGTTGAAGGGCATGTGATTGGCCTGGCCGACTGGCTGGAAAGCAATGTGCACCGTATTGTGAAGGAGACGCCATCCGCCTGATGCGCAAGGTCGGCGCGCGGCGCTGACCCGGTCATTTTTTCACTTCGATCATCCTCACATTTTTTCCTGATCTCACCCTGAATCCCTCGATCCTTCTCACACTTTATGAGCAAAAAACAGCGGTTACCCGTAACCCCGGTGGCGCGCTCTCCAGCCTGTATCTACGTTGTATACAATCCGCATCCAATTTGAATGTGATGCGTTACGCGGCCGAAAACACCACGGCCTAAAGGTTCATGCTGTCGTCATGAGGTACGTCATGCCACAGGGACAATCTAAATCGATAATGCTGGATAAGGCGATCAGTGCACGCAGAACCAACGTGCGCTGGCTGGTGGTCGCCGTGCTGTTTTTTGTCACGCTGATTAACTATGCCGACCGCGCCTCGATCTCGCTGGCGGGGCCGGGGATGGCAAAAGATCTTGGGCTCAACGCCGTAGACATGGGCGTGATCTTTTCGGCATTTGGCTGGGCCTATGTACTGTTTCAGCTGCCGGGTGGTTGGTTGCTGGATCGCTACGGCTCGAAACTGATCTACAGCCTGAGTATCTTTTTCTGGTCGCTGTTCACCCTGATGACCGGCCTCGCGGGCTTTGTCACTGGTGCGGCGGCGGTCGTGGTGGTGTTTTGTCTGCGATTTTTAGTCGGTGCAGCGGAATCACCGTCATTTCCGGCGAACAGTCGCCTGGTGGCAGCGTGGTTCCCGGCTTCTGAGCGCGGCACGGCGGCGGCGATCTTTGCCTCCGCGCAATACGGTGCCACCGTGTTCTTTGCGCCGCTGATGGGCTGGCTGGCACATACTTACGGCTGGCACTCGGTGTTTACCGTGCTGGGCCTGATCGGCATCGCCTTTCTGCCGTTGTTCCGCAAACTGGTGCATGACCCGCTATCGCATCCGATGACGAACCAGGCTGAGCTGGATCATATGCAGCAGGGCGGGGCGCTGGTGAATATGGATGGCGATAAGCATAAGCCGCGCCTCAGCTGGCTGAAGCAACTACTCAGCAGCCGCATGATGCTGGGCATCTACCTTGCGCAATATTGCTTAAACGCGATTGGCTTCTTCTTCATCACCTGGTTTCCGGTTTACCTGGTGCAGGAAAAGCACATGACCATCATGAAAGCGGGGTTTGTCGCTGCCATTCCGGCAGTATGCGGATTCCTTGGCGGCATTATGGGCGGTTTCCTGTCAGATGTGCTGATTCGTCGCGGGATGTCGTTGTCACTGGCGCGCAAACTGCCGATTGTCTGCGGCATGCTGCTGTGTTGCGTAATGGTGTTGTGTAATTACACCGACTCAGAAACCGCAGTCATCGCGATTATGGCGGCCTCTTTCCTCGGCAAAGGCATTGGCGGCATGGGCTGGACGGTCAACGCTGACACCGCGCCAAAAGAGATCGCGGGCTTATCCGGCAGCGTGCTTAACACCTTCAGCAATGCGTCGAGCATCACCACGCCGATCATCATCGGCTTTATCCTGCAACTCACCGGATCTTTCAACGGCGTGTTGTGGTTCGTGATCGCGCATGCGGTGGCGGTGATCCTTTTCTATCTGTTCATGGTCGGCAAGATCAAACGTTTTGAACTGCGCGATGTTGGGGAGGAAGCGTAATGGAGAGTCCTGGCTACAAGCCTTCGCTCAGCGAAATAGCCTATCGGCGTATCAAAGAGATGATTTTGTCACTGACGCTGGCACCGGGTAGCTCATTGACAGAAATGGGATTGATTGACCAGCTGGGCATGAGTCGCACGCCGATTCGTGAAGCGCTGTATCGCCTGCAGCAGGAGCGTTTTGTGGAGTTGACACCGCGCAAAGGCTGGTTCGTCAGTGAAATCAAATTGCAGGATATTCAGCAGCTGTTTGTCATTCGTGAGGCGCTGGAAGGGATTGCCACGCGGCAGGCGACGCAGCGAACGCCCGATCATGAGCTGGCGGTGATGGCAGATAAGCTGGCCGCGCTGGAACAGGGCCTGCGTGATGATGAACTGAATGCCACCGATGCCGGTGATGAGATCCATACGCTGATCTTTGCACACGCCGACAACCCTTACATCAGCAGCATCATGACGCTTTATCTGGATCGTCTTCAGCTGTTTCACGTTATCGCGATGAATCTACCGGGCCGTAAATGGCAATCCTGGCTGGAGCATCGTCAGATTTTAGCGGCCATGCAGTCGCGCGATGCCGATGCGGCCGAACAGGCGATGCGACAACACATCCGCAGTAGTCTGCAAAGTATTCTGGAAGGGCTGATGCAGCAGCCCGGCTTTCCCTCTCCCGGCGTGCGACTCACGCCCTCTCTTTGATAGGAGTCACGATGCGCAAGGCGATTATTTTTGGCGTTGACGGCCTGACGATGCCGCTGCTGCAACGCTATGTGGCACAGGGCGCGCTGCCCCATATTGCCCGTATGCTACAGCAAGGCTCCGCAGCGGAGTTGCTGCCCTTTATCTCGGCATGGGGCGATGTCAACTGGGTGACCTTTCTCGCCGGGCAGAGCCCTGGCACCAGCTGGATTGGCCAGGGATTGCCGCCCGACAACCAGCAAAGCCGCAACTTACTGGCAACGATGCAGGAGGCTGGGCAGCGCGCGGCACTGGTGCATTTTCCGGAAAGCGTCAAAGCCGATGGCGATCACTTCAGCTTTGCGCCCTATTGGGGACGTGCACAGCCGTGGCCGGGCGAGATATTCCGGCCAATGGGACACACCACCCGTCTCACCGAACGTTTAGGCCAGGGCGGTGCGAAGCAACAAACGCTGGGCTGGCCACCCAAAAGTGCGCTGGCGTATCACAACAAAGGCGCCTGGCAGGCACTTGAGGCGAGCGAAGAGGGTTATGTCCTGTGGTTACGCGGCGGACATGGCGATGAGCTGGCGTTAACGCTGCGGGTTGAGCAGGGACAGCCATCCCTGCAATTCGGTGAACAGCGCGTTGTTCTGCCGATCGGGCAGTGGTCTGCCTGGCTGTCTCTGGCTGCTTATGACATTCCCGGCAGCGTGCGTTTTTACTGCGGCGAATGTGATGTGCGGGGCAATATCGAAATTTTGCAAAGCCAGGTGACGCGAACCGATGCCCTGAGCAGCGATGCGCGTTATTTACAGCAGCAATCACCTTTCTTCAGCAAATGGGTGGCAAAAGCGGCGCCGCAAACGCCTTATCTGGCTGCAACCTGGCAGGAGGGCGATGAACAGTCGCAGTGGCTGGTAGATAGCGCGCTGGAACTAACGCAACGCCAGGGCTTTGCGTTATGGGCGACGGTGCATCGGCTGGTGGACGAATCGCACCACAACTGCCTTGGGCAGACCGATCCGGATTCCCCGTTCTTTGATGCACAGCAGGCAGAGCAATATGACGCGGTGATGCGCCGCAGTTATCAAATTCTTGATGACAGCATTGGCCGTTTGCTGGACGAAACGGACGAGGAAACACTGGTGGTGCTCGCATCCGATCACGGCGCTGTGCCCAACAGCTATATGTGCGACATCTATCGTTATCTGCAAAAGCAGTCGCTGGCTGTGCTGGATGCGCAAGGCCTGCCGGATATGGCCCGTTCGCCGCTTTATCTCAAGGCAGAGCGCGGCGGTTTGGAAATCTTCGTGAATCATGACGTCGTTGCGCCACAACAGGTTGACGATCTCTGCGCGCGCACCCTGCAGGCACTGAGCGGCTGGCAGGTGCAGGAGGGCGATGGTGTGCGTAACGCGGTGAGTATCGCGCTGCGACGTGACGATGCAGCGGCTCTGGGATTCTGGGGCGACTGCGCAGGCGACATTGTCTTTGCCTACAACACCGGTTTCGTTTGGGGCGTTAGCCAGACGGGTGAAGATATTTGTGCTGTGGAAGAACCCGGCGCAAATCATGGTCCGCAGAAACCTACCGCAGAAACCGCTCTCGGGTCCAACTATGGCGTGATGCTGGCATCGGGCAAAGGCATTCGACAAGGTTACTACCATCCGCGCCAGCAGCGTGGGCCTTACCGCATGACCGATCCTGCGGCGACGCTGGCGCACTGGCTTGGCCTTAACACACGCGATCTCGATGGACGCATCATGAGTGAAATTTTTGACACCCCGCAGGAGCCCCAATCATGAAAATCACCGCCGTTAACACGCACCTGCTGAGTGCCAAACTTAGCCAACCGTTCGCCTATTCACGTGCCCGTTATGATACCCGCACCGCGATGCTGGTGGAGATAGTGACCGATCAGGGGTTGGTTGGCTGGGGAGAGTGCTACGGTCCGGCGCGCATCACCAAAGCGGTGGTGGATGAACTCGGGCAGATGTTGATGGGCGAAGATGCACTGCGCAGCGAGTTTCTCTGGCAGGAACTTTACGCCAGGCTGCGCGATCACGGCCAGAAAGGCGTGGTGATTCAGGGATTGAGCGGCATTGATATCGCGCTGTGGGATCTGCGTGGCAAATATTTTGGCGTCCCGACTTATCAACTGCTGGGTGGCGCCACGCGAACCGAAGTGCAGGCTTATGCCACTGGATTGTATCGGCGTGACAGTGGCGACCCGCTGCATTATTTGTGCAAAGAAGCAGCGGGTTACATTGAGCAGGGTTTCAAGGCCATGAAGCTTAAAGTGGGATTTGGCGTGCGCGAGGATGCAGCGGTGACTCGGGCCATTCGCGACACCATTGGCGAAGACGCCGCGCTGATGATCGACGCCAATCACGCTTATGACGCGGTTGCTGCCATTCGGCTTGGTCGGGAAGTGGAAGAGCTGGATATTGGCTGGTTTGAAGAGCCGGTGCCGCCAGAAGATTTAGCCGGCTACCGTGCGGTGAAAGCGGCGATCGATATCCCGGTTGCCGGTGGCGAATGCGAGTTCACCCGCTATGGTTTCCGCGAAGTGCTGACACAACAGGCGATGGATATTATCCAACCCGATATCTGTGCGGCCGGGGGCTTATCGGAGTGCAAGAAGATTGCCGATATGGCACAGGCGTTTGGTGTGCGCGTTAATCCGCACGTCTGGGGCAGCGGCATTGGTATTGCCGCTTCGTTACAGTGGATGGCGACAGTGCCGACGCATACGCCCACATCGCTACAGCCGGTTCAGCCTCTGCTTGAATTCGACCAAACCGAGCATCCGATTCGACAGGCCATTATCGCCGAACCTATTGTGCAGCAAAATGGATGGGTGCAAATCCCGAACGGGCCGGGATTAGGCATTGAAATCAATCGCGATGCATTGAGGCATTTCGCACTGTAGAGGTGGCAAGAAGGGCGGTCATAAAGGCCGCCCTCGATGAACATCAGTCGACAGCGCGTATCCCTGCTCAGCCGTGCAGATACTTCTCAAACCACCCCAATGTCCGGCTCCACGCCAGTTCGGCTGCCGCTTTGTCATAACGCGGGGTCGAGTCGTTGTGGAACCCATGATTCACGCCGGGATAGATATAGGCTTCATAGGTTTTGTGGTTGGCCTTCAGCGCCTCTTCATAGGCTGGCCAGCCTTCGTTGATGCCTTTGTCTAACGCGGCATAGTGCAGCAGCAGTGGGGCGTTAATGCGCGGCACGTCTTCCGCTTTAGGCTGGCGGCCATAAAACGGCACCGCACAAGCCAGTTCCGGGAAGGCCACGGCAGCAGCATTCGCCACACCGCCGCCGTAACAGAAACCGGTGATGCCAACTTTGCCGGTGCCCTCTTCGTGGTGCATCAGGAAATCGACGGCGGCAAAAAAGTCGTTCATGAGCTTAGTTGGATCGACTTTGGCCTGCATCGCACGGCCCTCTTCGTCATTGCCGGGATAGCCGCCCATTGAACTCAGGCCGTCCGGTGCCAGCGCAATATATCCGGCTTTCGCCACGCGGCGTGCGACATCCTCTATATAAGGATTCAATCCGCGATTCTCATGCACCACCACCACTGCACCCACTTTGCCGCTGGCTTTGGCCGGGCGCACCAGATAGCCTCGCACCTCACCGTGGCCTTGTGGTGAGGGATAGTGAATGTATTCGGGTTTAATCTCGGGATCGGTGAATTCAACCTGCTGCGCCAGCGCGTAGTTGGGGCTCATGGCGCTGAGCAAGGTGGCACCGGTCATGCCGGCGATGGTGAACTTAGCAGCAAGGGTGATGAACTCACGTTTGCTGATCCTGCCGTGTGCGTAATAGTCATATAACTCAAGCAGTTCCTGGGGAAAATCTTGTGCGGTAAGACGGGTCATAACCTCTCCTTCGCTGATTAACCGATGGCTTTGCTGCTCTAAAAAAGCACAGCGGGTTAACGCTTGCAAACGCTATGCCGCAAAGCGTTAAGCGAGAGAGGAGCGCAATGTGTCTGGCCCAGGCCTGTAAAAAATATATCCTTTGGTTTTAAAAGAGGGCTATTTTAATTAACAATCGAGATAACATCATATTGTCTGGAATTATTGATACGCTATCTGACGAAAGATTTAATTAACCTTCCTGTTATCCGCACTAAAAAATAATCAAATGAGAGAGTCAACGGGTAACGATGAGATCTTAGCGCGAAGGTTAATAACAATATCGCTACAATAACCGAGGGTTGTTAACCTTAGGTCTGTGATATCAATCAATTAGTCTTTGATGAAGACAATGATCGTTATCAACAAACACTGTTATAGTTTTAAAGACTTCCTCTGTTTATTTTCGTTCTGACTGCTTCCTTTTACATTAGTGCGACCTTTCATCCGATAAGACGAAATAGATTCCCGCACGCTGTTGTTCATTATAAGTAAAAATTCCAGTGCACTTTGTGGCAATGAGGTAAGCAATGTTTGGATTAGATGCCTTTCACCTGGCAAGGATACAGTTCGCCTTTACTGTCTCCTTCCATATTATTTTTCCGGCTATCACCATCGGCCTCGCCAGTTTCCTGGCGGTGCTCGAAGGGATGTGGCTGAAAACCCGTAATGAGACCTATCGCGATCTCTATCATTTCTGGTCTAAAGCCTTTGCCGTGAACTTCGGTATGGGCGTGGTCTCCGGGCTGGTAATGGCTTACCAATTCGGGACTAACTGGAGTGGTTTCTCTCAGTTTGCCGGCAGTATCACCGGGCCACTGCTCACTTATGAAGTGTTAACCGCCTTCTTCCTTGAAGCCGGTTTCCTTGGCGTGATGCTATTCGGTTGGAACCGCGTGGGGCCGGGGCTGCACTTCTTTGCTACCTGCATGGTGGCATTGGGCACCATCTTCTCAACGTTCTGGATTCTGGCCTCTAACAGCTGGATGCACACCCCTCAGGGTTACATTATTGAGAATGGGGTCGTGGTGCCGCAGGACTGGTTGAAAATCATCTTCAATCCGTCATTCCCGTTCCGTTTACTGCACATGTCCACCGCGGCTTTTCTGGCCAGTGCCTTCTTTGTCGGCGCCTCTGCGGCCTGGCATCTGCTGCACGGCAATGACAATCCCGCGGTGCGCAAGATGTTCTCCATGGCATTGTGGATGGCATTAATCGTCTCGCCAGTTCAGGCATTTCTCGGCGATGCGCACGGTCTGAATACTCTGGAATACCAGCCTGCGAAAATTGCGGCGATTGAAGGGCACTGGGAAAACAAGCCGGGTGAGCCCACGCCATTGATTTTGTTCGGCGTGCCGGATATGGAGCAGGAGCGCACCAAATATGCGTTGGAGATTCCCTACCTTGGCAGTCTGATTCTGACCCACAGTCTGGAGAAGCAAATTCCGGCACTGAAAACCTTCCCGAAAGAGGATCGCCCAAACTCTACCGTGATTTTCTGGTCGTTCCGCGTGATGGTGGCGCTAGGCCTGTTAATGATCGGCATGGGCGTGATCAGCCTGTGGCTGCGGGTGAAGAAGCGTTTGTATCAGTCGCGACCATTCCTGTGGTTCTGTTTGTTGATGGGGCCATCGGGACTGATCGCCATTCTGGCTGGCTGGATTACCACCGAAATGGGCCGCCAGCCGTGGGTAGTGTATGGCGTGCAGCGCACTATTGATGCGGTCTCTGCCCATGGCAATCTGCACATGAGCATCAGCCTGATGGCCTTCATTTTGGTCTACTGCTCGGTGTTTGGGGTCGGCTATCACTACATGATGCGGCTGATTAAAGAAGGTCCAGTGACCGGAGAAGGCAGAGAAGTAGCGCACGGTGGTCCCGGAGAGCAGCACACTCCAGCTCGCCCGTTATCTGCTGCCAATACTCATAAGCGCGGGGAGCAGTAACCATGATCGACTTTTCTATTATCTGGTTCGCCATCATCGTGTTTGGCACCCTGATGTACATCGTGATGGATGGCTTCGATTTGGGCATTGGTCTGCTACTGCCGTTCAATAAAGATCCGATTGAGCGCGACATGATGGTCAATACTGTGGCTCCCGTTTGGGACGGTAACGAAACCTGGCTGGTACTGGGTGGTGCTGCGCTATTTGGTGCATTCCCACTGGCCTATTCGGTGCTGCTGGATGCGTTATCGATCCCATTAACCACGATGCTAATCGGCTTGATTTTCCGCGGTGTGGCATTTGAGTTCCGATTTAAGGCCACCGAAGAGCATCGTCCGTTCTGGGATAAATCGTTCATAGCCGGTTCGCTGCTGGCGACTTTTAGTCAGGGCGTTGCAGTGGGCGCCATTCTTAATGGCTTCCCGGTATCAGGTCGTGAATATGCCGGTTCAGCAATGAGCTGGCTGGCACCGTTCCCACTGTTCTGCGGTGTTGGTTTAGTGATCGCTTATGCACTGCTGGGCTGCACCTGGCTGATTATGAAAACCGAGCACGACCTGCACCGCAAAATGTCAGCATTGGCTACGCCACTTACCCTGACGTTACTAGTGGTAGTCGGCATTATCAGTATCTGGACGCCGCTCACCCACGCGGATATCGCGCAACGCTGGTTCTCACGGCCAAACCTGTTCTGGTTCCTGCCTGTTCCGCTGCTGGTAGTGCTCTGCTCGTGGGGGATTGTGCGTGCCATCAAACGTGAGGCGCATTACTCACCGTTTCTTTTAACGCTGGCGCTGATTTTCCTCGGCTTCTCCGGCCTGGGCATTAGCATCTGGCCAAACATCGTGCCACCGTCGATCACCATCTGGCAGGCCGCGTCTCCGGCCAGCAGCCAGGCGTTTATGTTGGTGGGCGGTTTACTGATTATCCCGGTGATTCTGGGTTACACCTTCTGGAGTTATTACGTGTTCCGCGGAAAAATCAAAGCCGACGAGGGGTACCATTAATATGCCAATCGAAGTCAGCAAAATGAAAGACGGAGTAACGCCGTCCCCATGGTGGAAGCGGGTGATGTGGCTGGTCATCATTTATGGAGCCAGTGTGCTGGCACTCGCTGTAGTGGCATCACTGTTTCGTATGATGATGAACGCGGCAGGCATGCATACACACTGAGTTTACGGAGTAACAAGATTTACAACAGTGTGCACTCCATTACAAAAATCGCGTGAAGGTCGCCGGTAATGGCGACCTTATACACATTATCGCAGCGTAAAATTGACCTGAAAACGTTAGTAACCTAAGCAATTAATGCTTTTCCCGCCTCGCTGCCTTTACTCTTCCTTACGTTAGTAATACGTTTTTGTTATATTTATGTGACTAATCGCGCAAATTCATTACCTTCACACTTATCACTCGATTGAAAAAATCATGCTCAGCCTGAATCTTAAAAAACAGTACATCAACGATCTGGTGGACTGGATAGAGGCGAATCTGACCGATGAGCTCAATATCGATCTGATTACCCTGAAATCTGGTTACTCCAAGTGGCACATGCAGCGCATGTTCAAAGAGATGACCGGTCAAACGCTGGCCTCATATACGCGTAAGCGTCGCCTGACCATGTCAGCGATGGCGCTGCGTTTGACCAGCATGCCGCTCATCGATATTGCCGTGCGCTTTGGCTTCGATAACCAGCAGAATTTCACGAGGGTATTCAAAAGCCACTTCTCCATGACGCCCGGCGCCTATCGTCGCATCCCGGACATGCTGATGAAGGATTTCCACAGTCGTATTTCCACGCAGCGTTCGTGGGTCAACGCGCGTCTGGCCGAGAAGCCGGAGTTGCAACTGTGTGGTGAAGTGATTGAGTGGGAATGCCGCTTTGGCGAGTACATCGATCATCATAATCAGGTGGTCGCGCAGCATACCCGCGATTTTGTCCGCTTTGCCGGTAAACATGTCAGCCGTGGCTGGCTGGGATTCCAGTTCAGCCCAGGCGTGAATTCTGCCGACCAGCAGCACATTAGCTTGTTCCAGGCGCTGGAAAGCCAGTATGCCGATGTGCTGCCGCGCAATGTGCAGAACTGGACCGGAGAAAGCGGCTTGTATGCCGAGATTGACTGGCATGGCGCACCGGAAGAGATCAATGCATTTACCGCAGAAATTTACTACAACCACTTGCCGGCACTGGGCGTGGCGCGTCGGGCAGGTAAAGATCTGCTTAAACTGGATCTGAAATACAGTACGCCTGATTTGTTGCAGGGCACGTTCTATATCCCGGTCTCCACCTGCTAATGCATAAATCGTGCGGTTAACTGTGACTAACCGCACGATTTTATAAAATATTCGCCGTAACTGGCGTAAAATCCTTCATCGAAACCTGATTGGCCGCGTAAAACACCAGCCGTCATACATCAGGCTGGATAATCACCTGCATTCCTGGTCCGCTCTGGACCGTCAAAGTGAAAAAGAAAAAATTATGCGACTTTTACCGTTGTTCCTCATGACAGCGCTTGTGGCGTTTTCCTCGCTGGCAAGTGCACAGATGGCTGAGCCTTTCTCTCCGCCGGGCGGCCTGCATCCTCATCAGACTCACTGCCAGCAGCATGAAATTTTGGGCGATAACCCGCTGCCGCAGCACAGCCAGGATGACAATAGCTTCGTTAACTGCGGCAATCATCAGGCCTGATTTCCCTCTCGTTTTACCCCGCTTTACCCCATGACTATCGATGACACGCCGCACGTTTGTTGCGGCGCGATCGTTGCCTGCCATTGCCCGCTCATCGAACGCAATCCTCTTTAACTGCATTAACTGCGGATCTCTCCTGAAATTCAGTTGGCGCTAGTCCCTGCTCCAACCGGTGCAAGCCACGCCGAAAATTCTGCCACTTTTCCCAATAGCATTTTTCGGCATTGCATCGAAGATATATCATAACTATGCTAGCCAACGTCAGATGAGAATGATTTTCGATAACGTTTGGCGTGAACGACTCTCAAGCTGCGGTAATCTCAGTTTAGGGGAGGCATCTTGCCACTCAGGATAAGTCATCGCAGGGGCACACTCATTCACGCCTTTGCCTGGAGAGAACACTTGCAAAAAAACATTAACGATCGCGCACCCAAGCGCGTACGCAACGAATTACGCTTCCGCCATATCACCGTGGCGAGCAAAACCTTAATCGCGGGGGAGTTTTGGCGCATTGAGTTTACCGGCAGCGATCTGGCGGGCTTTAATTCACCGTCATTCGACGATCACATTAAAGTTTTCTTCCCGGACAATGCGGGCAGCGCGTTGGATTTGCCGCAAATGACCGAAGAGGGGATCGTCTGGCCGGGCGGCGTTCGCCCGGCAGCTCGCGATTACACCCCGCTGGCGTTCAACGGCACCGATTCACTGACGCTCGATTTCTATATCCATGATGGCGGCGTCGCCAGCAACTGGGCGAATGAGGCGAAGCCAGGCGATCAGATCGCCATGGGCGGCCCGCGTGGCTCCTGCGTAGTGCCCGTGGATTATGCCTGCCAGGTTTACGTGTGCGATGAGACCGGGCTGCCAGCCTTTAAGCGTCGTTACGCTGAGATGCAGGCGCAGCAGATCCATCTGCTGGCCTACGCCGATGAAACCACCGGGCGCGATTACCTCGGTGATCTGCCGAATGTACAGGTGACCTGGCTCGGCAGTGGCAGCATGCAGGTGGATAACCTCGGCCCGCTGATTGCGCAGCTGGATAAGATCTCACTGCCAACAGAAGAGTATTTCATCTGGCTGACGGGTGAAGGTGAGGCGGTAAAACTGCTGAGCGACTACTTCACGCAACGCCGTGGTGCCCACACCGACTTCGTGCGCGCGGTGGCGTACTGGCATCAGAAATAACTGACTTCGCCGCGCCCGCTGCCGCCTGTGTTGAATTTTGCCAGGCGGCAGACTACTATCAACCTCCCTTAATTGACCTCAGGGAAGGCAATGAAACAGCAGCGGGATTTTCCATGGCAGTCCGATAATGCACAACGTGCAATCTGTGCAGGTGCGCGTAAAAAGCGCCGCGAAAGGATGCTGGATGCCAGTGATATTCGCCTGTTAATGATGCACTTCCTCGCCAACGGTTCTGCGCATGGCTATGAGCTGATCAAGTCAGTGGAAGAGCTGTCCAAAGGGGAATACTCTCCCAGCCCTGGCATCATCTATCCTAACCTCACGTTGCTCGAAGAGATGGATGCGATCCGCGTGGTGGATGCGCATGCGTCGCGTAAAGCTTATGCGCTCAATGATGGCGGTCGCGCGTTATTAGCTGAGAACGGCGAGAATATTGCCAATATTATTGAGCGGCTGACTTCGCTGGCGATATTGGTCAATAATCGCAGTATTCCAGAAGTCGAGCAGGCCATTCATCATATTCGCCACACGCTGAATCATCGTTTATCACAGGAAGATATTTCGCCTGAGTCGCTGGAAATTGTGATAAATGCACTGAACGAAGCGACAGAGAAAATCGCGAATAGCTAATCGTACCTGGCCAGCAGAATAAATGCCTTCCGCGCCGATTAGCCATCTCACTTTCTGACATGGCCACGTTAGCCATCGCGAAAAATCGCCCGTCATAACCGCTGAAACAGCAGGCCGATAATTAAGCCATGGATCGCAATAAATCGCCGTTCTGGAATGTTCATTGCCATTCGAATGTGCGCGTCTATCCGCTCTGGGATTAGCCCGGCTTCTTCTTATCCACATGTCCTAACTCGCGGTCCGGCCAGCAGAAATCACGCACGCGCTGTTTCAGCGCCGCTGCATCCGGGAATCCGCCTTCCTGTTTACGCTCCCAAATCACCGTGCCATCAATGCTGATTTCGAACACACCGCCGGTGCCGGGTTTTAGCGTCACTGCGCTCAAATCTTCGGCAAAAGTGTGCAGCAGTTCTTGTGCCATCCACGCCGAACGCAGCAGCCAGTTGCATTGAGTGCAGTAGTAAATGGTCACAGCCGGTTTTTGCGCCATCAGGAGCCTCTTCTTAATTATTGATTATAAACAAGTTAACAAAATGTGCGGTCTAAGATACATCTTAGTGTAAAGTTTATTGATAATGATTACCAATTGCATTACATTCCTGACGAAATTATTTATTACATAAAATAAGTCCACACATTTTACGGTTTATTAACGCACATCGCGTTTTTTTGGCGGCAATCCAGTGAGCGAATACTAACAATTAACCAGGTATTTCGCGCATGTCTTCACTCTTTCAGGGAATGACCCAGCAACGTCTGTTTAAAGTTGCCATTTTGTCTTCCGCTATTCACGCCGCTTGCAGCTACGCGGCCAGCGATAACACGACACTTGCTTTATCTTCTGACAAATCCACCACTGCAGAGTCGGTCATGACGGTCACTGCACCGAAGCTGGAGAAACAAGCCGGTAGCAAAAGCACCATTACCGCCGCCGATATGCAGCGTGATGGCGGCAATGATTTCGGTACCATCATGCGCTACGAACCCGGCGTAACAGCAACCGGTGCCAGCGGTGGTTCTTCTGCGGGTAAAAGTGGCTTCGACCGTGCGGGTTACACTGGCTACAACATCCGTGGTCTGGAAAGTAACCGCGTCGATATCAACGTTGACGGCGTTTCTCTGCCGGATGCTACCGGACGCAGCTACGTCAGCCGCGCCGGTTTAGATACCTTTGGTATTGGCCGCGATTACATCGACCCTTATATGTTTGGTCGCGTGGATATCGATAAAGGCGCGACGTCTGTCTCTCAGCCCAACACCGCGATTGGTGGTGCGGTCTCGTTCCGTAATAAGACGCCAGACGACTACTTACATCCGGGTAAAACCACCTATTTTGGCTACCAGAGCGACTTCGATTCTTCCAATCGCAGCTGGCACAACGGCATCACTGCGGCAGCAGGTGATGAGGAACTGCGCGGTATCTTTGTCTACAGCCGCCGCGATGGTCAGGAAACGCAAAACAACGATGCGAGCCGTGGGGCATATCCAGCCAACTGGCACTCTGACGCACTGCTGGGCAGCGTGGTATGGGAGCCGAATGATGCGCACAAAATCACCGGTACCGCCGACTTCTATCACAAAACCAATCACACCCATTACGACAGCTGGGATACTTCAGGCAATACCGTTTACGGCACGGCACAACAGCAGAGCGATACCCGTCGCTTCGGCCTGAGCCTGGCGGACGAATACACGCCGTACAACGATTTTATCGACAGCCTGACCTCACGTGTCTACTGGCAGCACACCGAAGCGCATGACAATACTTATATGCCTTCAAGCGCGACAGCCTATGAGACGGTCTACTCTGACTACAACACGGACAGCTACGGCTTTGAAACCAATCTGGCTAAAACGCTGGGTCGTCATGAGCTGACTGCCGGTTTGAATGGACGTCTGGAAAAAACCGAACGCCCATTCCGTCAGTCACCAACACCAAGCACATTCAGTGTGATCATGCAGCCTGAAGCAGATAGCCGCAGCTATACGCTCGGCGGTTTTGTGCAGGATAAGATCAACTTCGACCTGGATAGCCACAACTTTGCGGTGGTGCCGGGCGTGCGTGTGGCGTACCAAAATACCAAGCCCGAGAACCTCAGCAGCCTGACCAGCGGCAGCTCCGTGCTGACCGAATCAGGAGTCGATACGCTGTACGGCTCTGGCAACAGCGATACGCAAGTTCTGCCATCGCTGGCATTCCAGTATGAGCTCACGCCAACCCTGATGACTTATCTGCAATACAAACGCGGCGCGCAGTTCCCGAACGCCAGCCAGCTGTATGGTTCATGGAACCTGGGTTCCAGCTATGCGGGTAGAGCGCAATATGCGCTGATTGGTAACGCGGATCTGAACACTGAAACCAGCAACAACTTCGAATGGGGTCTGAAAGGACAGCCGACCGAAGGCGTGGTGATGAACACGGCGGTTTACTACAACGCCTACAAAAACTTCATCGCCTATAACCGTTACACCCGTTCCGGCAACCCGGATAAATTCACTAACGTTCCGAGCAACATTTACACCACTTATCAGGCAGAGAACCGCGATAAAGCCTATATCTATGGTGCAGAGTTGAGTGGAAAAGTGAATTTCGGCACCTGGTATGAAGATGTGCAGGGCCTGAGCGCACGCTTTGCCTTTAGCTATAACGAAGGTAAATCGAAGTCGAGCTACCTCGGCGACCGTTACGTCGATCTGGAAAGCGTACCGCCAATGAAAGCGGTGCTGGGGCTGGGTTGGGATGCGCCACAGAACGAGTATGGTGCAGCGGTGACGGCAACCTTCGTGAAGGGCAAAAAGGCGACGGCGACCAACCGCCAGAGCTATACCAATACCGGTTCTGCACTGACCGATTCCACCACCGATTACGCGCGCGTGCCGGGTTATGGGATGGTCGATCTGACGGCGTACTGGCAGGTGGCGAAGAACGTCAAGCTGAGCGGTGGCGTGTATAACCTGACAGATCGTAAATATTGGGATTACCTGAGCAGCCGCGAAATGACCAGCGATACCGCACAGGATCGCAACGATATCGCACTGGCAACTCAGCCAGGCCGCACCTTCCAGCTCGGTGTGAACGTCGACTTCTAATCACATTTTCGCCCTGCGTTCGCGCAGGGCCTTTTCATGGAGCAAGTGCAATGAACCCACGTTACGATCACTACCTGGCGCTGAAAGGCGAACATCCGAAGAAGTATGCCCGCGATCTGGCGGCCCTGATGGGCATTGGCGAAGCGCAGCTGTGTGAAGCGCGCGTCGACCAGGATGCGCAAGCGTTAAAAGCGGATTTCCCGGCGTTGCTGAAGGCACTGGCAGCCGTCGGCGAAACCAAAAGCATCACCCGCAACGAATATGCGGTGCATGAGCAGGTGGGCAAATATGAAAACCTGCACCTCGGCGAACATGCCGGACTGATCCTTAACCCACGCGCGCTCGACCAGCGTCTGTTCCCGGCACAGTGGCACAGCGCCTTCTTCCTGCGTGAGCAGACCGCGCGCGGTGAGCGTCAAAGCATCCAGATTTTTGATCGCCATGCGGATGCGGTGCTGAAAATCTACACCACCGACAATACCGACATGGCGGCCTGGGATGCGCTGATCGCAGAATTCACCGTCGAAGCCGCTGCGGCACTCGATCCACAACCTGCCGCCGCACCAGAACATAGCCGCGCCATTGATGCCGATAAAGTGGAAGCCGAATGGCGCGCCATGACCGATGTGCATCAGTTCTTTGGCCTACTGAAGCGCCACAATATTTCACGCCAGCAAGCGTTTCACGCGGTGCCCGAAGATCTGGCACGCCAGGTCAGCAACGATTCACTGGCTCAACTGCTGGAGCAGGCGCAGCAGGATGGTAACGAAATCATGATCTTTATCGGCAACCGTGGTTGCACGCAGATCTTCACTGGTGCGGTGGAGAAACTGATGCCGATGGACAATTGGGTCAACATCTTCAACCCAACCTTTACGCTGCACCTGATGGCCGATCACATCGCCGAGAGCTGGGTAACGCGGAAACCGAGTGGCGATGGCTTTGTCACCAGCCTCGAACTGTTTGCCGCCGACGGCACGCAGATCGCGCAACTGTATGGTCAGCGCAGCGAAGGGACGCCAGAGCAGGCGCGCTGGCGTGAACAGGTCACCGCGCTGGGAGCGACAGCATGAAACGTCTGACCCTATTACTGCTGGGCGCGCTGGCGCTGCCGGCATTTGCTGCTGAACGGGTGATCTCCATCGGCGGTGATGTGACACAAATCATTTATGCGCTGGATGGGCAGGCCGATCTGGTGGCGCGCGACAGCACCAGCCAGCATCCGGCGCAGGCTAACAAGCTGCCGGATATCGGCTATATGCGCCAGCTCAATGCCGAAGGCATTCTGGCCATGAAGCCCACGCTGGTATTGACCAGCGAGCTGGCGAAACCGTCGCTGGTGTTGCAGCAGATTGAGAGCGCTGGGGTGAAGGTGGTGGATGTCACCGGCAAAACCAGCCTCGACGCCATCCCGGAAAAGATCGCCACCATCGGCAAAGCGCTGCATCGTGATGCCGAAGCGAAGGCGCTGATCGAGAAAGTGAACAAGCAGCGTGCGCAGATTCCCCAGCAGCCGCTGCCGGTGAAGGTGCTGTTTGTAATGGCGCACGGTGGCATGCGCACTCAGGCAGCAGGCAACCAAACGGGCGCTGATGCCGCAATCCGCAGTGCCGGCCTGGTCAACGCCATGGCGGCGATCCCGCATTATCAGCAGCTGTCACAGGAAGGTGTGGTTGCTGCCGCGCCGGATCTGGTGGTGGTGGGTGAAGATGGCCTGCGCACCCTCGGCGGCGAAGAGAAAATCTGGTCGCTGCCGGGGCTGGCGTTGACGCCAGCGGGCCAGCACCACGCGCTGCTGGTGGTGGATGAGATGGCCATGTTGGGCTTTGGTCTTGATACGCCGGAGACCATCGTGAAGCTGCGCAAAGCCGCCGAAGCGGTAAAACATGACTAACAGTGCCGTGATGCGCTGGCTGCTATTGATGGGCATCAGCATGGTGGTTTGCATGCTGATGGCCGCCAATTTTGGCGCCATGCCGCTGTCGATGCGCACGCTGTTCCATGCGCCACTCAGCGATATGGCGTGGCAAATCTGGCTGAACATCCGCCTGCCGCGCGTGTTGCTGGCGGTGTTGCTCGGTATGGCATTGGCAGTCTCTGGCGCGGTGATGCAGGGCCTGTTCCGCAATCCGCTGGCCGATCCGGGGTTGCTCGGCATCAGCAGCGGAGCCGGCCTGGCCGTCGCGTTTTCTATTATCGTTCCGCTCAGCTTGCCGCCTTTGCTGGCGCTGTGGCTGCCTTCGATTGCCGCGTTTATCGGCAGCCTGATCGTCACACTGCTGATTTTTAGTTTTAGTCGGCTGGCGCTGGGGAATTTGTCACGTTTGCTACTGATCGGTATCGCCATCAACGCCTTGTGCGGTGCGGCGGTGGGCGTGCTCTCCTGGCTCAGTAATGATCAGCAGTTACGCCAGCTGGCGCTGTGGGGCATGGGCAGTTTGAGCGCGGCACAATGGCCGAGTCTGGTGGTGTGTGCTGTACTGATTCTTCCTGCGCTGATTGCCATCCAGACCCGTGCGCGCCGTCTTAATCTGCTGCAACTCGGTGAGGAAGATGCGCATTACATGGGGATTGATGTGAAGCGCACCCAGCGTGAGTTACTGGTACTGAGTGCGCTGCTGGTGGGCACGGCGGTGTCGGTGAGCGGGATTATAGGGTTTGTCGGATTGGTGGTGCCGCACGTGATGCGTTTCTGTGTCGGGAGCGATCATCGCTGGATGTTGCCGGGTTCGGCGCTGGCGGGAGCCATCTTGCTATTGCTGGCGGATACACTGGCGCGCACGGTGGTGATCCCGGCGGAAATGCCGGTGGGATTGATCACCAGCCTGATCGGTGGTCCATGGTTTCTCTGGCTGATTCTGCGCCAGAAAAGGGGGATGAATGAGTGATTCAATGCAGGCTCGCGGCCTGCGCTTTAGTCATGGCACGCGTGCGCTGATTGATGATGTCTCTATCACCTTACAGCCAGGCGAAATGATCGCTTTGATCGGCCCCAACGGCGCGGGTAAATCCACGCTGTTGCGCCTGCTGACTGGATTTCTGGCGCCCGAAGCGGGTGAGTGCTGGCTCGGCGATCGCCCGTTAAGCGATTGGCCGCGTGAACCGCTGGCGCAACGACGTGCGGTGATGCGCCAGCAAAATAGCGTGACTTTCCCGCTGCCTGCTGAAGAAGTGGTGGCGATGGGCCGTGCGCCCTGGCCTGCCAGCAAATCCAAAGCGGTGATTGAGGAAGTGATGCAGATTACTGGCAGTCTGGAACTGGCAAAGCGCGATTATCGTTCGCTTTCTGGCGGGGAACAGCAGCGCGTGCAGCTGGCGCGAGTACTGGCACAGTTATGGCACGATGACGGTCCACGCGGCTGGCTGTTTCTTGATGAGCCGACGTCGGCACTCGATCTGTATTGGCAGCAGTACAGTTTGCGATTGCTGCATAAACTGACGCGTAACGGCCGCTTTAGCGTCTGTACCGTGCTGCACGATCTCAATCTGGCGTCGCTGTGGTCCGATCGCATTCTGCTGTTGCATCAGGGCAAGCTGGTGGCGCAGGGTTCACCGCAAGAGGTGATGACGGAAAATACGCTGACGCGCTGGTATCAGGCTGAGCTGCACGTGGTGATGCCGCAAGAGCAGGGCAGGCCGCAAATTCAGCTGCGGGCTTAAAGCCGATTCAAATCGTAGCGGCGCGATCTATCGCGCATGTCTGAAGCGATGATGCTGCTGACAAACGCGCAATAAATTGCACCGCTATACGTTCTTAACGGCAATCCACAATCAAACGTCCGCGCACATTCCCAGCCAGCAACGCTTCGGCACCTTCACGTGCCTCACTGAGCGGTATCACCTTGGTGAGCTGCTCCAGCAGCGCGCCATCCACTAACTCCGCCAGACGCTGCCACGCTTGCTCACGCAACGGCTTAGCGCACATCACGCTATCCACACCGGCTAACATTACACCGCGCAGAATAAACGGTGCCACGCTGGTGGGCAGATCCAGACCTTGCGCCATGCCGCACGCAGCGACCACGCCATCGCGCTTGATGCCCGCCAGCACATTGGCCAGAGTATGGCTGCCGACGCTATCAATCGCCGCAGCCCAGCGCTCTTTCGCCAGAGGTTTGCCGGGCGCGCTCAGCTCAGCACGATCGATAATCGAGGAGGCGCCGAGGGTATTGATCAGGTAGTCGCTGTCGCTGGCGCGACCGCTGGAGGCCACCACGTCATAGCCTAAACGAGCCAGCAAACTGACGCTGAAGCTGCCCACGCCGCCGCTGGCACCCGTTACCAGCACCGGCCCCTGTTGTGGCGTGATGCCCTGTTTTTCCAGCGCCAATACGCACAGCATGGCGGTGAACCCGGCCGTGCCGATGGCCATGGTTTGTAACGAGCTGAGCGCAGCAGGCACTTTCACCAGCCAGTCACCGGAAACGCTGGCCTTTTGTGCCAATCCGCCCCAATGTTTCTCACCTACGCCCCAACCGGTGAGCAGTGCAACATCGTTCTGCTGCCAATCCGGATGGCGGCTGTTAATCACCCGACCGACAAAATCGATGCCCGGTACCATCGGGAATTGGCGCACAATCGGCCCTTTGTTGCAGATGGCCAGCGCGTCTTTATAGTTGAGCGTGGAGTAACTGACTTTGAGGGTGACATCCTGATCGGGCAGTTGTTGCTCTGTCAAATCCTGCAGAGATGTGCGGTAACCCTGTTCATCATTTTCAATGACCAATGCCTTGAACATGCAGCCTCCGGCTGATTGAGGAAAGTGCGGGTCATATTACTCCTCTGGAAACAGGGAGCAACACGAAGGCGGACACACCTTGCATAAATTCGCATAACACAAGGATATTTAAGCGTTTTTATCAAGCGTTGATTTAATATTAACTTATTAATCAAATGGTTGTTGAATGTTGCTTATGCGTATCAATCTCGTTGCAACGGGTTGTTCCAGCAAAAAAAAGATGCCATCATTGCGCCGCAGTTTTCCACCGATTCCATTCACACTGAGGACGCCGCCATGCTCGGTACAATGCGCTTTTGCACTTGTCTCCGTTCGCTTTACGATAAGCGTCCCTCCGTCATCTGTTGTTCGCATTTCTCGCTCACCATGCGGTGAGGCCAGCTTAACGCGCTATGCTGTTGGACATGACTAAAGACAGACGCGATCTGACTTTACTGATGTCTATCGGTTGCGGCGGTTGATCCGCCCGAAGACGTTATTCGCCGGGGAATTTTCCTCATTGCTGTGCCACTGGCACCCACTCATCCTTCATTACGGGGATTTGTGTTATGAATCCATTGAAAATCGCTGCCAGCGTTGCGGTAGCGCCAAGCCTGAGCCTGAACACCGCGCGTGATGTGGTGACACTCGACAATACTGATTTTACCGATGTGGCGGCTGTGGTCGTCTCACTGGCGGATACACGCAGTGGCGTGTTAACGCTGTTGCGTCAGACCGGCTTTAATCTGCCGGTGTTTGTCGCCAACGCGTTCGATGAAGAAGTGCTGAAGCTGCCGGGCGTGACCGGTGAAATCAACGGTGCACCGGAAGAGTGGGAAGCGCTGGAGGAGGCCGCGCAGGCGTATGAGTCTGACCTGCTGCCGCCGTTCTTCGATACCCTGACGCGCTATGTTGATATGCAGAACAGCACCTTCGCCTGTCCGGGCCATCAGGGCGGGGCGTTCTTCCGTAAGCATCCGGCCGGGCGCCAGTTCTATGAATTCTATGGCGAGAACGTGTTTCGTTCCGACATGTGCAACGCCGACGTCAAGTTGGGCGACCTGCTGATCCACGAAGGTTCAGCGAAAGATGCGCAGAAGTACGCAGCGAAAGTCTTCAACGCCGACAAAACCTATTTCGTGCTGAACGGCACCTCCAGCGCCAACAAAGTGGTGACTAACGCCATGTTAACGCGCGGCGATCTGGTGCTGTTTGACCGCAACAACCATAAATCCAACCATCACGGCGCGCTGATTCAGGCGGGCGCGACGCCGGTGTATCTGGAAGCGGCACGTAACCCGTTCGGCTTTATCGGCGGGATTGATGCGCACTGCTTTGATGAAGCTTACCTGCGCGAACAGGTGCAGAAAGTCGCGCCGCATCGTGCCAAAGATCAGCGCCCGTTCCGCCTGGCAATCATCCAGCTCGGCACCTACGATGGCACCGTCTACAACGCGCGCCAGGTGGTGGATCGCATCGGCCATCTTTGCGACTACATCCTGTTTGATTCTGCGTGGCTGGGCTACGAGCAATTTATCCCGTTAATGGAAGGCTGCTCGCCACTGACGCTGGAGCTGAACGAGAATGATCCCGGTATTTTCGTCACCCAGTCGGTGCACAAACAGCTGGCGGGCTTCTCGCAGACCTCGCAGATTCACAAAAAAGACAACCATATCCGCGGTCAAAAACGCTTCTGTCCGCACAAGCGTCTCAACAACGCTTTCATGCTGCATGCTTCAACCAGCCCGTTCTATCCGCTGTTTGCCGCGCTGGATATCAACGCACGTATGCACAAAGGTGAAGCCGGGCGCAGCATGTGGCACGAATGCGTCACCATCGGCATTGATGCGCGCAAAGCGATTCTGGAACGCTGCGAGATGATTCAGCCGTTCCTGCCGGAGAAGGTGCACGGCAAGCTATGGCAGTCGGCGGAAACTGACGTTATCGCCGCCGATCCGGCTTACTTCAGCCTGGAGCCAGGCGAGAAATGGCACGGCTTTGAGGGGTATGCCAGCGAGCAATATCTGGTCGATCCCTGCAAGCTGCTGCTGACCACGCCCGGCATTGATGCCGCCAGTGGGGAATACACCAGCTTCGGTATTCCGGCAACCATTCTGGCGAACTACCTGCGTGAGAACGGTATCGTGCCGGAGAAGTGCGATCTCAACTCCATCCTGTTCCTGCTGACACCAGCGGAGAATCCGGAGAAGATGGCGCATCTGGTGGCGATGCTCGAGCAGTTTGAACACCATGTGAAAGAGGATGCGCTGCTGGCTGAAGTGCTGCCGAGCGTTTATCGCAAAAACATGGAACGCTACAAAGGCTACACCTTGCGCCGCCTGTGCCAGGAAATGCACGATCTCTACGTCAGCTATGATGTGAAAGATCTGCAGAAAGCGATGTTCCGCGAAGCCTGTTTCCCGAAAGTGGAAGTGAATCCACAGGACGCGCATCAGGCTTACATCCGTGGTGAGGTGGAGCTGGTAGCGATTGCGCAAGCCGAAGGGCGCATTGCTGCTGAAGGTGCGCTGCCCTATCCACCGGGCGTGCTGTGCGTGGTGCCGGGAGAAGTGTGGGGTGGCGCGGTGCAGCGTTACTTCCTCGCGCTGGAGGAGGGCATCAACTTGCTGCCGGGCTTCTCGCCGGAACTGCAAGGGGTTTACACCGAGGAAGATGACAGCGGTCGTAAACACTTAGTGGCGAACATGATGGTGCGCTAATAGACACCATTCATGTGCAGTGATGCCTCTTTTATATCGCCCATGGCAATAAAAAAGAGGCAGTCAGATTCAATCAATATCTCTCTGTCTGCCTCTGCAATAACGGATACGTCATCTCATTCGGAGACGATTAATACCGATGATAACTACGCTGTGCTTGGTTCACCTTATACAGATAGCGGCGTGACTCGCCCGATGGGTGGTTGGTGGTCAGCGTCTGATACACTTCATTCGGCGACATGCCATTAATCAGCGAGAAGGCACGATCTTTATCGCTGGAGAACACGCGCAGTACGCTACCCGCACCGCCGTTGTAGGCGGTGATCACCGCGTAACGGCGTGACACCGGATCCTGAATTCCGCCTAAATAGCTCTTCTGCAGCAGTGACAGATAGGCCGTGCCCGCATCGATGTTATTGGCCGGGTCGAGCAGATAGCTGCGGCTTGGTTTACCCCATTTGCCCTTCATGCGGAACACGTCCACGCCAGCGGTGTGCTGAACCACCTGCATCAAGCCCAGCGCATCAGAGTTGCTGACCGCATAGGGGTTGAAGCTCGATTCTGTCTGCATAATCGCCAGAATCAGGGATGCATCTACGCCGTACTCTTCAGCGGCTTTACGCACCAGCGGCAGATATTTATGCGCACGTTTGTCGAGGTGGTTCGGCACCATCGGAATGGTCACCGACCAGATGACATGCAGGCCAGAAGTGCGTTTTTGCAGTTTGTTCTGAATCAGATAATCGGCAAAGCTGGCAGCACGGCCCTGCCAGCGAATCGGCTGACCGGTGTTATCCAGCACCTGGCCGTAAAGCAGCGGCTCTTTACTGATCTGAATATCATTGGCATCGGAGTAGAGATCGACATTACCGGGATCGTCACCAATCAACAGCGTGGTGATGATCGCCTGACGTAGGCTGGCCATCGGATCGGTGCCGGCAATGGTCTCAATGGTGATGCTACCGCTGTCAAAGTTGATGTGACTGCGGGTGTAATAGCTGTCGCTATATTTGACGTAATCTTTCGGTCCGGCGATCAGGACCTCGTTGATTCCCCAAATATTTTCAATGTTGGCGGCGAACTGCCCCATCAGGATGTCGAAACCGTTGGTGTCCTTGACCCACTCTTCGTGATACTGCGATTTTTTTTGTCCGGAGCAGGAAACCAAAAGTGGGGCAATCACTAACAGCGCTATCAGTTTTTTATTCATTGTAAATGCGTGCCTGATTCGAAAAAGAGGGCCTCAAAGGAAGGCCCTGAACGATTATTTTTCTGGCGGGGTGAAACCTTCGATGTGCACATCTTTGCCTTCAAACAGGAAATTGATCATCTCCTTTTCCAGCACTTTGCGATCTTCCGGATTCATCATGTTGAGCTTTTTCTCGTTGATCAACATGGTCTGCTTGGACATCCACTGCTGCCAGGCTTCTTTGGAAATATCATTGTAGATGCGTTTACCGATCTCACCTGGATAGAGCTGGAAATCCTGCCCTTCAGCGTCGCGTTGCAGAAACGTACAAAAAATGGTGCGGCTCATTACTCTTCCTCTTGGATCACGCGCGTGTGCAGTGCCAGTTGCTGGGGATGGCGCAATTCGTGCAGCAAACGCTCAACGGGCGCTGCCAAACCCACTGACGGTGGTTGCGCTAAGTTATACCAGAGACCGCTCGCTTCATCCATCAGCGACCCGGCAGAAGGCCACGCCAGCCACATAGGCACAATGTCTAAGTGGAAATGGCTGAAGGTATGACGAAACGCCGTTAGCTGCTGCGGTTTAGCGTGAATGCCGCGTTCGGCCAGCCAGTCAGTTAGCGCTTGCTCACTAGTGAACTGCGGGAAACAGAACAGGCCGCCCCATAATCCCACTGGCGGACGTTGCTCCAGAAACACGTCGTCGCCGTGCTGCATCATCAGGAACCAGCCGGTGCGCTCGGGAATCGTTACTTTGGGCTTCTTACCTGGGTACTCCGCCCAACTGCTGTTGGCATACGCTACGCAGCCGTTGCTGACCGGGCAAATCTCACACTTGGGACGTGAGCGAGTGCACACTAACGCACCGAGATCCATCATCGCCTGGTTAAACTGGCTGACGCCTTCGGCAGGCGTCACTTCTTCGCTGATCTGCCACAGACGTTTCTCAACGTCTTTTTTGCCCGGCCAACCGCCGACGGCATAACAACGTGCCAGCACGCGCTTGACATTGCCATCAAGAATCGGGAAATGCAGGCCCAGCGACAGGGACAGCACGGCACCCGCCGTGGAGCGCCCAACGCCGGGCAGCGCGGCGACGTCATCGAAATTGCGCGGGAACTCGCCACCGTGCTTATCGACCACCTGTTTTGCCGCTTTATGCAAATTGCGCGCGCGGGCGTAATAGCCGAGGCCGGTCCACAGATGCAAAACTTCGTCCAGCGGTGCAGCGGCCAGATCGGCAATCGTCGGGAAGCGCGCCATAAAGCGTTCAAAGTAAGGGATAACGGTGGCAACTTGTGTCTGCTGCAGCATCACTTCGGAGAGCCACACCTTATAGGGTGTTTTCTCCTGCTGCCACGGCAGGGTTTTGCGGCCGAAGCGCTGATACCACTCCAGCACCTGTTGCGCGAACTGCGGCGCTTGCATCATTTGAGGAAATATTCCGTGTTTGCTCTACAATCAGGCAGGAATTCCAGCACAGAGACATCGGGGTGTAAACCGGAAGATTGCAAAGGCTTGCTTCTGCTATCTAACTTTGCATAATGCCCGTTTCCCAGAAAAGGCTAACCAGCAGGCTTCAACATGATTAATGACGTCATCACCCCGGAATTTGATGAGAACGGGCGGCCATTACGCCGTATCCGCAGTTTTGTGCGCCGCCAGGGGCGCTTAACGAAAGGACAGCAGCTCGCGCTCGATAATTACTGGCCGGAGATGGGCGTCGAGTTCCAGCAGGAGCCGCTGGATTTAGCTGCACTGTTTGGTCGCGAAGCGCCAGTGGTGCTGGAAATCGGTTTTGGTATGGGCGCCTCACTGGTGACTATGGCGCAAAACAATCCCCATCAGAACTTCCTTGGACTTGAGGTCCATGCGCCGGGCGTGGGCGCTTGCCTGGCTTCGGCAAAAGAAGCTGGCGTGGAAAACCTGCGCGTGATGTGTCACGACGCAGTGGAAGTGTTGCAGCAGATGATTCCGGATAATTCACTGCGCATGGTTCAACTGTTCTTCCCGGATCCATGGCATAAAGCGCGCCACAATAAACGTCGCATTGTGCAGGTACCCTTTGCTGAGCTGGTGATGCGTAAGCTGAAACTGGGCGGCGTGTTCCATATGGCCACCGACTGGGAAGATTACGCGACGCACATGCTGGAAATCATGAGCAGCGTGGATGGGTATAAAAACCTGTCAGAAGCTAACGATTACGTGCCGCGTCCGGAAACGCGCCCGTTAACGAAATTTGAGCAGCGCGGGCAGCGACTGGGCCACGGCGTTTGGGATCTGATGTTTGAGAGGATTAAATAATGGCCGTACAGCGTAGCCGTCGTTTACGTAAAAAACTGCATATCGATGAGTTTCAGGAGTTAGGTTTCTCTGTTGCCTGGCGTTTTGCCGAAGGCACCACCGAGGAGCAAATTGATGCCACGCTGGATCAGTTTATTACTGAAGTGATTGATCCGAATGGCCTGGCGTATGACGGCAGCGGTTATCTGGTGTGGGAAGGCCTGGTTTGCCTGCAGGAAACCGGTAAGTGCACTGATGAGCACCGTGAGCTGGTGCGTAAATGGCTGGAGAAACGCGAGCTGTCAGATGTTCAGGTGACTGAACTCTTTGACGTCTGGTGGGACTAACTATTTTACCAGCCTGAGAGATCGCTTCAGGCTAGCTCACTTGCGCTTTGGGCGCCGGGCAGTGCATGCACAAATTGCGACAGCAATCTGAACGCCCACAGGGCGGCTCCGAAAGGGGCGAGCATCACGAGTCATTCTTATGTACTCCGATGCGCGCCAGTTGCTGTGCGCTGACCGTTTTCCAATTCGCTGCGCCGCCAACGCCTGACCTGTTCTTACAGCAAGGCGTGGGCGGCTTTTCATTTTAGGGAGATTTCATGGTTCGTAAGGCGCTTCTTACCGCACTGCTGCTGGCTGCTGCATCACAGGCCCAGGCTGATTATCAGTGCAGTGTTAATCCTCAGGATGATGTGATCATCAAACCGCAGAGTGTGCAGGTGGTGGGCACTAACGGTAATCTTGAAATCTCACCGCAGGGCGATGTGACCTTTAACGGGCAGAAAGCCAACGTGGATAACGCCACGCGTCAGAAGGCCATCGACTATCAGAATGCGTTACGCCGTGATTTGCCGTGGGTTGATAACGGTGCATCAACGCGTCTGGAGCGCAGCCGTGTAGCGCTGGATAAAGTGATTGTGGAAAAGCTCGGAGCCAACAGCAACGTGCGCAATCGTCTGACCAAACTGGATGGACAGCTAAAGCAGCAGATGAACCGAATCATTGAGCATCGCCCGGATGGTTTGACCTTCCACCATCAGGCGATTGAACAGGTGCGCGCCGATGGCGAAAAGCTGGTGCAGAGCACGCTGGGCGGCATTATGCAGGACAGCCTGAACGAGATGGGCAGCAGCCAGGCCGCGAGCGGCAGCAATCCCCTGCAGGCGATTATGGGCAACCTTGGCGGTTTGCAGCAGGCGGTTCAGGCGGAATGGAATAAGCAGGAACAGGACTTCCAGAATTTCGGTCATGAGGTGTGTAATCGCGTGACGGATCTGGAAGCACAGCGTAAAGGTTTGGTGCAGAACGTAAAGTAAGTTGTGTCGCGGCCTTCGAAAAGGCCTCGCCGTGAGGACAGCGAATGTCTTCGGGAACGGGTCACTACAGCAGGTGCGCCGCTGTGCACAGGCGGCTTAGCTGCTTTGATTGCCTGGTTGCGATGCCGTTTTGAATTAGCCGCCGCCTTGAATGTCAGGGGGGCGGCTAAGCCGTTTCGAATTAGCCGCCGCCTTGGATGTCAGGGGGGACGGCTAAGCCTTTTTGAACACTAAGGGTGGCTCAACATAGGGGCGGCTCAGTGCGGCTTCGTACTAAGGTCTAAGCGTATGGGATCTGGCCTACATAAACAGTTCAAGCAGCGAATTCAGGAACAACTTCCCTTTCTCGGTTATCTGCCACTGCTCTGCGGTTTCCACCACGTAACCCGCTTTGATCGCTTCATCCATCTGCGCACGGATCACTTGCTCATCCAACCCGGTATAGCGGTTGAAATCTGCACGCGGTGCGGCTTCCAGCAGACGGAAGCGGTTCATAAAGAACTCAAACGGCTTGTCATCGTTCTCCACGTTGTGCTGCTTGTCGAGATACTTACCCTGCATAAAGCCGCGCGGATGACGGGTTTTCACCGTACGCACAATTCTGCCATCCGGTTGCGTCAGTTTGCCGTGGGCACCACAGCCGATGCCAAGGTAATCACCAAAGCGCCAGTAGTTGAGGTTGTGTTCGCAGCGATAACCCGGCTTGGCATAGGCTGAAGTCTCGTACTGCTGATAACCAGCAGCACTCAGCAACTCATGGCCTTGCTCATAGATATCCCACAGCGCATCGTCATCCGGCAATACCGGCGGACGCGAGCTGAACATCGTATTCGGTTCGATGGTTAGCTGATACCACGACAGGTGCGGCGGATTCAGCGCAATCGCCTGACGCAAATCGTCCAGTGCCTCTTCCAGTGACTGATCGGGCAAACCGTGCATCAGATCGAGGTTAAAGCTGCGCAGGCCAAGACCGGCGGCGAGATGGGCGGCACGTATCGCTTCATCAGGGCCGTGAATGCGCCCTAAGCGCTCCAGCTTCTGCGGGCTAAAACTCTGCACGCCAATCGAAATACGGTTAATACCGGCTTTCTGGTAGCCGCTGAAGCGATCCGCTTCCACGGTGCCCGGATTGGCTTCCATGGTGACCTCTGCATCGGCCGCCAGCGGCAGGCGCGCGCGCACGCCATCCATCAACATTTGCATGGCGTTGCTGCTGAGCAGGCTCGGCGTGCCGCCGCCGATGAAGATGGTGCGCACTTCACGGCCAGCGGTAAGCGGCAGGTCCTGTTCAAGATCGCTGAGCAGGTGCTGCACATACTCGATGTGCGGCACCTCGCCTTTTAACGCGTGAGAGTTGAAATCACAGTACGGGCACTTCTGTACACACCACGGAATGTGGATGTACAGGCTTAACGGAGGTAACTCAGGCATCGCGCATCGCATCCAGTAACAGCGTCAATGCTTTGCCACGGTGAGAAACAGCACGCTTTTCATCTTTACTCAGCTCTGCTGCGGTTTTGCCCAATTCAGGAACATAGAAAATCGGGTCGTAACCAAAGCCGCCTTCACCTGCGGCTGCACGGGTAATTTCACCCGCCCAACTGCCGTGGAACACCAACGGTGTCGGATCTTCAGCATGACGCACATAAACCAGCACACAGTGGAACTGCGCCTGACGTTGCCCCTCCGGCACATTTTCTAACGCGACCAGCAGCTTATCGAGATTTTGCTGATCGCTGGCGTCTTCACCGGCATAGCGCGCAGAGTAGATGCCTGGCGCGCCGCCGAGCGCATCCACCGCCAGACCAGAGTCATCGGCAATCGCTGGCAAGCCAGTGATCTGCGCCGCATGACGCGCCTTAAGAATGGCATTTTCAATAAAGGTTAGGCCGGTTTCTTCCGCTGACTCAACGCCCAGCTCGGTTTGCGCCACGATATCGAGGCCGAAGGCCGCTAACAAATCGGCCAATTCACGAACTTTGCCCGGATTACCGGTGGCGAGTACGACTTTTTGCATAACAGTTCCAGATTAACGAATTACAGCAAATACCAGAGACCTGGGAACAGGTCCATGCCGAGGAAATTCAGCGCGTACAGCACCAGAATCACAATCATGGCAGAGAAATCGATGCCGCCCATCGCAGGCAGAATACGGCGAATCGGTGCCATCAGCGGTTCAGTCAGCTGAATCAACACGTAATCAATCGGGCCACGTCCCTGGCTGATCCAGCTCATCAGTGAACGAATGATAATCACCCAGAACACCAGATAACCGGCGGATTTCACCAGTGACAGCAGGCCGACTAACAGATTGGTGGGATCTACGGAGAACACGCCAACCTGAATTAACAGTAGCACCGGATATTTCAGGGTGGTCAGTACAAAGGCCAACACCAGCGAGGCCGTGTCAATCGGGCCTATTGCTGGCAGCACGCGACGCAGCGGCTTGATAATCGGCTGTGTAATCTTCACCACAAACTGTGACAGCGGGTTATAGAAATCACAGCGTGACCACTGCATCCAAATGCGCAGCAGCAATACCATCACGTACAGGTCGATCAGCGTTTTGACTAAAAACGTCATTGTTAACATGAGGTTCCTCAATTATTGTTGTGAAGGTCGCGCATAATCCCGCGCGCCAAATACGGCGGTGCCAATACGCACCATGGTGCTGCCTGCGGCGATTGCCGCATCCATGTCGTCGCTCATTCCCAGAGAAAGCGTATCGACGTCAGGGTAATTCTGTTGCAGGGCGCGAAACGCGTCAGCCATCTGCTGACATACCGCGAACTGTCGATCGTAATCAGGCTCCGGCGCCGGGATCGCCATCAATCCGCGCAAGCGCAGACGTGGCAATGCGGCTATCTGCGCCGCCAGCGCCGGAATCGCCTCCAGCATGATGCCAGATTTGCTGTTCTCGTCACTGATATTTACCTGAATTAACACGTTAAGCGGTGCTAACGCTGCCGGACGCTGATCGTTCAGACGTTGTGCGATGCGTTCACGATCCACGGTGTGACACCAGGCAAAATTCTCCGCCACCAGGCGGCTTTTATTGGATTGCAGCGGCCCGATAAAGTGCCACTGCAGATCAGGATGTGCGGCCAGCTCAGCCACCTTTTCAACCCCTTCCTGTACGTAATTTTCACCGAATGCCTGCTGACCCGCAGCAATCGCTTCTGCGACTGCGCTCGCAGGTTTGGTTTTGCTCACTGCAAGCAGAGTAATTTGTTCTGGCGCGCGGCCGCAGCGTGCAGCGGCAGTGGCGATACGCTCACGCACTTGCTGTAGGTTGTGCTCAATGGAAGTCATAGTCAGGAGAAGTTAAATGGATTTGGATGAAGTTGTGGCCCTTAGTGTAAAGCATAACGCCGCCGATCTGCACCTTTGCAGCGGACATTTACCGCACTGGCGACGGCAGGGCGTGCTGGAGCCGATCCCACATCAAACCGCATTGGATGGTGACTGGCTGGAAACCTTCTTGCAACAGTGGCTCAGCGGCGTGCAGCAGGATGAGCTGGAAGCGAGCGGGCACGTTGATTTTGCCATCACCCTGGAAAGCGGCGTGCGTTTGCGTGCCAACCTGTTTATGCAGCGCCACGGTTTATCGCTGGCGCTGCGCTTGATTGCCAGCCAGGCACCCAACATCAACCAGTTGCAACTGCCCGATGTGGCACAGCAATTGTTGCAGCTGGAAGAGGGGCTGATCTTAATCACGGGTGCCACCGGCAGCGGTAAATCCACCACGCTGGCGGCGATGGTGGATAGCCTCAATCGCGAACAGGCACGCCACATTATCACGCTGGAAGATCCGATTGAGTTTGTGCATCACAGCCAGCGCTCGTTGATACAGCAGCGGGAAGTGGGCGCACACACGGCGTCATTCCAGCAAGGATTGAAAGCGGCGCTGCGCGAAGACCCGGATGTGATTCTGCTGGGTGAGCTACGGGACAGCGAGACCATTCGGCTGGCGCTGACGGCGGCAGAGACCGGGCATCTGGTACTGGCAACGTTGCACACGCGCGGTGCCACGCAAGCGGTGGATCGGCTGGTGGATGTGTTTCCTGCCGAGGAAAAAAACCTGGTGCGCACCCAGCTGGCGGGCAGTTTGAAAGCGGTGCTGGCACAGCGTTTGGTGCCGGCAAAAAATGGCGGGCGGATTGGCTTGTTCGAGGTGCTGGTGGCCACGCCTGCGGTGGTCAATTTAATCCGCGAGGGCAAGATGCATCAATTGCCTGGCGTGCTGCAAACCGGCGCGCAGGCAGGGATGCAGACGTTCGCGCAGAGCGAACAGGCACGTCAACAGGCGGGATTGATTTGAGTGTGTGCGAGTCGATTCAAAAGGGCGGGATTGATTTGCCAGGTGCGCATTCACGCGCACCTGGATTTTATTCAATGCGTGTCGAACCAATCTTCCAGAATGATCACCGCCGATTGTGAATCGACCTGGCCTTTCTGTAATGCACGGAAGCCACCGCGTTCGAACAGGTCGGCGCGCGCTTCCACGGTGCTTAACCGCTCATCCTGCAACTCAACGCGCACGCCAAATCGGCCATGAATGCGATTGGCGAACTTGCGGGCGCGTTCGGTTAACGGCTGCTCGGTGCCGTCCATGTTCAATGGCAAGCCCACCACCACGTAATCAGGCTGCCACTCTTTCAGTAGTTTCTCGATCAGCTTCCAGTCTGGCGTGCCGTCTTGCGCTTTAAGCGCGGTCAGAGCGCGTGCGGTGCCGGTCAGCTGCTGGCCAACAGCCACGCCGATGCTTTTGGTGCCAAAATCGAAGCCCAGTAAAGTTTCACTGGCCATCAGGCGTGCCCTGCATCGCTGGTCATATTATGAATATCTATGCCCATGCTGCGCGCGGCTTCGCGCCAGCGTTCGGCGATTGGCGTCTGGAACAGAATATTGCTGTTCGCCGGGGTGGTCAGCCAGGCATTTTCCAACAGCTCGTTCTCCAGCTGATCTTTCTCCCACGCGCAGTACCCTAACGCGACCAGCACGTTGTCAGGCTGTTCTGCGGTGCCGATCGCTTCCAGCACATCTCGTGAAGTGGTGATCACGGTGTTATCAGAGATACGGATACTGGAAGAGTAAATTTTCTGGGCCGAGTGCAGGATAAAGCCGCGATCTTCCGCCAGCGGGCCGCCAGCGAACACCGGCTTGTCCAGCTTAATGGCAGGGTCACGTTCTGTTGGGCTGATTTTAAGTTTCTTCAGAATGCCTTCGACCGTCAGGTTTTCCATCGGCTTATTCACGATCAAGCCCATGGCGCCATCTTCATTGTGCTCGCAGATATACACCACCGAGCGTTTGAACAGCGGGTCCTGCAGCGACGGCATCGCAATCAAAAAATGGTGCTGTAAATTCATTCTCACTCGTATACCAAAAATAACCGGCGCGGCCGCAGCCACGTCGGTTTTGGGTTCTCACGGCGCTTACACGCCGTTGACATCAGCCCAGGCGTTTCTCAATGGCATCCATCAGCATGCCGGTGATCGAGATCGGGAATGCAGCCTCGATTTCACGCACGCAGGTTGGGCTGGTTACGTTAACTTCGGTGAGTTTATCACCAATGATGTCCAGACCGACAAAAATCAGCCCTTTAGCTTTCAGCGTTGGACCCACGCGACGGGCGATTTCCCAGTCGCTGTCACTCAACGGGCGTGCTTCACCGCGACCACCCGCTGCAAGGTTACCTCGGGTTTCGCCACCCTGTGGGATACGCGCCAGGCAGTAAGGCACCGGCTCGCCATCCACCACCAGCACGCGTTTATCGCCATCTTTGATCGCTGGCAGATAGTTTTGCGCCATGCAGAAGTTCTGGCCGTGGTTGGTCAGGGTTTCGGTGATGACGCCAAAGTTCGGGTCGTCCTGCTTCACGCGGAAGATCGAGGCACCGCCCATACCGTCCAGCGGCTTAAGGATCACATCACCGTGCTCCTGCCAGAAGGCACGCAACTGCTCTTTGTTGCGGGTCACCAGCGTATCTGGCGTCAGGTCGGCGAACCACGCGGTGTAAAGCTTCTCGTTACAGTCACGCAGGCTCTGCGGTTTGTTGACGATCAATGTGCCTTGCTCTTCTGCACGTTCCAGCAGGTAGGTGGCATAGATGAATTCGGTATCGAACGGCGGATCTTTACGCATCAGCACTACGTTGAGATCGGCCAGCGGGATGACCTGCTCACTGCCGAACTCGTACCATTTGTCGTAGTTTTGCTCCACGCTCAGCAGGCGCGTGCGGGCGTAGGTCACGCCACCGCGCAGGGAGAGATCGCCCATCTCCATGTAATGAATTTCGTAACCACGGCGCTGTGCTTCCAGCAACATGGCGAAGCTGGTGTCTTTTTTAATGTTGATGGACGAAATTGGGTCCATAACGATGCCAAGCTTAATCATTATTCTCTCCTCAAAGGGGGATTTTCTTGCCCCGTTCCGTGACAGCGCTGCGGCTTTTCACGTGCGTAGTTTTACAACCCGAAAGTATCCCTTAACCGAGGTCACCAAACCTCACCTGAAGTGCCGTAATGGCCGTGAGCGCAGTGGTTTCTGTGCGCAGCACGCGTGGGCCTAACAAAATATCGGTGAAACCCTGCTGCGCCGTCATGGCAATTTCGTCCGCTGAGAGACCACCTTCCGGACCAATCAGCAGGCGAACACGTTCAACCGGCTGCGGCAGGGTGTTAATACTGTGGCTGGCACGCGGATGCAGATTGAGCTTTAAGCCACTCTCCTGCTCAACACACCAGGCTTCCAGCGTCATCGCTTCACGGATTTCCGGCACACGATTACGGCCGCACTGTTCGCAGGCGGCAATCGCAATTTTTTGCCATTGCTGAATCTTTTTCGCCAGTCTTTCAGCATCCAGCTTTACGCCGCAGCGCTCCGAAAACAAGGGTGTAATCACGTTCACGCCGAGTTCGATCGATTTCTGGATGGTGAATTCCATTTTTTCGCCGCGCGACATCACCTGCCCAAGATGGAGATGGAGCGGAGATTCACGGTCATCAGGCTGACTGGCAAGGACCCTTACTTTTACACGCTTTTTATCAGCCTGGGTGATTTCGGCGTTAAAAGTCAGATTACTGCCATCAAACAGCTCAATTTGTTGACCGGCGGTCATGCGCAGCACGCGCCCGACGTGGTTAGCGGCATCTTCGTCGAGGAAGACTTCACTGTTAACTTCAAGAGGTTCGGGATGATAAATGCGAGGTATGCGCATGCGGTTCCTGCCAGCGTTATGCCGTGTCATCGGACACGGCCCAATCGGAAAAAAGCTAGTGTAGGTTAGCGCTTTTAGCGCTGGCAAGCCTGTTGTACATAGGGATTGTGATTTCCCTGCACCTGCGCGATGCGGTTGTCGCGTTCGCACTCCCATTGGCTTACCGGATATTGCTTGTTCCAGGCGGTAAACAACTGGGTCTGCTGGCGTGACAGACGCAGCTGATATTGGTCACGCATGTAGAAGTAGGTACGGGCGATGGCGCCGCGTGCACGCTCGGGTGGCTGTGCCAGCTTCTGCTTGAAATCGACTTTCATTGCGCACTGACCATATTGCGCGTCGCCGCCGTTCCACTGACTGTACTGGAAGTTATTGCGATCGCCATTCACTTCACCAATCGCTGGCTGCAGATTATGCAGGTCGCTTTCAATGCGGCGGTAATCGGCATCTTTACTGCAGTTTTTACGACCGCCGTTTTGCCAGCACTGGCGCTGATGGCCGAACTCCCATGCCGGCATCACATGTTCCCACTCAATACGTTCAGCGCGATTGGCATTTTTACGGACGCTGTAGCCGCAGCTACTGAGATCGGGCACGCCTTTCTTGCCGTGCCAGCTGATTTTGCAGCCGCAGTAAAATTCTGCCGGAGCATCGGCATTGATCTGCGCGGCGACCACTTTGGCCTGCTGGAAGTTATTTTGATTGTAGTGGGTAATGCTGAGGCTGAAGGCGCTAATGGGGGCAACTAATAAGGAGAGTAACAACAGCGTTTTGCGAGACATATTCCAAAAATTACCTGATGCGTAAAAAGGCGGCAGGGTAGCAGAATGGCGCAGGATGGGATATCAGATAAACGGATTAACCTGCTGAAAATTCACCAGGTTGCAGCAGAGTACCGCATTGCACGCAGCGGTATTCACTTTCACCCCGTAACACGCGGTTGTGACGGCGCACGGTGAGCTGGTGCTGCTGACATCGGCAGCGATAGGGGAAGGTGTTGCTGCGCACCGAAGCGATTTCGAACTGATGGGTACGACGCGCGGGAACGCCGAGCACGCTCTCCATCATCCACTTCCACTCTTTGCCATGCGGCGGCACGCGACCAAAGGTTTTCCATACCAGCAGGTGCGCCAGCTCGTGCGGCACCACCTCATCCACAAAGGCCTGCTGATTCTCCAGCAATAGCACCGGGTTAATGCGAATCTCCCATTTCTCCAGCCAGGCCGTACCGGCAGCGGTACCGCGCTGCTGATACACCAGCTTCGGCTCGTCATAGTGACGCTCCAGCTTTTCATTGGCGAGCTGCAAATGGTGACGCAACGAGCGCATCACGGCTTGTTGCAGGGCTATGGGAAGGCGAGGTGTTTTCATGCCGGGCAGGATAACCTGGTACGCACAAATGCGCACCTGACGAAACGCACAAAAAAAGGGCCGCCAATCGGCAGCCCTTCGTATCGCTTATCGACCTTATTGCTGGCCGATATCGCGCAGTTTTTTGCCTTTCATCAGGTTGCGCTCGATGTGTTCCAGCGAGACGTTTTTGGTCTCGGGAATCAGCGCCACGGTCAGCAGGATAAAGAATACGTTCAGACCTGCGTACACCCAGAAGGTCGGCGCGTTGCCCAGCGTGTTGAGCATGGTCAGGAAGGTGGCACCGACGATCATGTTGGCAATCCAGTTGGTTGCGGTCGACACGGTGATACCAAAATCGCGGCCTTTCAGCGGCTGAATTTCTGAGCACAGTACCCAGATCAACGGACCCGCAGACATCGCAAAACCAACGATGAACATCAGCAGCATGGCGACAGCAAAGTACTGTGCGGATGCAGAGTTGATGCCGATGTGCAGCATGGTACCGAGGATACCCATACCGGCAGCCATCACGATAAAGCCCAGCACCAGCGTCGGTTTACGGCCCCAGCGATCCACCAGACCAATCGCAATAAAGGTCGCCAGTACGTTGACCAGACCGACAATGACGGTGCCCCACATCTGCTGAGTGGTATTAGCGAAGCCCGCAATCTCAAAGATTTTTGGCGCGTAATACATGATGACGTTCATACCAGTGAACTGCTGCATCACCTGCAACAGCACACCCAGGAACACCGCACGGCGGAAGTTACTGTTGCTCTGGAACAGCTGCCAGCCAGACTGTTTGATCTTCAGGCTTTCACGAATCTCATCCAGTTCACGTTTAGCTTGTTCGCTGGTATCACGCAGACGAGCCAGCACGCGTTCTGCACTGCGGAAATCGCCTTTCGCCGCCAGCCAGCGTGGGCTGTTTGGCAGGAAGAATACGCCCACCAGCAGCAGCACTGCCGGAATGGTGATGATGCCCAGCATCCAGCGCCATGCGCCAGCGTCACTGAAAGCGGTATCAGACAGATACGCGCCAAGGATACCGATGGTGATCATCAACTGATACAGAGAAATCATGCTGCCACGAATCTTTTCCGGTGCGATTTCAGAAAGATACAGGGGAGCAGTGTAAGACGCGACACCCACAGCCAGGCCGAGCACCACACGTGCAGCAATCAGCATGTCCGGGCTGACCGCCATGGCTGACCACAGTGAACCGATCACGAACAGAATCGCACCCGCCATCAGGCTCTTTTTACGGCCGAGATGTGAAGACATCCAGCCGCTACCAATCGCACCGACAGCCGCACCGAACATCATTGAGCTGACAATCCACTCTTGCTCATGTGCAGTCACGTTGAAATCTTTGGCGATGAAGGGCAGGGCACCAGCGATAACGCCGATATCCAGACCAAACAGCAGGCCGGCCAGAGCCGCTAAGAAGCAGACAAACAAGGTCATCATCTTGTTCGACGTTCTGCTCTTATGAGTATTACCAGGCATAATGCCTCCGAAGTTTATCTATCATTGTTTTTATCAATGTTATGAAACCTGCCGACGGAAAAAAGTGAGGATGATCACATCAGTGTAATCGGTTACACACGCTGAAACCCTGCAATCCAGCATTTTCCGCCTGAAGTAGTTACGTAACCAGTAAGGTATAGCACCCTTTAAGTTTCTGACATCTCTCTAAATATCGGCTATCAGACGACGCTGAAAATAACGCATTTTAATGCGAATAACTACGCTGAAAATTCTCTAAATGACAGATTACAAAAGGTTTTCAAAATGTAATCGTTAACACTTTGTTGTAAACAGAGAAAATGAAGTGTAGACGGCGGGGAAAAATGTGCTGGCTGGTTAACGGGCGAGGTATCAGAAGACATGAAGAGCCCCACTCATGAGGGAGTGTTGGGCAAACCATTGCAGTTTTGATGAGCCGACAGCAGGGGCAGTAAAAAAATGCCAGTCAGGTTTAACTGGCTGGCATGTCGCAATAAGCGGACCCTATACAGAGAAATACGGGGTTAATTAATTGAATAACTCAGGGAGTACGGGCCGGATTTGTTTTCCATACCGTATACCTTACCGCTGTAATCAACATGTATCCTGTCGCCATCTACCGCAACAGAGGATATTGTTCCTCCCCCTGTCAGGAATGGGAATTCTGCGTTTAGCGCCTTCACATCGGCGCCGCCTGTATTATGAAAGTAATAACGGAAAACAGTTGGCACTGTTGCCCCACCATCATTGTTTTGCGTAGTGTAAAGCCATAGTTCCGCACTGACCTGCCGCACACTCTGAAGTGAATCATTCGCGCGGGGATCTGGTTGATAAGTAAACCAAACGAAAGCCAATAGCATGATCGTGATTAGCCAGTGGATACCATTAATAACCGTTCTGGCGCGCATAATCGATGCCCTCCCGGATAGCACGTTGGTCTTCGGGGTCATCACTATAAGGCGGGCCACCTCGCCAGTTTCCCCATTCAGGACGTGAAGTTCCGGCACGAGACTGCGCCCATCCGGCTCCCATGAGTAAAATCTCAGCTGGAATACCCGCTGCAGTACCCGTCGCACCAAAGTTAAAGTTACCAAATGCGGCCCAGTACGGATCAAATTGTTTGTAATCCCATGGTCCACGCCCGCGAACTTTTGGTAGAACCAGTAATACGTTTGCGGCAATGCCATGTTGCATCCATAGCCGCGACTGCGTGCTTCTCTCATATTGTTTTGTAAGATCTGAATTGCGCCGCTGGGGGCAATGCCTGGTGGTGATGCCATATCCAACTCCCTTTGCAGTTTCCATGTTATTAATGTGGGATTATGTAATAAATAGAAACAACTTAAAAGGTCGCCACGGGCACAATTGCGGGCAGTTAAGGATTAGCTGAAAGAGTGGCCCTGTCCGTACGAAGAACCATCACCGGGTCACATTATTAAACGGACAAATGACGTTAGCTCGAAAGTTTAGATGGTGAGTCTGTTGGGAAGACAGCAACAAAAAAATGCCAGTCAGACTTAACTGACTGGCATTACTGTTTAAGCGGCTTGTTTTTCGCTTAAGCGGGCTGAATTACAGGCCCGCAGCCTCACGCAGTTGAGCAGCTTTATCCGTCTGCTCCCACGGGAAGTGTTCGCGACCAAAGTGACCGTAAGCCGCGGTCTCTTTGTAGATAGGTTTCAGCAGGTCCATCATCTGAATCAGGCCGTAAGGACGCAGGTCGAAGAACTCGCGTACCAGCAGGGTCAGCTGTTCGGTAGGGACTTTCTCAGTACCGAACGTTTCCACCATGATGGAGGTTGGCTCAGCCACGCCAATCGCGTAAGAAACCTGAATTTCGCAACGGTCAGCCAGACCTGCCGCGACGATGTTTTTCGCGACATAGCGCGCTGCGTAGGCAGCAGAACGGTCAACTTTAGACGGGTCTTTACCAGAGAACGCACCACCACCGTGACGCGCCATACCGCCGTAGGTATCAACGATGATTTTACGACCCGTCAGACCGCAGTCGCCCATTGGGCCGCCGATCACGAAACGACCGGTTGGGTTGATGTGGTATTTGGTGCTGGCATTTACCCACTCAGTAGGCAGTACCGGCTTGATGATCTCTTCCATTACCGCTTCACGCAGATCGGCTGTCGAAATTTCTTCAGCGTGCTGAGTTGAGAGTACAACTGCATCGATACCGACAATTTTGCCGCCATCGTACTGGAAAGTGATCTGGCTTTTCGCATCCGGACGCAACCACGGCAGTGTACCGCTTTTACGCACTTCAGCCTGACGCTGCACCAGACGGTGCGCATAGGTCACCGGAGCGGGCATCAGCACGTCAGTTTCGTTGGTGGCATAGCCAAACATCAGGCCCTGGTCGCCTGCGCCCTGTTCCAGCGGATCGCTACGGTCAACGCCCTGGTTGATATCAGGAGACTGCTTGCCAATCGCGCTCAGTACGGCGCAAGAGTTTGCATCGAAGCCCATATCGGAATGGACATAGCCGATTTCACGTACGGTATTACGGGTGATCTCTTCGATATCAACCCATGCGCTGGTGGTGATTTCACCGCCAACCAGCACCATACCGGTTTTAACGTAAGTTTCGCAGGCCACGCGTGCTTTAGGATCCTGTTCGAGGATCGCATCTAACACGGCATCGGAAATTTGGTCAGCGATTTTATCAGGATGTCCTTCTGATACGGACTCAGATGTAAATAGGTGTTTAGCCATTCTGTTCTTTACCTTACAAATGGTTTGAATTCGACTGCATAGCGTAAGTGGACCAGGCCAACTCGACGCCCCTTCAGGCAAAGCCGCGAGCAGTAGGGAGTATGGGCGCATTCGCCGACACCGCCTGGATGTTAACCAGTTTAGATGGAAAACCATCTGGACGGCTATTCTAGGTCACACAGTGAGCACTTTTCCAGTGCTTTTTCGGATTCCGCACGTTTACGCAAGTGGGCAGATGGAAGAAATTCCTGACACCTTCCACAGAATCCAGACAAAGATTTTGCTTTTTCACCCTGCAGACTGTATAAAACGCCGCTGCTGTCGACCACAGTACAAAAGGATGACGCCACCGTGCGTCGCGCCGTCAGAGCTGTTCTCTGATTTTCACCCAGGCCGTTTCTCGTTTGCTGTTTGCAGGCGTTGGAGGTGATAAAAGTAATGAACCACACTTCTCTTCTTCCCGGTTCACTGCGCTCAATGGGCGCGCTGGCAATCCTATCCCAATCCAGTTTTATTCTTTTCTCTCGTCGAAGTTTTGCGCGTTGCGGTAATTATCCCGACACGAGCGCCGGCTAAGCTATTCCCTCATTTCTGTCACTGTGTTTCACTCGTCTTACGCGGTACAAGCGTTGGCTTTTGGCCCGTTTTTTACTGACTGCGGCGTGGTGTTTTACACTTAGAGTCAGCAACGTGCACGGCAACCCGATAATCGGAGCTCAGCAGGATGGGGAAATGTTTACACGGACTCACAACAGCAAGACCCGGCAACTGTTTCATATTTCAACGGAAAATTGAGGTTCGCGATGTCTGACGACATGAAGAATATCAAGGGTTCGTCAGCTGGCGAACAGGGTGTACTCCGCTCCATGCAGGAGGTGGCGATGAACGATCAGGAAGCAAGCAGAATGCTGCGTACCTACAATATTGCCTGGTGGGGTAATAACTATTATGACGTCAACGAGCTGGGCCACATCAGCGTGTGCCCGGATCCGGATCAGCCGGAAGTGCGCGTTGACCTGGCGAAACTGGTCAAAGAGCGTGAAGCCGATGGCCAGCGTCTGCCTGCGCTGTTCTGCTTCCCGCAGATTTTACAGCACCGCCTGCGTTCGATTAACGCCGCCTTTAAACGTGCGCGCGAATCTTACGGCTATAAAGGTGACTACTTCCTGGTTTACCCAATCAAGGTTAACCAGCATAAGCGCGTAATCGAGTCGCTGGTGAACTCCGGTGAACCACTGGGTCTGGAAGCCGGTTCGAAAGCGGAGCTGATGGCAGTACTGGCGCACGCCGGTAAAACCCGTTCCGTGATCGTCTGCAACGGCTACAAAGACCGTGAATACATTCGTCTGGCGCTGATTGGTGAGAAGCTCGGTCACAAAGTTTACCTGGTCATCGAGAAGATGACTGAGGTTCGCCTGGTGCTGGAAGAGGCGGAGCGCCTGAATGTGATCCCGCGTTTGGGGATCCGCGCACGTCTGGCATCGCAAGGCTCCGGCAAATGGCAGTCGAGCGGTGGCGAGAAGTCTAAATTTGGTCTGGCAGCTTCGCAGGTATTGCAGCTGGTGGACATTATGCGCAAAGCCGGTCGTCTCGATAGCCTGCAACTGCTGCATTTCCATCTCGGTTCGCAGATGTCGAACATCCGCGACATCGCCACCGGCGTGCGCGAATCGGCGCGCTTCTATGTGGAGCTGGCGAAACTCGGCGTCAACATCAAATGCTTCGATGTCGGCGGCGGTTTGGGCGTCGATTATGAAGGTACGCGTTCGCAGTCTGATTGTTCGGTGAACTACGGCCTGAACGAATACGCCAACAACGTGATTTGGGCGATTGGCGATGCCTGTGAAGAGAACGGTCTGGAGCATCCAACGGTCATCACGGAGTCAGGTCGTGCGGTGACGGCGCACCACACCGTACTGGTCTCCAACATCATTGGGGTTGAGCGCAACGAATTCAGTACGCCAGTGGCACCGGATGTGGATTCACCGCGTCCGATTCAGAGCCTGTGGGATACCTGGCAAGAGATGCACGAGCCGAACGTCCGTCGTTCGCTGCGTGAATGGCTGCACGATAGCCAGATGGATTTGTTCGATATCCATACTGGCTACTCTTCCGGCACTTATGATCTCGGTCAGCGCGCCTGGGCAGAGCAGCTCTATTTGAGCATTTGTCACTATATCCAGCAGCATCTGGACCCAAGCAACCGCGCGCACCGTCCAATCATTGATGAATTGCAGGAGCGCATGGCGGATAAGATTTACGTCAACTTCTCGCTGTTCCAGTCAATGCCGGATGCATGGGGTATCGATCAGCTGTTCCCGGTGCTGCCGCTGGAAGGGCTGAACAAGATCCCTCAGCGTCGTGCGGTGTTGCTCGACATCACCTGTGACTCCGACGGCACCATCGATCACTACGTGGATGGCGACGGTATTGCGACTACCATGCCGATGCCAGAGTACGACATTGATAACCCGCCGATGCTGGGCTTCTTTATGGTGGGCGCATATCAGGAAATTCTCGGCAATATGCATAACCTGTTTGGCGATACCGAAGCCGTTGACGTGTTTGCCTTCCCGGATGGCAGTGTAGAAGTGCAGTTGTCAGATGAAGGCGATACCGTGGCGGACATGCTTCAGTACGTACAGCTGAACCCGAACGATTTGATGACGCTGTTCCGCGATCAGGTTACCCGGCAGTATGATATCGACGAAGACCTGCGCGCGCAGTTCCTCGAAGAGTTTGAAAGCGGTCTGTATGGATACACTTATCTTGAAGATGAGTAATCGTTAATGCGCTTAGCGGGCCCTGGTCAGGGCCCGTTTCATTCCCCTGCCATTCTATTTTCTTATTTCTTCTTTATTTATTTAAAATGTGATGAAGATCATCTTCAAAGAATCTTAACCTTGCGTTTTAAACTCGCGCTTTAAATACGTCTTTTCTATCTTCTTTATTTTCATTCATTAAGCCAAAAGCACACAGTGCCTCACGTCTTAATACCCCTCTATTAGCTACTGATTTCGTAAGGATTAGGTAGTCTGGCTGTTATGTTTTTCTTGCAATGCATAATCAAAATTTAAACATTAAGAGTTGAATAGTACCGGTTTGAAATTGAGTTTATTGGAATCTTTTGGATTCGATTGATTCCAGAAGAAAAAAACACATTTTCGGGTAAAAATAAACTTACACATTCATTGATTTAATTTTTATGATTTTAAATCAATTGGTTATATTTTTCTTCATCTGTCAAGGTTAGCGATAGGTTAAATTTTTCTAGGAATTATCTGATCGTTATCTGAAATTAAAAGAAATTCACTCACGAAATTGATAGTTTTAAACGATTAAATCTGAGGTCGGCATTTACTAAAATCTATTTTTCAAACTGTAAGGTGTACGTTAGGCTTCAGTTAAGGTGTTAAGTTTTATCGATGTTTCCCTTACCTCTTACATGAGTAATCCTGACAATTCAGGAGTATCAGTTAGTTGCAGAAGGGACCGTGAAATGAGCAATCAACCCGAATACATTTTTTTGTTAGAACCGGTTCACGACATCACCGGGGAGTTGATTGCATGGGAGTTGCTTACACGATTCTCAGATGATGCAGATATTAATAATAAGCGTAACCCTTGCAGGGATGAAGGGTTCTTCAATCGGCTTCCTGCTGACGAGAAATGGCAGTTATTCCTCCACCAGATCGGAAAACTTATTCAGCTATACCAGAAAGGGTTTGATCAGATAGTCAGTGTAAATGTGGATAGAGATATCGTCGCCGGTATTTTTGAAGATGCTGAAATACAAAAAAACTGGCGAAACTGACGTTGTTGCGTTTAGAGATATCCGCCTTCTTTACCGCGCGCTTTAACAGCGCAGACCTGCTGATATTAAAAGGTGTCGCGAAGGTGACACACGCCCCTTTATGGCTTGATGACTTTGGTCCGGGTTATTCCAACCTGACCATGCTTGATAGCGGAATATTTGAAATCGTCAAGATTGACAAAGATTTTTTTTGGCAATTTGGCGACGGTCTCATTTTTGACACGCTGCTTAGCCACCTCAACCAATTATGCAAAGGCGTGATTGTTGAGGGCGTTGAAAGCCAATCACACCTCGACCTGCTCGCGCACAAAGCAGTCTACGGTATGCAAGGCTATCACTGGCAGAGTGTCTATCTGAATGATTTTATTAAGCAATCCTGAATTGGCATGGGTTCGGCCAGGACAGTCGGGGGCAGATAAAATGTCTAACAATGGGTTTGTTGCATTCAACTTGATTTGTGCTCTCCCACTGGAAAATAGAGGCATTTCCCCCTTTGTTTCGCTGAAAAATAAACCCAACCCTCTCTCGGGATGGAGGCTTAACTCGGCTCAGCGCGATTTCGTCAAGAGTTTTTATGAAATCGACCAAGAGAAGAAGTGAATAGTCATCTGGATTATTCGCCATTGAAGCCGGTATCTGCGGATACCGGGCGTTTTTATGGAATTTAATAACTGCGCGGGATTTCGATAACATGAATAATATCTCTATCACTCCTAAAGGTGGGACAGTTGCTTCTGAAGTCAGTGGCAGCCAGGTCAATTTATCTGCGCCAAGCGTAGTTAAACTTCACCTTAATCAATCAGATATTAAGTCTTTCACACGCAATGGTAATGATTTAGTCGTCACCACAAAGTCTGGTGAAGTGGTTGTTATTCATAACTTTTATACGGCAGCAGGCGACAGTGACCTGGTGCTGCAGGACGACAAAGGTGCGCTGTGGTGGGTTGAAGATTCGGGCACTGATGGGTTCCAGTACGTCAACATCGACAGCACCGAAGGGCTGCTGGCTGAGAACACCACCAATGATGGCACCATCGCGGCCTTCGGTATCGGTGGTGCAGCTCTGGCAGGCTTGGGCGCGATGTTTGCCGGTTCGGCGGGCGGTGGCGGCGGTAATGCCGCAGTCAGTGACGGTAGTACCGGTGGTGGTAATAACGGCGGTGGTAACAACGGCGGTGGTAACAACGGCGGCGGTAATAACGGTGGCGGCAACAATGGTGGAGGCGATACCACTCCTCCAGCCGTAGTCACCAACCTGGTGGTCAGTGATAACGTTGGTCCCTATCAAGGCGCAATCACCACGGGATCAGTCACTGATGACAACACTCCAACCTTAAGTGGCAACGGCGAAGTCGGGGCCATTATTCGCGTTTATAATGGCACAACGTTGCTGGGTTCCACCGTGGTGGGCGCGAATGGCACCTGGACTTTCACTTCCCCAACGTTGCCAGACGGTTCACATAGCCTGACCGTCACCGCGACCGATGCGGCTGGAAATACCAGCGCCGCCAGCGATCCGATCACCTTTACCGTGGATACCACTGCGCCAGAAGCGGTGAGTGATCTCAATGTCGGGAATAACGCCGGCTCGGTGGTGGTTCCTATCACGAACGGCGGCGCAACCAATGACACCACACCAGTGCTGAGCGGCCGAGGCGAGGTGGGGAGTATTATCACTATTCGCGATGGCGATACCGTTCTGGGCAGCGTCACCGTAGGCAGTAACGGCAGCTGGAGTTTCACCAGTCCCGCGTTAAATCAGGGGAGTCATACCCTCAGCATCACCTCAACAGACGCGGCGGGCAACACCAGCGCAGCGACCACTATTACCTTCACCGTCGATACCGAAGCACCGGCCAGCGCCACGGGTCTGGCCTTAAGCGGAAATGCTGACGGTACTGCAACACAGGTTTCCAGCGGCGGAACAACGGATGACAGCACACCAACCCTGAGCGGAAATGGTGAAGTAGGCGCGGTGATCAGTGTTTATGACAACAACATTCTGATTGGCACGGCGGTGGTCGGTAGCGATAGCACCTGGAGCTTCACTACGCCTGCTCTCAGCAACGGTCCACACAGTCTGACCGTGACGCAGACCGATGCTGCCGGCAATGTCAGCTCGGTTTCTGATGCGTTTGATTTTAATGTGCAGGCTGGGCTGCCTCCAGCCACCACCTCACTGGAAATTACCGACGACACCGGCAACACTCTGGTGCAGCTGACTGACGGCGCCAGCACCCATGACAGCACGCCAACGCTGAGTGGGCTGGCCATTGCCGGTGCTCTGATCACCCTCTACAACGGCACGACAGAAATTGGCAGTGTGGTGGCGGGTCCGGATGGACAGTGGAGCTTCACGCCAGCTGCACTTGCAGATGGCACTTACAGCTTCCATGCCTCTGTCACCGATACCGATGGCGATGGCAGCGTGACGCAAACGCCGATCATTGTCATCACCATCGATACAGTGGTGCCGAGTGCTGCAGCGGGCTTGCAGTTGAGTGATAACGACAGTGGTACCGTGCAGCCCATTGCTTCAGGGGGGGCAACCAATACTTCTCATCCAGTGCTGAGCGGCACAGCGGAACCTGGCAGCACCGTTACCGTTCGTGATGGTACGATCGTACTTGGCACCGCCACAGTGGGCAGCAACGGCAGCTGGAGCTTTACCTCCCCAACCCTCTCAGAGGGTAGCCACAGTCTTACCACCACCGTGACCGATCCTGCAGGTAACACCAGCGCAGCATCGGATCCTATCACTTTCACCGTCGATACCCAGGCGCCAGCGGCTGCCAGTAATCTGGTCGTCACTGACGATGTCGGCGCCAGCACCGGGCCGCTCACGGCCGGAGCAACGACTGACGACAATACGCCGACCCTTAGCGGTAACGCCGAAGCGAACAGTATCGTAAAAATTTACGATGGCACGACGCTGTTGGGAAGTGTTGCAGTCGGCAGCAGTGGCAGCTGGAGTTTCACCACGCCAGTTCTGAGCAACGGCAGCCATACGTTAAGCACCACGGTGACTGATGCGGCGGGAAATGTCAGCCAGGCAACCACCGGATTTGGCATCACTGTTGCAGCGGGAGTGCCACCGACCACCAGTACGCTGCAAGTCACCGATGACAGTGGCAGCACACTGAAAGTCTTGTCAAATGGCTCCAGCACGCATGATAAAACACCAGTCCTGAGCGGCCTGGCGGCGGCCGGGGAAATCATCACTCTTTACAACGGCACTACACTGCTGGGCAGCACCACGGCGGGTTCAGATGGACAATGGAGCTTCACCCCGGCTTCGCTGGCGGATGGAACTTATGCCTTCCATGCCGTGGCGACCGATAGCACCGGAAACCCCACCAATTCCGTTACCATCAACATCACCATCGATACCGTCGCGCCCGCAGTGGCAGGCGATCTGCAACTCAGTAACAACAACGGAAGTGTTGTTACGCCAATCGCTGCAGGCGGCACGACCAGCGACAATACCCCCGTACTCAGCGGCACGGCAGAACCGGGAAGCATCGTCACAGTGAGTGATGGTAGCAATGTGCTGGGTACGGCGACAGTGGGGACTAATGGCAGCTGGAGCTTCACCTCGCCAGCTTTGAGTGACGGTAGCCATAGCCTGACCACGAAGGTCACTGATGCGGCGGGTAACACCGGCCCAGCGTCGACACCCGTTACGTTAACTGTAGACACCACACCGCCTGCCGCAGTAAGCGGTTTAGTGGTCACCGATAATGTTGGCGACTCACAGGGTGCATTGGCATCAGGAGATATCACTGATGACAATACGCCGACGCTGAGTGGCACGGGTGAACCGAACGCGCTGTTAAGTATTTATGATGGCACCACTTTGCTGGGCAATGTGACCGTGAATACGGACGGCACCTGGACCTTCACCACCCCAGCACTGAGTAATGGCAGCCACACTTTCACCATCACCGCCACAGACACAGCCGGTAACGTGGGGCCAGCCAGCCCGCCGTTTACGGTGAATATCGAAGCCGGATTGCCAGCAGCGACCACTTCACTGCAGGGTGTTGATGACAATGGGAATACTGTCGAACCGTTGACTGATGGTGCCAGTACCAATGACCCTACACCGGTGCTGATTGGTGTGGCGAGTCCCGGGAATATCATCACTCTGTATGATGGAGGTACGCTGCTCGGTAGCACAACGGCGGGTAGCAATGGCCAATGGTTATTCAGAGTTGGCACGCTGTCGGATGGTGCGCACGCGCTGCATGGCACCATTACCGATGCGGCAGGTAACGTAACGCCAACTACCACACTCAATATCACGGTCGACACCATTGCACCGGATGCCGCCAGCGGATTGCAGCTGAATAACGATGCAGGCAGCACCGCCGTCCCTATCACCGCAGGTAGCGTCACCAATGATCCGACTCCCGTGCTGAGCGGTAGCGCAGAGGCGGGTAGTGTTGTCACGGTTCGTGACGGCAGCACCGTTTTGGGTACGGTGACGGTCGGCAGTAACGGCACCTGGACTTTCACTACCCCGGCACTGGGTGAAGGCAATCACAGTCTGACCACCACCGTAACGGATGCAGCAGGTAACGCCAGCCCGGCAACCACGCCGATCTCCTTCAGTGTAGATACCACTGCACCCGCAACTGTCAGTGGCCTGGTGGTGACCGATGATGTGGGTAGTAGCACGGGGCCACTGACATCGGGGGCAACCACCGATGACAGCACACCAACCTTGAGTGGCACTGCGGAAGCGGGCAGCATCGTAAAAGTTTACGATGGCACCACTCTGCTGGGGTCGGCTGCGGTAGGCAGCAATGGTAGCTGGACCTTCACACCAGCATCACCGCTGACTAACGGCCAGCATAACTTCACTACCACGGTGACCGATGCAGCGGGCAACGTCAGCCCAGCTTCACCGGCCTTTACGGTCAACATTGATGCGGGAGTGCCTGCAACCAACGATCTGATCGTCGTGTCGGATGATAGCGGCAGCACCATTGTTCAGTTGACGGATAACTCCAGCACTCATGACACCACGCCGGTGTTAAGCGGTCTGGCGAGCGCGGGCGACTTGGTCACTATCTTCAATGGCTTGACCGTGTTGGGCTCGGTGACGGCAGGCAGCGATGGGCAGTGGAGCTTTACGCCATCTGCTTTAGTTGACGGCACATACGCCTTCCACGCTCAAGCGACAAATCCAATAACCGGCGCGATAACGAATACCCCTACCATTAATGTCACTATCGACACCACTGTTCCGACGGCACCAACCAATGTTGGACTGACGAATGGGGATGGCGATCCGATCCCTTCAGGCAGCAGCACTAACACCAACACGCCAACCCTTACCGGCAGTGGTGGAGAGCCTGGCAGTACCGTAACCATTTCCGATGGCACCACGGTAATTGGTACCACCACAGTCGGTGGCGATGGCACCTGGACATACACCACTCCGCCTCTAAGCGACGGCAACCATAGTCTGACGTCAACGGTGACGGATCCAGCGGGCAACACCAGCCCGTCCTCAACGCCAGTGACAGTGACCGTGGATACTCAGCCTCCGGCAGCGGCTGGCAATGTCCAACTCACTAACGAGGGTGGCACGCCAATTACTTCTGGCGGCAGCACTAATGACAACACGCCAACCCTGAACGGCACCGCAGAACCGGGCAGTACGGTAACCGTTTCTGATGGCGGCGCGGTATTGGGCACCGCCACGACCGGTAGCGATGGCACCTGGAGCTATACCCCAACTACGCCGCTGGGCGATGGCAGCCATAGCCTGACCACAACCGTCACCGATCCGGCGGGTAATACCGGACCGGCTAGTACGCCCGTCATTGTAACAGTCGACACTACCGCGCCCGCTGCAGCATCCGGTGTGCTGCTGAGCGATGATTCCAGCGGCACCGCAGTACCGATCACTGGCGGCACCACCAATAACACCACGCCGGTGCTGAGTGGTCGTGCCGAACCTGGCAGCACGGTTAACGTGTCTGATAACGGTACCGTGATTGGCTCGACTACGGTGGGTAATGACGGCAACTGGAGCTTTACGCCATCGGCCCCGTTGAGCGATGGCAGCCATAGTCTGACCACGACCGTGACTGACCCTGCGGGCAATACCGGCGCGGCAAGCGCACCCATCTCAGTCACCGTGGATACCACTATCCCTGCTGCACCGGGTAATGTGGCGTTGAGTAATGATGAGAGCGGCACCCCTGTACCGATTACCTCTGGTGCGGCGACCAATGATGTCACGCCAGTTCTGAGTGGCTCGGCAGCGGCAGGCAGCACGATCACCGTCTCTGATGGTGGCACGGTGCTGGGTAGCGTGGTGGTGGGCAGTGGTGGCACCTGGAGCTTTACGCCAACGACGCCGTTAGGCGAAGGCAGTCACAGTATTACTGCGACCACCACCAGCCCGGCAGGCAATACCAGTGCGCCATCTTCGCCAATCGTCATCACGGTCGATACCACAGCACCTGCAGAAGCGAGTGGGCTGCAGCTCAACAATGACAGTAGCGGCACGCCAGTACCTATTGCCGCAGATGGCACCACCAATGACACCACTCCAGTCCTGAGTGGTACCGCTGAACCGGGCAGCACGGTGAAAGTTTCTGACAACGGCACGGAGATTGGTTCGGTCACCGTTGGCAGCAATGGTAGCTGGAGTTTCACCCCAACGACGCCGCTGGAGGCGGGTTCGCATAGCCTGACGACCACCGTGACGGATCCGGCCGGCAACACCGGTCCGGAAACCACACCGATTACCTTTAACGTGGACACCACGCAGCCTGAACCTGCAAGTGGGCTGGTGCTGAACAATGACACCAGCGGTACGGCGGTACCGATTACCAATGGCGCGACCAATGACACCACACCGGTGTTAACCGGTTCAGCCGATGTTGGCAGCACTGTTACCGTGCTGGATGGCACCACGGTTCTGGGCACTGTGGTTGTAGGCGCTGGCGGGACCTGGAGCTTCACTACGCCAGCGCTGAGCCAGGGCGATCACAGTCTGACCACGACGGTGACCAGCCCGGCAGGTAACGTGAGCGAGGCTTCACCAGCCATCACCTTCACCGTGGATACACAAGCCCCTGCAGCGGCAGGAGGGCTGCAGTTCACCACCGACGACGGCACGCCAATTGCCACAGGCGGATCCACCAGCGATACCACGCCAACCCTGAGTGGTACGGCGGAAGTCGGCAGTACGGTTACCATCTCTGAAGGGACCACCGTGCTTGGCTCTGTCGTGGTCGGCAGCGGTGGTACCTGGAGCTTCACACCCACAACGCCGCTGGAGGAGGGCAGCCACAGTCTGACCACCGTGGTCACTGACCCGGCAGGAAACAGCAGTGCGCCAACCTCTGAGGTGATTGTCATTGTCGATAGCACCTCTCCGGGGGAAGTCGGCGATCTGCAACTCAGTAATGATTCAACGGGTGTGGCGGTGCCTATTACTGCAGGCAGTGCCACTAACGACGCTACACCAGTACTCAGCGGTACCGCTGAAGCAGGCAGTATCGTCACAGTGAAAGACAATGGCACCACGATTGGTACCGCGATTGTTGGCAGCGATGGTAACTGGAGCTTTACGCCAGCGGCCGCATTGGCTGAGGGCCCACACAGTCTGACGACCATCGTCACCGATTCAACCGGCAACGCCGGTCCTGAATCACCTGCATTTGAATTCAGCGTGGATACCGTTGCGCCTGATTCGGCCAATGCAGTGGTACTGAACAATGACAACGGCGGTGGTGCGATTCCGATCACATCAGGTGGCGCTACCAATGACACCACGCCGGTACTGAGCGGAACAGCAGAGGCGGGTACCATCATCACCGTGCGTGATGGCGATACCGTGCTCGGCAGTGTGCAGGTCGCAGTGGGTGGCGCCTGGAGCTTCACTTCACCTGTGCTAAGTCAGGGTTCGCACAGCCTCACCGCAACCGTGACAGATGCAGCAGGCAACAGCAGTGCACCTTCTACGGCGATCACCTTTACTGTCGATACCCAGGCACCTAACACCGCCGGTGCCGTGCAGTTAAGTAATGACAGCAGCGGCACTGCTGTACCCATCACCGCGGGAAGTGTCACCAATGACAATACGCCAGTACTGAGCGGAACCGCTGAAGTGGGCACTACTGTCACCATCCTTGATGGCAGTAATGTGCTGGGCACTGTAGTGGTGGGCACTGGCGGCACCTGGACCTTTACACCCACATTGGCACTGGGCGAGGGGGTGCACAGTATTACCACCACCGTTACCGATGCTGCGGGCAACGTCAGTGCACCATCAGCGGCGATTGGCTTTACCGTGGACAGCACACCACCAGCGACTCCGGTGGTGACCAGCCTCAGCAATAACAACGCCGGTACTGCCGTGGTGATCACAGCGGGCAGCACCACCAATGACTCCACACCTGTTATTCGCGGAACGGGCGAAATCGGCGCTACCGTGACCATTCGTGATGGCAGTACGGTTCTGGGGACGGCGATTGTCGGTACCAACGGCATCTGGCGCTTCGAGCCGACTACAGCACTGGGCCAGGGTAGCCATACTCTGACGGCTACCGCAACAGACACCGCAGGCAACAGCAGTGCACCTTCTGCTGGCATCACTTTCAGCGTAGATACCATCGCACCTGACGCTATCAGTGATTTGGTGGCGAAAGATGACAGTGGCAATACGCTAACCGGAGTGACCAACGACAATACACCATCCCTGAGCGGCACGGCGGAAGCGGGCAGTATCATCAAAGTTTACGATGGCACCACCCTGATCGGTTCGACTCAGGCTGGCACCGGCGGTACCTGGAACTTCACGACTCAGACCCTGACCGACGGCGCTCACACGCTGACTGCCACCGCCACCGATACGGCGGGCAACGTCAGTGCTGCGGGTAATGCGGTGACGATAACGGTGGATACTTCTGTTCCGTCTACGCCAGATTTTGTGGTCACCAATAACGATGTCTTGCCAACGGAGACAGTAGCGAACAACGGCTATACCAACGACAACACGCCAGTGTTGAGTGGTACCGCTACGGCTAACAGCCTGGTGACCATTTATGATGGCAATACGGCGATTGGTAGCGTCACCACCAATGCGCAGGGCGTGTGGAGCTTCACAGCGGATACGCTGAATGATGGTGCGCATCCACTGACCATTACGGTGACTGATTCAGCGGGCAACGTCAGCCCGGCTTCTGCTGTGGTCACGATCAATATTGACACTGAAGCGCCGGATGTGGCGCAAGGCGTGACCGTCAACAACAACGAAGGCAGCACGTTGGTGCCGATTGCAGCAGACGGCTTTACCAACGACACCACGCCACAACTAACCGGCAGTGCCGAGGCTGGCAGTATCGTAAGAATTTATGACGGTGCTGGCGAAATCGGCTCGGTGTTGGTAGGCAGCAGTGGTAACTGGAGTTTCACCACCGACACCCTGGGTCAAGGTGAACACAATCTGAGTGTGACGGTGACGGATGCGGCAGGTAATACCAGTGCTAATTCCCCAACCCTGACCTTTACCGTGGACAGTGAAGCACCGGATGCAGCGCAAGGTCTGACGCTCGCCAATAACAACAGTGGCACAGAAGTGCCTGTTACGAACGGCAGCACGACCAATGACAGTACACCGGTTCTGCGCGGTACAGCGGAAGCCAACAGCACCATTATTATCTCTGATGGCAATACCGTTCTCGGTACGGTTATCGCGAACGGCAGTGGTGACTGGAGTTACTCACCAACATTGACAGATGGTACCCATAATCTGAGCGTGGTGGTGCAGGATGCGGCCGGCAATACCAGCCCGATCAGCGACGTTGTGAACGTCACCATTGATACCGTGGCACCGCCATCGGTAACCAACCTGGTGCTGACCAACAACATTGATGGTGCGATTAACATTCCAAACGGCGGTTTGACCAACGACAGCACGCCAGTGCTGAGCGGCAACGGGGAGGTGGGCAGCATCATTACCATCTCTGATGCCAGTGGGGTATTGGGATCCACAACCGTTATTGCCGGTGGCACATGGATCTTTACGCCACCCGCTGCGCTGGCGGACGGTTCTCATACCTTCAGTGTCAGTGCATCTGATGCGGCGGGTAACGTGAGCGGTACCACCACCATTAGTGCGGTGATTGATGCCACACCTCCTGCGGCACCAAGTGCGATTACTGCCAGCAATGACAACGGAACGATGCCGGTGGCGATTGCAAATGGCAGCACCACCAACGACAGTTCGCCGTTCCTCAGCGGTAGTGGTGAAGCGGGTAGCATTATCCGCATCTATGATGGCACCACGGTGTTGGGCAGTACGGCGGTGGGGAGTAATGGTCAATGGAGCTTCAGCGTGCCAGCACTGGATGACGGCACCTATACGCTGCGCGTGACGGCAACGGATGCCGCAGGTAACACCAGCCAGGCCGCGAACACCGTTGACTTCACCGTTGACGCCACTCCACCAGCAATCCCAACGCTGTTGGTGACCAACGACATCACCTCTACGGTCGTGGACAACAACGGATTAGCCAATGACAACACGCCTTCACTGAGTGGTAGCGCCGAGGCGAACAGTCTGGTGACCATTTATGATGGCACCACGGTCATCGGCTCAACCACGGCGACCAGCGGCGGTACCTGGACCTTTACTTCACCAACGCTGACCGACGGTTCGCATACGCTCACTGTCACCGTGACCGATGAAGTGGGTAACGTGAGTACTTCGGCGCCGACTGTCGTTCGCATCGATGCCACACCGCCGCAGCCGGCAGGTGAACTGCTGTTGCAGAACAACGATGGATCGCCAGAAACCACGATTCCGAATGGCGGTACCACCAGCGACAATACCCCGGCAATCAGCGGTACGGCAGAAGCGAATGCTATCGTCCGTGTTTATGACGGCACGACGCTGGTAGGTTCCACTACGGCGGGTTCAGACGGCAGCTGGAGCATTACGACCAGCGCGCTGTCGAACGCGACTCACACGCTGAACGTGACGGTAACCGATGCGGCGGGCAACGTGAGTGCGGAGTCGTCGGTATCGTTGACCGTGGATAACACCACACCAGCGGAAGTCCTGACGTTTGCAGTTTATAACAACGCCAATACTACCCCGGTGCAGGTGGCGAACGACGGCTTCTCCAACGACAATACGCCGGTCTTGCGCGGAACCGGTGTGGCAGGCACCACCATCAATATCATCATTGATGGTGTGCAAGTTGCGACCACCACGGTAGCGAGCAACGGTGTCTGGCGCTATGAAACTGCCGTTGAAGGCGATGGTGTGCATACCTATGCGGTATCGGTGACCAACGCAGCAGGCACCACCGGGCCAGCAACCACGCCTATTGAAATCACCATTGATACCAGTGCACCAACAACGGTGAGCGCGCTGGTGGTGAGTGATAACGAAGGGGGATCTACCGGTAATTTGTCATCGGGTCAAACCACCGATGACAACACTCCAATCTTCACTGGCTCAGCGGAAGCGAACAGCACGGTATCGATCTACGACGGTACTACGCTGCTTGGCACCGTAACGGCAACGGGTGGCAACTGGACCTTTACGCCGCCTGACGGGCTGTCAAACGGCACGCACAACTTCACCTTCACCGTGACGGATCAGGCGGGCAATGTCAGCGCACCCAGCTCCCCGGCCTTCACGTTGAACATCGAAGCGGGCTTGCCAACGGCCAGTGGTACGCTGGTTATCACTGATGACAGCGGCAGTATGCCTGTGACGCTGGCAGATGGTGCGAATACCAAAGACAACACGCTGGTATTGACCGGTTCAGCTACTGCTGGTGACGTTATTACAATTCATGACGGCAGCGGTACCGAGTTGGGTACCGTAACCGTGGGTGCGAATGGACAGTGGAGCTTTATTACACCAACGCTGGCGGATGGTGCTCATGCTATTTACATCACCAATCTTGCGGGTACCCCTTCCGACACGTTCAACATCAACGTCGATACACAAGCGCCAGCAGCCGTAATCGACCTCGCAGCGGCAAATAACAATGGCAGCACACCGGTTGCGATTGCTAACAACAGTATTACCAATGACAGCACGCCGCTGCTCACCGGTAACGCGGAAGCTAACGGTATTGTCACCATCTACGACGGCAACACCGTAGTGGGTTCGACGACAGCCAGTGCTACGGGTGCGTGGAGCTTTATTTCGCCTACCCTGAGCCAGGGCGCGCATACTTTAAGCGTCACAGTCACCGATGCTGCGGGTAACGTTGGACCGCGTTCTTCTACCGTGAGCTTCACCATTGATAGCATTGCGCCTAATGCGAGTACGCTGGTGGTCACTAATGACGTCAGCAACACCACGGTGGCCAATGGCGGTTATACCAATGACACCACACCAACGCTGAGTGGTGTGGCGGAAGCGGGAAGCCGTGTGTCCGTCTACGATGGTGCGAATCTGTTGGGCACTGTCATCGCGGGCAGCAATGGTGCATGGACTTACACCACGGCGGTATTGGCGCAGGGTAATCACTCGCTCAGTGTCACTGTCACGGATGCCGCGGGCAACGTCAGCGGCACCACATCCGCCACTGTGATTGTCGATAACGTCGCACCAGCAGCCGTCTCCAGCCTGGCTGCCGCCAACAACAACGGCAGTACGCCAGTGGCGATTGCCGCAGGCAGCAGCACCAACGACAACACCCCGGCGCTAAGTGGTACAGCAGAAGCAGGCAGCGTCGTCAAAATTTATGACGGCACAATTCTGCTGGGTTCGGTGACGGCGAACGCCACCACCGGTGCGTGGAGCTACACCTCAACGCAGCTGTCTGACGGTAGCCACACCATCAACGTGACGGCGACCGATGCGGCGGGCAACACCAGCTCGAATGCCTCGATTACCTTTACCGTGGTGACAGGCGCGCCGAATCCGGTGACAGGCCTGGTGGTGAACGACAACGTGGGCTCCTCACAGGGTCCGTTGACGAGTGGTGCATCTACCGATGACAACACGCCAACCCTGAGCGGTTCCGCGACGGCGGGCAACATTGTGGTGATTTCTGAGGGCACCACCGTGCTCGGCTCGGTCGTCGTCGGAAGCGGTGGCACCTGGACCTTCACCACTGCAGCACTGAGTGAAGGATCGCATCCACTGAGTGTCACCGTGCGTGATGCGGCGGGCAACACCAGTACGGCCACTAACTTCACTGTGGTGGTGGATACCGTGGCGCCAGCAACGACGTCACTGGTGGTCACCAACGATAACACCACGGCCGTCGTCCCCAACGGTGGCTCGACCAACGACACCACGCCAACACTGAGCGGTGTGGCGGAAGCCAACGGTCGCGTCTCGATTTACGATGGCACTAACTTGCTGGGCACGGTGATTGCCAGCGGAACCGGCGCATGGACCTTCACCTCAACGGCACTGGCGCAGGGCTCTCATACGCTGAACGTCACGGTGACCGATGCAGCAGGTAACGTCAGTGGTACCACCTCTTCTGTGGTGGTGATCGATACCACACCTCCGGCGGCGGTAGCGAGCCTGGCAGCGGCAAACAACAACGGCAGTACGCCGGTGGCGATTCTCGCAGGCAGCAGTACCAACGACAACACGCCAGCCATCAGCGGTACGGCGGAAGCGGGTAGTGTGGTGAGAGTCTACGATGGCGGAACCCTGCTCGGTTCTGTTATCGCAGGCAGCAACGGTGCCTGGAGTCTGACATCCACCACGCTGGCTGACGGTAGCCACACCATCAACGTGACGGCGACCGATGCGGCGGGCAACATCAGTCCGAATGCGTCCATCACCTTCACGGTGGATACCGCTGCGCCTGCCACGGTCACTAACCTGGTGGTCACCAACGATGTCACCAGCACCACGGTGCCAAACGGCGGTTCAACCAATGACAATACGCCAACCCTTACCGGTACGGCTGAGGCGAATGCGATTGTCACGGTGTATGACGGCACGACGGTATTGGGCTCCACTACGGCCAGCGGCACCGGCGCATGGAGCTTCGTCAGCCCGGCATTGAGCAACGGGACACATCCGCTGAGTGTCACAGTGAAAGACGCAGCGGGTAACGTCAGTCCGGCATCGACCCCGGTTTCCGTGATTGTCGATACCGTGGCGCCGAATGCTTCGACGCTGGTCATCACCAACGATGTCACTAACACCCCGGTCGCCAGCGGCGGTTCCACCAATGACACCACGCCAACGCTGAGTGGTACGGCGGAAGTGGGTAGTCTCGTTAAGATTTACGATGGTGGCACGCAAATCGGTTCGGTCACGGTTGGCGCCAATGGCACCTGGACCTTTACCACCGCAGTACTGGCCCAGGGCTCGCACACCATTAGCGTGACCTCAACAGATGCAGCCGGTAACGTCAGTGGTAGCACCAATGCCACCGTCAACATCGACTCCGTGGCACCAACGCTTACCCTGGCGGCAGCCAATAACAACGGCAGTACGCCGGTGACGATTAACGCAGGCACCAGTACCAATGACAACACGCCTGCGCTGAGCGGCACCACGGAAGCGAACAGCGTCGTGAGAATTTTCGATGGCGGCGTGCAGATCGGTTCTGTGACGGCCAGCAGCACGGGCGCATGGACCTGGACTTCAACCACGTTAAGTGAAGGTTCGCACACCATCACGGCGACGGCGACAGATGCAGCGGGCAACGTCAGCAACACGCCATCTATTACCTTCACCGTGGATACTGTCGTCCCTAACACCGTCACTAACCTGGTGGTTACCAACGATGTCACCAGCACCACGGTGCCAACCGGCGGTTCCACCAACGACAACACGCCAACCCTCACCGGTACGGCTGAGGCGAACGCGATTGTCACGGTGTATGACGGCACGACTGTGCTGGGTTCTACCACCGCCAGCGGCACCGGCGCGTGGAGCTTCGTCAGCCCGGTATTGACGAATGGTACTCACCCACTGAGTGTGACGGTGAAAGATGCGGCGGGTAACGTCAGCCCATCCTCAACACCGGTCACCATCACCGTGGATACCGTGGCGCCAAATACCGCAACGCTGGTGATCACCAATGATGTCACCAACACCACGGTCGCCAGCGGGGGTTCCACCAACGACACTACGCCAACGCTGAGTGGTACGGCGGAAGCCGGTGGTCGTGTGACTATCTATGACGGTACAACGACGCTGGGTACTGCTATCGCCAACAGTTCGGGAGCGTGGACCTTCACAACCTCGACCTTGACGCAAGGCTCGCACACCATCAGCGTGTCGGTGACGGATGCAGCCGGTAACGTCAGTGGCAGAACCAACGCCACCGTGGTTATCGACACAACGCCTCCGGCAGCGGTTACCCTGGTGGCGGCCAATAACAATGGCAGCACGGCGGTGACGATTCCGAATAACGGGGTCACCAATGACAGCACGCCGCTGTTGAGTGGTACCGGTGAGGTCGGGGCTAAGGTCAGTATCTATGACGGTACAATCTTGCTGGGCACCACCACCGTCGCCAGCAACGGCACCTGGAGCTTCATCTCCACCACGTTGAGCAACGGCAGCCATACGCTGAATGTCACCCAGACCGATGCGGCGGGCAACGTTAGCCCGAATGCCTCAACCGTGATGACCATCGACACTGTGGCACCGAATGCGGTCACCAACCTGGTGATCAACGATGATGTTGGTGCGAGCCAGGGACCGTTGGCCAATGGCGCCGTTACCGACGATGCGACGCCGACCCTGAGCGGTACCGCAGAAGCGAATGCCATTGTCACCATCTATGACGGCACAACGGTGCTGGGTTCTGTAACTGCCGGGACCAACGGTGCATGGACCTTCACCACGGCCACGTTGAGTAACGGTACCCATCCGTTGAGCGTCACGGTGACCGATGCAGCGGGTAACACCAGTGCAGCTTCCGCCACGGTCTCCATTACCGTGGATACCGTGGCTCCAGCGGCATCAACCCTGGTGATTACCAACGACATCACCAACACCACGGTGGCAAACGGCGGTTACACCAATGACACCACGCCAACCCTGAGCGGTACGGCGGAAGTGGGCAGCAAAGTGTCGATCTACGACGGCACGACGCTGCTGGGCACGTTGACGGTGGGCAGCAGTGGCGCATGGACCTACACCACGACGGTATTGACGCAGGGTAGCCACCCGATCAATGTCACCGTGACGGATCCAGCAGGCAATGTCAGCGGCACCACGTCAGCCACGGTGATTGTCGATAGCGTGGCTCCAGCGGCAGTAACCAGTCTCGTTGCGGCCAACAACAACGGCAGTACGGCGGTAACCATCCCGAACAATGGTTCCACCAACGACAATACGCCGCTGTTGAGTGGTAATGGCGAAGTCGGCGCGAAAGTCAGCATCTATGACGGCAGCACGCTGCTGGGCACAACGACGGTGGGCAGCAATGGTACGTGGAGCTTTATCTCCACCACCTTGAGCAACGGTACGCACACCATCAACGTATCGCAGACCGATGCGGCAGGTAACACCAGTCCAACGGCCTCGACCACGCTGCGTGTGGACACCGTAGCTCCAACGGCAAGTACGCTGACCATTACCGACGATACCGGCACCACGCCGGTGACGCTGGCCAATGGCGCCTACACCAAAGACACCACGCCAACCTTGAGTGGCACGGCAGAAGTGGGTGCGATTGTCACCATCTATGATGGCGCGACCGTTCTTGGCTCCCTCACCGTAGGCAGTTCCGGTGCATGGACCTACACCACTGCGGTTCTGGCGAACGGTGCGCATCCATTGAGCACCACCGTCACGGATGCGGCGGGTAACGTCAGTGCCGGCAACACTACAGCCACGGTGAACATCGATAATGTGGCACCAGTCGCGGTGACCAACCTGGCGATTAACTCGGCGGGTACCACCGTAACCGGTAGTGGTGAAGTGGGCGATACGGTGACGGTGCGTGATGCCAACGGTAACTCGCTCGGTACCACGACAGTCGGCGCGGCGGGCACCTGGTCGGTGACCCTCAGCACCGCACAAACCACCGGTGCTTCACTGTCCGTTATCCAGACTGACCGTGCGGGCAACGTCTCACCATCCGCCTCGTTGACCGGGGTGATTCGTATCGTGGCCGCCAACGACACCAATGAGGTGGACTACAGCACAACCACGCAAACGGTGAATAACGGCACCACCAGCGTCTCCCATACGGCTCTGGCCACGGTGAACCTTGGCACGCTGCTGGGCGTAGGTGTGCTGTCTAGCGGTAACGCTTATACCTTTAGTGTGGGTACGGGTGATACGCGTTCGGTGGTGCTGCACGGTTCGGTCGGTGGCATTTCGCTGATATCGACTTACTCACTCTACCTCTACCAGCAGAACTCAGATGGTTCCTGGACGCTGAAGAGCGTGACGTCGAACTATCTGTCGACTGGGCTACTGTCGCTGGGAACGCAGACCGGTGCCAACGTTAGCTATAGCGGACTCGGCGCGGGTACCTATGCGGTGGTGATTGGTTCGAGTGGCGGTATTGCTCTGCTGCCAAGCACCACCATCACCACGGTGACAGATACCACGCTGGATGCGGTGACAGTTTCCTCAACGGTAACGGGCAATCTGCTGACCAATGACACCAGCTCAGTCGCGGGTACGGTACCAACCGGTACTGCGGTGACTACGGTGTCGGGCAGTGCCGTTGCCGCGACGGGCAACACGGTGATCAATACCACCTACGGTACGCTGACCATCGATTCGCACGGTAACTACACTTACGTGCTGAAGGCGGGGCTGGACGTCAGTACCTTGCCAACCACCGACACCTTCACTTATTCGGTGAGGGATTCCAGTGGTGCAGTTACCTCTGCTTCCCTGACGGTCACGTTGCATAACGGTGCGGCGACGTCGCTCACCGTGAACAGCCTGCTGGCGGAAACCACTTCAACTGGTGATCACGATGCCAGCGGCAGTATCTACGGTGACTCGACGACGCATACCGGAACCTTGAGTATCACTAATGAAAACGGTGATGTCACAACGGTTCACAGCGTGGGTACCACGTCAATTGCCGGGGACTATGGTGTGCTGAGTATTGCAGCCAACGGTAGCTACACCTATACGCTTAATGCAGGGGTTGATGGACAAAGCCTGCTGCATAAAGAGGTGTTCAGCTACACGCTGGCAGCAAGCGATGGCACCATCACCACGCACTCCTTCACCATCGATCTGCATCCGACCATCACAGGAACGGCGGGGGCTGACACTATTACCGGCGGTGCGTATAACGACACCATCACCACCGGTGCGGGTGCCGATACCCTGGTGTATCACCTGTTGGCGAGTGCCGACTCAACGGGAGGGAACGGTCACGATACCTGGACCGACTTCAATGTTGCGCAAGGCGACAAAGTTGACATCAGTAACTTGCTAATTGGCTGGAATGATTCCACAAGTAATATTAATGATTTCGTGAAAGTGGATCATACTTCAGATGGCAATACCGTGCTCTCAATTGACCGTGACGGTACCGGTACGGGTTACAGCAGTACCCAGTTGATTACGCTGGAAGGCGTCAACGTTTCACTGGAGGAATTACTGCAGCAACCGCACCAGACTCACACGGCATAAGGGGCCGCGCTTAGCAAGGATGCAGTAAGGGCTCATGGATGAGCCCCTTTCCTTTTACTGACTGGTGGATTATCGATGGATTTGATGCAATCAGGCGCTCCAACTCGCCGTTACTCTAAGCTCAGCGTCTTCTGTGCGGGCATCGCTTTATTTCATTGTTCACAAATCATGGCTGCCAGTGATGCGCTCACCTCGGCCAGCCGAATCACCTCCGCAGGCCTGGCGCAACAGCAGCAGGATCTGCCGTCATTAACCGGTGAAGTGGCCGAACCCGCATTGGCTCACGTCCCGGATTCACTCACCATCAACCAGGCCGTACAGCGTGCCATTCAGTGGCATCCGGATATCGCGCAGGCGGTGGGCAAAATGCTGGAACAGGCCAACCAGGTGGATGTGGCGAAAGCCAAATATTATCCGCAGATCAGTGGCGGGATGAACAACGGCTATAGCAATGCCTATACCGAAAAGGGGTTCAGCCCATCGTTTGTGTTATCGGTTTCGCAGATGTTGTATGACTTCGGCAAAGTCAGCAGCTCGGTGCGATCCGCTGAAGCCGGCGTGGCGATGGAACAAGCCAACGTGCTGGTGAGTATTGATACGGTGGCACATGACACGGCTTCCGCGCTGGTGGAAGTGCAGGGCTATCAGCAACTGGTGAAGATTGCCCAGCAGCAGCTCGATGCACTAAGCAAAATTGGCGATCTGGCCCGTCAGCGAAATGATGAAGGCGCGGCTTCGCTCTCCGATGCCACGCAAACGGATGCGCGTATTGAAGGTGCACGCACCACGCTAATTCAGTATCAGGCCAACCTCGATCGCTGGCGTGCCACGCTGGCGACCTACCTCGGTTGGCCGCTGGTGAAGAAAGTAAATGAAGATTTTCCGGTGAACCTGACGCGCTCCTGCTCGGTGGGTAAAGCGGATGACAAACTCAACCCGGCGGTGCTGTCGGCATGGGCACAGGCCAATCAGGCACAGGCAAAACTGGATAATGCTAACGCGCAGAACCTGCCAACGATTTCGCTGGAACCCCAGGTGACGCACTACCTCAACAATCATTACTCCGGCAGCGAAACGCTCGATCGCACTCAGTATCAGGCCTTCGTCAAAGTGGAGATGCCGATCTATCAGGGAGGCGGGATCACTGCCGCGCGTGACGCCGCTGCCAACGCCTTGCAAGCCGCCAACGCGGCCGTCAATTCCGCGCGCTTGAAAGCACGGCAGCAACTCAGTGAATCGCAAAGTGCAGCCCTTAGCTTGTCGCAAAGTCTGGCGATTATGGGGCGGCAACAGACGCTGGGTGAGAAAACCCAGCAGCTCTATCAGGATCAGTATTTGCAACTCGGCACCCGTCCGCTGCTGGACGTGCTTAACGCCGAGCAGGAAGTGTTCCAGACCCGTTTCACCCTGCAGCAAACCATCAGTCAATTACGATCGTTGCAACTCGATTGCTTATACAGCACCGGGCATATCCGATCGGCGTTCGCGTTGAATAATCAGCGGATCCAGAATGTGGAGATCCAGCCATGACCCAGTTACAAATTCCCGATGCCCCGAACGGTGATACCAGCAGTGGTGCCGACGGGCTCGTTCCGTTAAATGGATGGGCGACGGCGATCATCCAGATCGCCACCCATTATCGTTTGCCCTGTTCTCCGGGCATGATCATGGCCGCCGCCGAATGGCAGGGTAAACAGACGCGCGACAAAGCGCTGCGCCATTTAGCGCGCCAGGCGGGGTTATCGCTCCAACTGTACGAAGAGAACAAGTGGGAAATCACCAGCTGGCGTTTGCCACTGGCAGTGGAGCTGGCCGACGGACAGGTCGGTGTTATCACCAACTTCGATGGTGAAGATGAAGTGCGTGTGCACTTTTCGGGAGATGAGCAACCGGCGCCCGTTGCGCTGGAAACGCTGCTGCCGGAGATTCGTTTTGCCGCCGCATTACGTCCGGTCACCGCTGCCAAAGACAGCCGCGTCGATCGCTATCTGGCAACGGTCAAGCCGGATTGGCTGCGGCGTTTGGTGCTGCACGACCTGCGGCCTTATGGCCACGTGATGCTGGGCTCCTTCCTGCTCAACCTGCTGGCGATGGTTGGCATTATCTTCTCGATGCAGGTGTATGACCGCGTGATTCCGGCGCAATCTTATCCCACGCTGTATGTCCTCTATATCGGGGTGATTATCTCCGTGGTGTTCACCTATGTCCTGCGTGTCGGGCGCGATCATGTCACTGACCTGCTGGGTAAACGTGCCGATATGCGTGTTTCGGATCGCGTGTTTGGTCATGCGCTGCGGCTGCGTAATAGTGCGGTGCCGCGTTCCACCGGTACTTTTATCTCGCAACTGCGCGAGCTGGAATCGATCCGCGAAATGGTGACCTCAACCACCGTTTCCGCCATTGTTGATATGCCGTTCTTCCTGCTGTTTATGCTGGTGATGGCGATCATTGCGCCACAGCTGGCGTGGATTGCGCCGATTGCGGTGATCCTGATGGTGTTGCCCGGCATTCTCAGCCAGAAGAAGTTGTCAAAGCTGGCGCAGCAAAACCTGAAGGAATCGACGCTGCGTAATGCGGTGCTGGTGGAGAGCGTGCAGGGGCTGGAGGACATCAAGCTGATGCAGGCGGAAGACCGTTTCCTGCAACAGTGGAACAGCTACATTCGCATTACGGCGCAATCCGGTGTGGAGATGCGCAAAGTGATGCATTCGCTGATCAGCTGGGGTGTCACGGTGCAGGGGTTGGTGTATGCCAGCGTGATCGTGGTCGGTGCGCCGATGGTGATCAACGGCGATATCACCACCGGTGCGATTGTTGCGGCTTCGCTGCTCTCTTCGCGCATGATTGCCCCCATGGCGACGTTGTGTGGTGTGCTGGCTCGCTGGCAGCAGGTGAAAGCCGCCAAAGGCAGTCTGGATGCATTGATGAATCTGCCGGTGGAGAACAGTAAAGACGAGACGCGCATCCATTGTCCGGTGCTGTTTGGCCATTATCAGTTCAATGATGCGATGTTCCGCTACTACACCGATTCCCTCACCATCGCGCTGCGCATCAAAAGCCTGACCATCAAACCGGGTGAACGTATTGCCGTGCTGGGTCGCAACGGTTCGGGCAAATCCACCTTGTTGCAGGCGATGATCGGCGGCATGGATCTGGTGGGCGGTGAGCTGCGTCTGGATAACCTCAGCTTGCCGCATATTGATGTCTCGGATGTGCGGCGCAACGTGGGTTTGATGACGCAAAACGCACGCCTGTTCCACGGCACGCTGCGTGAAAACCTCACCATGGGCGCGGCCCACGCGACTGACGATGCCATCTTCGGTGCATTAACGGTCAGCGGCGGGGCGGATTTCATTCGTCGTTTGCCACTCGGTCTCGATCATCCGGTGATGGAAGGCGGGATAGGCTTATCGGGCGGTCAGCGCCAGTCAGTGCTACTGGCTCGCATGCTGTTGCGCGATCCCAACATTATCCTGCTGGATGAACCTACGGCGGCGCTGGATGATCATACCGAGAAGGAGTTCATCGAACGTCTGGGCGCGTGGCTGAATGGCCGCACGCTGATCGTGGCGACGCACCGTGCGGCGATCCTTGCGCTGGTGGATCGCGTGCTGGTGCTGAAAGATGGGCAACTGGTGATGGACAGCCCGAAAGAGAATGCGTTGCCGCCACCGCGTGCCGGCGGTAATCCATAGGAGGTGCGCCCATGATGAAGCAACTTCCCGGCAAACTGCGGCTGGTCACCGCGGCAGAAGTCGATTCCTCTGACGACCTGTTGGGGGAGCTGAAATCCGAGACCCACTACACCGGAGCGGTCAGGCTGATCACCATCAGTGCCGCGTTGATCCTGATATCGCTGGTGTGGGCCTGGTTCGGCACGCTGGATGAAGTCTCAACCGGCACGGGTAAAGTGATCCCGAGTTCGCGTGACCAGGTGCTGCAATCCTTAGAAGGTGGGATCCTCACCGAGCTGTATGTGCACGAAGGCGATCGGGTGAAGGCGGGGCAGGTGGTGGCGCGTCTGGATCCCACGCGCTCGCAATCCAGCGTCGGTGAAAGTGCGGCGCGTTATCGTGCGTCACTGGCAGCGGCCTCGCGCCTGAGAGCCGAGGTCAACGACGATCCCCTTACGTTCCCCAATGAGCTCAAAGCTTATCCTGATTTGATTGCCTCTGAGACGCGGTTGTACAAAACCAAACGCGCTCAGCTTGCTGACTCGACGAAGCAGTTCAACGAGTCGCTGGCGTTGGCGAACAAGGAATTGGCGATCACACAAAAGCTGGCCAAAACCGGTGCCGCCAGTAGCGTCGAAGTGTTGCGTTTGCAGCGTGATAAATCGGATCTGGAGCTAAAACTCACCGACATGCGCTCGCAATACTATGTGCAGGCGCGTGAGGAGTTGGCAAAAGCCAGTGCCGAAGCGGACAGCCTGGCTGAGGTGATCAAAGGGCGCGAAGATACGGTGACGCGCCTGACCATCCGTTCACCGATGAACGGCATCGTGAAAAACATCAAAGTCTCCACCGTCGGCGGGGTGATTCCTCCCAACGGGGAACTGATGAACATCGTGCCGTTAAACGACCGGTTGCTGATTGAGGCGCGCCTGTCACCGCGTGATATTGCCTTTATCCATCCCGGCCAGCGTGCGGTGGTGAAGATCTCGGCCTATGACTACGCGATTTACGGTGGCATGAATGGCGTGGTGGAAAGCATTTCACCGGATACCATCCAGGATGAGGTGAAGCCGGAGATTTACTACTATCGCGTGTTTATCCGCACTGATAACGACTACGTGCAGAACAAAGCCGGTAAGCGCTACTCGATCAGTCCGGGGATGGTTTCTACGGTCGATATCAAGACTGGCGAGAAGACCATCATGGATTATCTGGTGAAACCGTTTAATAAAGCCAAAGAGGCGATGCGCGAACGTTAATCGCATATCGTGCATGTTTAAAAGCCGCCGCTGAGGAGTCAACGGCGGCTTTTATGTGTCTGCAAGGTACATTACTTAAGTTTGGCTAATATTTGATGGCAGGATTAATGCATTGAATAAAGCGTAATACAGCCCTCTTTTACAAAGCATTAGCAGTAATCTTTTACCTCATTTTTTGCAGATATTAATGACAGAAAAACAAGACCGGTCTTAGGGCTTTTCTACTTTTTTATTGATTTAATTAGTTGAAGTAGCAATTGCTGGAAGCTTTTTGATATTTTTAGAAACCTTTAGTGCAACTTAGTGTAATGTGTCGCACCGTTAACTTAATCGACCATTAACTTGCTTAAGTCAGGTGTTTTATACCAGTTTTGTTTGTTTTTAATGCAAGGATAGTCTGTTAATGTCAGGATTTGAATAGAGGTTTACTGACAAAAATTGTGCGGGCTAGTGCCATGTATTACAAAGCGTATCGAATTTCCACCCCTTGCTTATTTCAGGCTTCTCCGTGAGTAACGCAGTGCGAAAAATTAAATATCGCTAACCTCCTGACTCGTTAAATGTACGCTTACGCTCGTGCTTTGACTCGCCTCACGGTGTGAGGGGTCGGTCTGGTTTTAAGTGAATTAGGATAGAAATTTTAATGTAATGAGTGCGTCATGATTCCACCTGTCTGGAAGCATACCGATGGCATTTGCTCCATGACTTCATGCAAAAGAACTTAATCCAAAACCTTTGTGCCGACTCAATGTCAGCGCTCAAAGAGTTCCGCATTGAAGTTTTTTGGGCGTTGCCTGGCGTGAGTAACCCATTAGCAACAAATAAATTACCGAATAATACGGGTTAGCTGTCTGCCAGAGGGTATAGGCAGGAAAACATGGCGAACATCTCTTCAAGCGGATCAATTCCGTGCGGTAGCTATGGATATACAGCAACGTGTAAGCCTATTTCTGCATTTTAAGCCGCTCCTGCTCTGGTAATACCTCGCAATAGTTTGGCAAATAATCACCGTTGGGTGCCTTCAGCGGCTATTTCGCCTTCCAGAATTTAAATTGTTGGAAAACTGATCTATGAACAACGTAACTCGTCTTCTGGTGATTTCATTTGCCCTCATCTTGAGTGGATGCGCATATTCACCGAAGCAGGTTAAGGCATCAAGGCCGCTTGTTAATCAAGCTGCGACACCCGGTCTCCAGGCTATGCCAAATAATCTGCAGCAATCCCTGAATGTCCTGCAGCAGGGTGCCACGCTAAACGCCAACAGCCGTACCTATACGCTGGGGCAGCGTTATGTCTCTGCTTTGGGGCAGGAATGTATCGAATTAGTGCGTAACCGCAACGACAACGCGTCGCCGCTCGGCGTGACCTGTAAAAACGACGAGACATGGTATCAGGTACCGCAACTTGAGCAGGCTTCTGCCAGTGACCTCCTTGTCGTGCAATAAATTTAAAGAGAAATGTTGTGAAGATAACGAAATTTCGGCCATTGAGTGCCATCTTACTGCTGATTTGCACCTCTTGCGCTGTGCTGGCCGCACCGACGAAAGAAGAGGCGCAAGCCTTCGGCATGAATAGTCCGGCAGATACTGGCGATGGTCGAATGCACTTGGGCGGCCAACAGGCAATGAGCGGACAGGCGAATACCACCTCCACGACCGGAACTTTTACGCAACAAAACCGGCAGGGAATGCTACTGCCGGGTGAGAGTGATGTACGTAAATTATTGCCGCAGTCTGAATCTGGTCTGCCTCCCCCTTACGGCGCCAACTTGTTTGCCGGCGGCTATGAAACCGAACGCAGTGACGGGCTGAACGATAATTATCTGATTGCACCCGGCGATAAGATCAACATATGGATCTGGGGCGCAGTCAATTTCTCAAACGTGGTAACCGTTGATAATCAGGGAAATATTTTCATTCCTGACGTTGGGCCGATTAATGTCCACAACGTGACCGCCAGCAAAGTGAATGCACTTGTCACCAGTCATATCAGCGAAGTATTTACTAATAACGTCAATGTCTATGTCAATTTACTGACGGCGACGCCAGTGAGTGTATTTGTTTCTGGTCCGGTTATCCGTCCGGGTCAATATGCCGGACAATCTTCTGATAGCGTGCTCTATTTTCTGAAGCGCGCAGGCGGCATTGATTCCGACCGTGGTAGCTATCGCCATATTAAGGTACTGCGCCAAAATCGTGTCATTCAGGAAATTGACCTGTATGAATTTATGCAGCAGGGCAGGATGCCGAAGCTGTCGCTGAAAGATCAGGACGTGATTCTGGTCGAGTCGCAGGGTCTGATGATCAGTGTGGCCGGTAAAGTACGTAATCCGTTTCGCTTCGAATTAAAGAACAGCAGCGCGCTGGGCTCTGAACTGGTGTCATTTGCCTTGCCCCTTGCCAAGGTGAGTCACGTTGGGGTGATTGGTGATCGTCCAAACGGTCCGTTCTCGGTGTATATGCCGTACAGAGATTTTGATCGCATCCAGCTAAAAGACGGCGACAAAGTGCTGTTTAATGATGATATGCATGCGCAGGTTTACGATGTGCAAATTATCGGCAGTTATCGCGGGCCATCTTATTTCACCGTACGTAAAGAAACGCGTCTTCACGATCTGTTAAACCACATCCCTATTGATCCGAACATGGCGGATTATGGCTCGATCTACATCATGCGTAAGAGCGTGGCGGCACGGCAGAAAGAGATGCTGGAAGATTCACTCAACCGCCTTGAGCGCAGTGTGTTTACCGCACCCGCCAACTCTGACGGTGAAGCCTCTATTCGTACTAAAGAAGCTGAGCTTGTCATGCAGTTTGTGGAGAAAGCGCGTAAGGTCCAGCCACTGGGTAAAGTGGTGGTGTCGGATAAAGGCGTGATTGCCAATATCATGCTTGAACAAGGCGACCAGATTGTTATCCCGTACAAAACCGACCTGATTCAGGTGGGTGGCGAAGTGATGATGCCGCAAGCGGTGGTGTACAACGAAGGCGCCAGGCTTGACGATTATGTTGCCTGGGCAGGGGGGTTCACCGACCGCGCGAATGACAAACGTATTGCTGTGGTGCATGCCAACGGTCTGATGGAGTTCCAGGACGCTGGTAGCGTGATGCCGGGCGATCAGATTCTCGTCATGCCGAAAGTGGACAGCAAAATGATGCAATCCATCAAGGACATTACTCAGGTCATCTATCAGGTTGCTGTAGCGGCCAACGTGGTCCTGAGATAAAACTAACTTCGGGCTCGCTTGAGGTGAGCCCCTCCTGTGATACCGGCTTTCTATGTTTAAACCCATACTTAACCAAACACCTCGTAGTCCATTTCAGGTTCTCCGCGATGTGACGTTTGGCCTCTTGATTCGTGAACTGAAAACCAGATTTGGTAGTTATCGGCTGGGGTATGCCTGGGCGCTGATAGATCCGTTACTGATGATTAGCGCATTTAGCCTGATATTTGGTATGCGCGGACATAGCGGTTTTGGCGGTGCGCCAGCACCGTTGTTTATTACTGCCAGTTATTTGCCCTTTCTTTTTTTTAGAAATGTGGTGAGTAAACTGCAATCGGCAGTCAATGCCAATATGGGGCTGTTCTGTTATAGGCAGGTAACGCCTTTTGCTACGTTTGTGGCTCGCTTTATCCTGGAAGCCATTATTGGGCTGGTAGTTGGTTGTGTGCTTGTATTGGGATTACTTTGGCTTGGTTTCGATGCAATTCCTAATGATCCCTTACAAGTTATTTTTATTTATTTCTTGTTGATGATCTTATCATTTTCATTAGGTGTTATTTTTTGCATCTTAATTAATTTATTTAAAGAAACAGATAAATTCCTCAACTTTATAATGATGCCATTAATGTTTATTTCATGCGTAATGTACCCACTGGCAACGGTACCTGTCCAGTTCCAACACTGGTTTATATGGAATCCATTGGTGCATGCCGTCGAATTAATGCGAACTGGTTGGATAGCAGGTTATGTAAGCCCTGATGTTAGTTGGAACTATTTAGCAAGTTTGACATTGGTCTTACTAACGTTTGCGATGAGCTGTTATCGCCTAAGCCATCGCAGATTGATTGCTAGCTAAAGCTAAATAAACATGATTATTCTTGATAACGTTTCGAAATATTATCCCACTAAGTTTGGCCGTAATTATGTGCTGCGTGATGTAAACGTAACGCTGCCACGAGATCGTAATATAGGTATTCTCGGTGCCAATGGGGCGGGGAAATCAACCCTTCTGCGTCTGCTGGGTGGGATGGATATGCCCAGCAGGGGTAAGGTCACTCGTCAATGTCGTGTTTCCTGGCCATTAGCGCTTAATGGTGGTTTTCAGGGTAGCATGACTGGACGGGAAAATACCCGATTTGTCTGTCGCATTCATGGAGTACGTGATACGCAAGCCATTGAAGAGTGGGTGAAGGAATTCTCGGAAATTGGTCAGCATTTTGAACTGCCAATTAAAGCTTACTCCAGTGGTATGAAATCAAAATTCTCATTTGCCGTTAGTATGGCATTCGATTTTGATATCTATCTGACCGATGAAATTACTTCAGTGGGTGATGCTAGCTTTAAGCAGAAATGTATTGATACGTTCACGAAAAAGCGCGAGACCGCTAGTTTAATCATGGTTTCGCATGATATGAAAAATTTACGCCAACAATGCGATATGGGTATTCTACTGCGTAATAGCAAGCTAGAAATATTCGAAAATATCGACGATGCCATCCGTATTTATCAGAGCCTGTAACAAGCCTAAAACAATGACTCAGCCAATTCACCCCCACAAACCTTCAAGTTTGATGCGCAAGCTGCGCAAATTAAAAACCAAACCTAAACATTTTATTGTCGACTCCAGTGGCTATCGCCTGACTCATCGCTCCTGGAAAAAAAGCCATAGACTTGGTGGATTTCAGTGGGTAGTCGCCTGTTTTGTTATTGCCACAATCTACTTTGGGTTTATTGCATCGGATCGTTATGTAAGCCGGGCAGATATAGTGGTTAAGCAAGCAGATCAAATTAAGATGCTACCTGATGCTTTGTCGATGCTAGGGCTAGGTGGTAGTAATCACGAAGATGTGCTGTTAATCCAGGACTATCTGAAATCAGCAGACCTTCTCGATAAATTAGATAAAGAATTGGCTCTTAAAGTACACTACCAAAGCCACAAGGTAGACTTTTTTTCTCGTCTACCGAAAGAAGTTAGCCGAGAACAATTCCTGAAGTATTACCGTGATCACCTCTCATTGCATCTGGATGATTTATCCGGAGTACTCACTATTGAGCTACAAGCCTTTGACCCTGCCTACGGTCAACGAGTGGTCAATCAGATGCTTAAGGAATCTGAGGGCTTCATCAACAGGCTGGGGCATCAGGTAGCCCTGGAACAACTTACTTTTATTGAGAAGGAAGTTGATCGTTCCTATCAGCGTCTGCAGAGCGAGAAAGCGAAAGTTCTGGAGTTCCAAAACACCCATCATCTCATCAGCCCAGAATCATCCAGTACCGCCCGCATGGGCGTGGTCAGCCAGATCGAAGCCCAGTTGGCTCAACAGCAGGCTCAGTTAAAACAACTGCAAAGCTATATGAAAGAAAGCGCACCTTCAGTTGTATCTGTGCAGACCAGGGTCGATGCCTTAACTCAGCAATTGGCTCAGGAGAAATCCAAACTGACCGGCGTGGATAAAGATGCGATGAACGAAGTGATCGCCAACTATATGGGTGTTGAAACACAGGCAACCTTGGCTGCGGATCTCTACAAAACTGGCTTGATTAGTCTGGAGCAAGCCAGAATAGAGGCGTACCGCAAACTAAAACATCTGTTAATTATTAGCAAGCCGACGTTGGCAGAAGAAGCAGAGTATCCACGCCGGGTTTATAATTTGGTAACCGTAGGTGTATTGCTATGTCTTTTATATGGTTTGATTGTAATGGGGCTTGCCACCTTGCGTGAGCATCAAGACTAATATTTTAAATTGGCAACTATACTTTATGAGATATCTTCAGAAAAAATTGATAACCAAAAAACCAAACGACCTAAGAAAGTAAAAATTCGTCATTCGAAACATGCTAAATCACATGCAATGATAAATTAAATGAATCTCATTTCTTAAGAGTGCTGATTTTGTGGGTTTTGTTTACCTTTTCAATAAGCTTTTCAAAATTATGAGTTGCAATTTCATGTTTAAACGTAAAAAGAAAAAAACATTTTCGCCAGAATTAGATATAAATTTTTATGGGCAGTATTATAGTGATCTTGCAGATATAGATGATGAAGGGTTACATCGGCATTGGCAGAATTTTGGGAAAAAAGAAAATCGCCATCCTAGCTTACGAAAGTTGTTAGAATTTAGTAATGTTGATTCCTCTCAGGAAACTGAATTTGATATCGAACCTGATTTTTACTGTAGAAGCTATCCTGATGTTAGCAAGAATGGGAAAATTAATAAAACTCAGGCGAAAGTACATTGGTTGCTTCATGGGAAAAAAGAAGGGCGTGCCAGAACACTTGTCGAATGGATGAAGATGCATGGTGGATACAGCACTCTTGACTTGAATGAAAATGATATAGCTAATGTTATTGAACGTAATAAGCAGAGTGGCCTAGAGGTATCGATTCAGCTTATTCAGGATATCCTTAGTGGTAACTTTTCTCAACCCATAAAATTTGCCGATTGCCCTGTAGGTAACTCGTTGTTCTACGAGAGACTTGGGAAATCTTTCTATCTAAAGTATAAATCGAGTGGATCAAAACATGAACAGCAGGCGAGTCGTTCTGCATATCGGTTAGCATTATATTTTCACCTTACTCCGCGCGTTTTGGAGTTACTGGGAAATACTTATTTAGACGCTGGAGATTTTAGAACTGCGGCTGATATTTATTATGAAGCAGCTAAAAATATTTCTTCGGAATCGAGTAATAATATTAGCCGTTGGTTGTTCGTTTTACTAGCCCAAGCTGAGAGTGCCAATAATTTGCACTATGAGGCTCTCACGGCCATTACGAAAGGATTACAATTCCATCCGGAGTTTACTGATCAAAAAGAAATGTTAGATCAGTATGTTAATAATTATTATTCATCTTTTTCTGGAAAGATACAAATTTTAGCTTCATTAGATAAGCGGGAAGAATTAAAAGATCAGACTTGGATTTACACTGAGAATATTTATAAATCTTATCTCGCTTATAATGGTGTAAATGATATTATAAAACCTAAGCTTGAAATAAACCATGATAAAATACTTATTGTGGGAGATTATCATGTACCGCAATGTCAACGTTATCGAATTGAACAAAAAACTGAACAACTTGAAAGTCAAGGGAAGGTTGTTACATGCGTTGACTGGACAAAATTAAATGATCACGCTAATGAATTGGCATTGCATGACATAGTTATTTTTTATCGCGTTCCAGCAGTGCCAGAAGTAATAAAATCAATTGCAAAAATAAATGCGGCTGGAAAAATATCTATTTACGAGATTGACGATTATATTTTTGACAGTGTCTATCCAGCAGATCTTGAGACATATGGCGGTTACCTTTCTCTAAATGTTCACATTGAACTTCGTAAAGGGATGGCCTTATTTAATTCGGCTGCACGACTATGCACATATGGATTGGCATCTACACTCCCATTGTGTGACAAACTTAAAGGATTGGTATCATCTGGAGTTTGTTTTTTGCATCGTAATGGTTTAGATAAACTAAGTATAATCAAGCCTGTTGAACGTGATAGTCGAGAATATATTGATATTTTCTACGGAAGCGGAACTCAAGCTCACAATAGTGATTTCATTGAGCAAGCGCTTCCTTCTTTAAAACGAATTCTAACTAAATATCCTCAGGTACGTTTAGTTATCGCAGGTTACTTGAAACTACCATCAAGCTTTGTCGATGGCTTTGCAAATCAGCTTAGGCAAGTTCCACCGCTGTCCAGTATCAAGGCATATTTGAGTATTTTACAACAAGCTGATATTAATTTAGCAGTTTTACATGATGACGTAATTAATGCATGTAAAAGTGAGTTAAAATGGTTTGAAGCTGCTTGTTTTGGCATTCCATCCGTAGTCAGTAGCACCCAGAATTATAGAGATGTGCTGGAAAATGGGGTAGATGCTTATCTGGCAACTAACGAAGAAGAATGGGTTATTGCTTTAAGTAAGTTAATTGAAGATGCAGCGTTACGTAAGGAAATGGCTGAAAAAGCATTGTACAAAGTAGAGCAATGTTACAGCATAAAAGTGCTTGGTAAAGAACTTGTTGACAAATTGAATTCACTTGTTCCGTATAAAAAGAAAAAGCGAAAAATAGCACTGGTAAATGTTTTTTACCCTCCACAGGCTATTGGTGGTGCCACGCGTGTCGTTGCCGACAATGTCGAGATATTAAAGTCTCATTACGGAGATGAAATTGACGTTGTTATTTTTACCTCTGACGAGCGTTGTACTACTCCTTATCAACTTGATATATATCAACAAGAAGGCATCACTGTTTATCGATCGACAGTTCTTCACCGTGAGAATATGGACTGGCATCCTCAAGATCCCAAAATGTATGATCTTTTTAAACGTTTTCTAGAAATTGAGAAACCAGATTTAGTTCATTTCCATAGCGTACAGCGACTGACAGGATCGGTAGTAGAAGCTGCTCGTGATATGAGCACTCCTTATATGGTAACAGCACACGACGCCTGGTGGATTTCAGATTATCAGTTCCTTGTTGATTCAGAGGGTAAATTATACCCTGAAGGACATCCGGATCGTTTCTCTCCTCGATTATTACCGAATAATGTGACATTTTCACAATCTATCGAACGTATTGAATATCTATCAGAGTTATTATCTGACGCTAATGAGATATTAACTGTTTCGGAGTCTTTCGCGCAGATTTATCGAAAAAATGGCCTCAGTAGAATTCGAGTAAATAGAAATGGTATAAGTTCAAATCAATTATGGGATCTTAAAGATACAAGTGACAATGAACGTATTGTGTGTGGCCATATTGGTGGTATGTCCGCACATAAGGGATTTTTTTTATTCAAGAAAGCGATTGAGATAGTACAACCAATCAATATCAGTATTATGCTAGTTGATCATAGTAAAGATGATAGTTACTCTCAAACAACAAAGTGGGGAGATGTACCAGTAACTGTTATTGGACGTGTACCACAAAATCGGATTGTTGAACTATACCGTCAATTGGACGTTATTTTTGCTCCATCTATATGGCCTGAGAGTTATGGTCTCGTAACAAGAGAAGCAGCAGCCTGTGGGTGCTGGGTAGTAGCAAGTAATCTTGGCGGGATTGGAGAAGACGTTATAGAAGAAAAAACAGGTATGATTATTAATCCTGATTTAATCAGCATCTGTGAAGCGGTCAGGAGGATTGATAAAAATATCAGATTATTCAAACAGCCTATTGACGCGAATAAGATAAGAACTGTAAATGAACAAGTGAAAGAGCTAATGGAAAATTATAGATGAGCTTTATTAAAAATGTAGTTTTTGTCATTGGACCTTCAGGGGTTGGTAAGTCATCGATAATTAAAAATATAAATTTAGACGAGGTGGTTAATATTTATGAATTGGATGATGTAGTTTATCAAGCCGCACGGAAGTATAATTTAGTCGATTCCGGTGGGGCTTATCGTGTAATGCAAGAACTAGGCACCCAAGCATTTTTCATCTTGGGTATGAATTATCTATTTGAAATTATCGGAACTAAGCCTACTGAGCGTCATATAATTGATGTGGGGGCTGCTTTCCAGAATGTTAGTCTTCTTGAAAAATATTCAAATATATATAACGTAATCTGTATTGATGCCAAACCAAAAGTATCACATGAACGTTACATTATTAATAGGCCAAAAGATCCTAGAGATTTTTTTACTCATTGCTCAATAGAATACTCACCAATAAGAATTGAAATCTATAATTCAGCAACATTTACTATTGACACCTCTTTCGACGGCATAGATAAAACAATAAATAAATTTAATGAGATCCTAAAGAGAATATGGAATGAATAACGTTTATTTTTTGAAAGATGCGAAAATAATTCCTTATACTTTAGATTGCAGGGATGTATACGATAATTATATACATGGAATTGTTCATGATGAATTAACTAGCTCTGTTCGCGGTTTAGTTCGTGGAGAAAATAAAAAACTCCTTATTAATGAAGTTCGTCTATCTGAAGTTAAAAACAAATTATCTTATAAGTATGAATCAGGAACCTTCTTTTATCTCGGTCCATTTATTAATCAATTTGGTCATTTGATCACTCAAACTCTTAGTCGCGCATGGGCCTATAATGAATATAGAGAGGTTGTTGATAAGATAATAATTTTAGGTCGAAGTGATAAAGATACTATAGAAAGTTTGCCAAAGCATATATTAGAGTTGTTTGAGTTTTTTAATTTGGATCTTAATAAAATTATCTTTGTGAATGACTCAATTCAAACTGAGAATCTAATTGCTCCAGCACAAAGTCATGGTATTGGATTCAGGGAAGTATGGCATACCAAAGAATATCTACCATTTTATAAAAATGGCAGATATAAAGATGATAGTTATCCAAAGAAAATTTTTATTTCACGGCGATTTTTCAAGTTGAAAGGAAGATTAGCTGGTCTGGACGCTCTCGCAGAGATATTGAAAGGCAATGATTACACTGAGGTTTTTCCGGAGAATTTATCCGTTGAACAGCAAATAAAACTTTTCTTTAATGCTTCACATATAGTTGCTGAGGAAGGTAGTGCTTTACATACCTTAGATCTGATTCCAGAAATAAAAGCAAAAATATTTCTGATATCAAGAAGAAAAAACTACCCGACTTTTAAGGGGTTAGTTAATAGGGCAACTGTTGAGTCTTATTTTTTTGATGATGTAATGACGTTAGATACAGAAGATAGAGAGGCAAATGCCTTATCTGTTTCATTTTCCCTGAGCAGTTTAATTCATCGATTAAGAGAAACATCCTTTATAAGTTCCGATTGTTTCTCTCAATCTCATCTTAATGATGAGGTTTTGAAGGATATAGTGGATTTTTACAAGGTTAAGTTGAGTAAAGTGTGATGGCATCAGTTGATGCTAATTATAGTTTTATTGTGCGTTTTTTTTATTAATTTTAGCTTGTTGATGAGAGTTGACATTGAAACTATATATTGCTGCGATTATTAAGGATGAAGTTAATTCACTTTTAGAGTGGATTTCCTATCATAAAGTAATTGGGGTGGATGGCTTTATCATTGCTGATAACGATAGCAAGGATGGGAGTCGTGAGATTTTAAGCTCTTTGTCTAAAACTGAAAATATAATTGTAGTCGATTTCCCCACTGTCGCTGGGCAGAAGCCACAATTGCCAGCGTACTCAAAAATATTAAGTTTTTGTTCCCCGGATGTTGATTTGCTTGCGTTTATTGATGCTGATGAATTTCTAGTGCCGTTATGTGCTGGAATATCTATTAAAGATTTTCTTGAAGCGCGTTTCTCAGATGAAAATGTTAGTGCTGTTGCTTTAAATTGGGCTAATTTCGGTTCTAACTCTCATGTTTTTTCAGAAGATAAATTAGTGATCGAGCGTTTTACCCGAAGAGCCCCAAAAAGGTTTAACGTACATCGTAATTTTAAAAGCATTATTCGTCCAACCCAAGTTTCATACTTCCACAATCCTCACTTCGCAGAACTCAGATCTGGACGCTATGTTGATGCCTTGGGACGTGATCTTGTTTTGCATCCTAAACATGGCAACGGCGTGAGTGCTGAAGTTTTATGGGAAGGAGCCCGTGTCAATCATTACGCTGTAAAATCCGTTGAAGAATTCTTACTTGGTAAGCATATCAGAGGAAGTGCAGCTACCTTCAATCGAGTCAAACACAAAGACTATTTTATAGCTCATGATCGTAATGACGAGGAATGTAATTCAGCTGCAGAGAACGTACTACTCGTTAAGGCTGAAATGGAAAGACTGTCTTCTTTGATAAATTTAAATTATTCAGTTGCCCCCACCCACTCGAGCTTACGTACACGTATTTATCATTGGCTGCAGGCTCTGAGGCGCTAGACCCTCATTGTTTTTTGCTTCTTTTTCTTAACTTGAACTTGAGGCGGGCTTTCCCACTTCATGGCTGTAAACCCTCTATGCATAGCGATCACCAATGGCACCCTCTGGCGCTGCCAGACACAACTTTATTACGCGCTGGCTGGTTCCTGCTTCGGGGAATCCTGCGTACCAACCAGTCACGCGGTGAAACCCGGTTACGTTGGCAGTGCAATCAAGAGATTTGGCATGAACAAATTCTGCCGATTACGCGTCGTGGCACTTTGCTGGAGCTAGTCTGGCTGCCTGCGGGTGCCTGTGAAGTGGGTCTATTAGCCAGCAGTGAAGGGGCAGAATGTCAGCTGAATATTACCTGCTTTGCGCCGGTGTCTGCGGGCACCAGCCTTTGGCGCCGTTTACGCCGGGTGTGGCATTTCTATCAGCGCCTGGACGCGCAAAAGCGCAAGCGCCTGGGGTTGTCTTGGCATCTGTGGTTTACCGACTTACAGCAGGCTTACCAGCTGGTCGGCAAGATCCGTGACGACAGGCCGCTGCACGCCTACGAACACTGGCTGGCTAATTTCGATACCGTGCAACCTGGTGAGCGCCGCCTGATTGACCGTCTGCTGGCCCGCTGGGGCAATCTGCCCCATGTATGTCTGCATCTGGTGAAGGGGGGCGATGAGGCGTCACGGCAACGCACCCTCACCAGCATCGCGGCGCTATGTTACCCGACAACACATATCACTGTGCTGGAACAACCTCCAGCCGCGCACAGGCCAGTGGGAGAGTGGCAATGGGCGATTCCTGTGGGCGCTGAACTGGCTCCGGCTGCACTGGTGTGGCTGGCGCATCAGCTACGCCAAACACCCAATGCGCAATGGATTTACGGCGATCACGATTTGTTGGATGGTAAAGGTAAACGCCACTCGCCAGACTTCAAGCCTGACTGGAATGAAACTTTGCTGCAAAGCCAAAACTATATTGGCTGGTGTGGGTTATGGCGGGAGCAGGGAGATAAATCCATCCCTCAGGATGGAGCTGAAAGTTATCGTGGGTGGTTCCAGTTGGCTCGCCAGCTTGCGCCACAAGAGATTGCACACATTCCGGCCTTGTTGATGCACGTGCCGGACACATTGCCGATGCAAGATAGCTATGAATCACTGGCAGCTATGCTGCAAGATTTGCCCGTCGGCGTAACGCTGGAGTCAGCGCCACACGGGATTTGCCGCTGGCGCTGGCCGTTGCCAGCTGAACTGCCGCGGGTGTCGGTGATTATTCCCACTCGCAACGGGCTGGCACATCTCAGACCTTGTATTGGAAGCCTGGTGCAACACACCTGCTACCCAAATGTTGAAATAATGGTAATGGATAACCAGAGTGATGACCCTGAAACACTGGCCTATTTTGCTCATATCAGCAAAGAGTATGGTGTGCAGGTCATCTCCTGGGACCATCCGTTTAACTACTCGGCGATCAACAACGCCGGGGTGCGTGAGGCCACGGGTGAGTTTATCTGCCTGTTGAATGACGATACAGAAGTGATCAACCCACTGTGGCTGGATGAGATGGTTTCTCACCTGCTGCGACCGGGCGTAGGGATTGTAGGGGCTCGACTCTATTACGGTGATGGTCGGGTTCAGCATGCGGGGGATGCGGTTGGGCCGGGGGGCTGTGCCGATCATTTCCACAGTGGCCTGGCCGCCGACGAGCCCGGTTACCAGCGCAGGGCGGTGAGCGCGCAGGAATTGTCCGCTGTGACCGCGGCCTGTTTGCTTACCCCTCGGGAACTCTATTTGTCTCTCAACGGCTTAGATGAAGTGAACCTGCCAGTGGCCTTTAACGACGTGGATTACTGTCTGCGGGTGGGGGAGGCTGGGTGGCGCATCGTCTGGACGCCTTTTGCTGAGCTATACCACCATGAGTCGGTATCTCGAGGCAAAGATGTGACGCCGGAACAACTGGCACGCTCGCGGGGTGAACTGCGCTATATGAAAAAACGCTGGGCCAGGCGGCTCAAACACGATCCTGCATACAATCCTAACCTGAGCTACGATCGACCCGATTTCTCCCTAAGCCATACTCCTAATGTGGTACTGCCATGGACGAGTTAATCAGAAAGGCGCTGTTTAAACCCTATTTGAAGTTGAATAAGCAAAGCAGCGGGACAGAGTGCCGCACATTACTGATTTTGCATGAGGGCAATTCACCGACGCTGGCCTATTTTGAAGCCGCCATCAGAAGCCGTTTTTCCGGCGCACAATGTCAGCTAGTGGATACCTTAACCACACCCACTATCGAAGTGGATAAAGGCACCGCTATCGTAGTCATCCGCTTTATTTCTGCCCCGTGGCAGCGCGAAATCGCCCGCAATATGGATGACCTCTCACAGGTGGTCTATTTCATGGATGACGATTTGCTGGATCCATCGGCTTTGACGGCGTTACCTAAAGGTTATCGGACTAAAATTATTCGTCGTTCTGCAGCCCAGCACCGCTGGATCACCTCGCATTGCGACAGTATCTGGGTATCGACGTCGTATCTGGCGAGGAAATATGCGCACCTCAATCCCGATGTAGTGCCTGCTAAGCCCACGCCACAGTTGCTTGCTGTAAAGCAGCCCGTAAAAATCGCTTATCACGGTTCAAGCTCGCATCAGGCCGAGAAGTATTGGTTGCGCGAGGTAGTGGCAGGCGTATTGGCGCAGTGTCCACAAGCCAGCTTCGAAATATTTGGTGAGCACGAGGTTTATAAACTCTATCGCGATTTACCACGCGTAACGGTATTGCATCCGATGAGTTGGCAAAACTATCTGGATTATACGCAGCACCACCGAATCGATATTGGTCTGGCACCTTTACTGGAGTCGGCATTCAATAGGGCGCGCGGTCCAGTCAAATTTTATGATTTCATTCGTATGGGAGCTGTAGGGGTTTATAGCAATTGCGCGCCCTATAGTGATTTTATTGAACAGAATATTAATGGTGTATTGCTGAGTAACGATCCACAAAAATGGATTGAGGCAATATCGCTGTTGGTCAATTCCGATCAAAAACGCCTAACGCTGGCGAATAATGCGAAAGAATATACGGACTCGTTATTGTATTAACACCCAACGCGTCGGCAAATAAAACACTCTAATTTAAAGCCGGCCATGTATTCACATGCGCCTGCCGCTAACACACGGTCAAAACGCAGAGCAAAGACCGTTTTCTGGTGACCATTTCATCCACATAGAAAGTAAAAATTGCTTATGAAAATCCTTGTAACTGGGGGAGCCGGTTTTATCGGTTCTGCTGTTGTTCGCCACATCATCCGTGAAACTCAGGATGCAGTGATCAATCTTGATCAACTCACCTATGCAGGCAATCTGGAATCGCTGGCCGATGTCGCGGCAAGTGACCGTTATACCTTTGAACAGGTCGATATTTGTCAGCGTGTGGAGCTGGATCGGGTCTTTGCCACTCATCAACCCGATGCGGTGATGCATCTGGCTGCTGAGAGTCATGTGGATCGCTCCATTACGGGGCCAGCCGCTTTTATCGAAACCAATATCGTCGGCACCTATACGCTGCTCGAAGCGGCTCGCGCTTACTGGAGCGAGCTGGATGAAGACCGCAAGCTGGCGTTCCGTTTCCACCACATCTCAACTGATGAAGTGTACGGCGATCTGCCACATCCGAATGAAGTGAGCGCAGGTACTGAGTTGCCTCTCTTTAACGAAACCACAGCATACGCGCCAAGCAGCCCTTACTCTGCGTCTAAGGCCTCTAGCGATCATCTGGTGCGCGCATGGCATCGCACCTATGGCTTGCCGACAGTCGTCACCAACTGCTCCAACAACTACGGTCCGTATCACTTCCCGGAGAAGTTGATCCCGCTGGTGATCCTCAATGCGCTGGATGGCAAAGCACTGCCCATTTACGGTAAAGGCGATCAAATCCGCGACTGGCTGTATGTCGAAGATCATGCCCGCGCGCTTTATACCGTCGTCACCCAAGGTGTGGTAGGTGAAACCTACAACATCGGCGGCCACAACGAGAAACAGAACCTGGATGTGGTGCACACTATTTGCGATCTGCTCGACGAGATGGTGCCAAAAGCCAGTTCTTACCGCGAGCAGATCACCTACGTAGCCGACCGCCCAGGTCATGACCGTCGCTATGCCATTGATGCCTGCAAAATGAGCCATGAGCTGAACTGGCAGCCGCAGGAGACGTTCGAGTCCGGCATCCGTAAAACCTTGCAATGGTATCTGGATAACCAGCAGTGGGTGAATAACGTTCAAAGCGGCAGTTATCAGGACTGGATCGCGAAAAACTACCAGGAACGTCACTGATGCATATTCTTCTGTTTGGCAAAAATGGTCAGGTTGGCTGGGAGTTACAGCGTGCGCTGTTGCCGCTTGGTCGGATTACCGCGGTGGATTTTGATTCCACCGACTACTGCGGGGATTTCAGTAACCCGGCGGGTGTGGCCGAGACCGTTCGTCTGCTGAAGCCAGACGTGATTGTGAACGCTGCCGCCCATACGGCGGTGGACAAAGCCGAGAGCGAACGCGATTTTGCCGAGCTGCTCAACGCTACAAGCGTTGCCGCCATCGCGAAAGAAGCCGAGGTGCTGGGCGCCTGGCTGGTTCACTACTCCACCGACTACGTCTTCAACGGCAGCGGCGAAAAACCCTGGCTGGAAACAGACCAGACCGCACCGCTGAACGTTTACGGTGAAACCAAACTGGCGGGCGAACAGGCTGCTGCACTTTGCTCTCGTCATCTGGTGTTCCGTACCAGCTGGGTATATGCCGCTCGTGGTGCCAACTTTGCCAAAACTATGCTGCGTTTTGGTAATGAGCGCAGTGAGATGTCGGTCATCAACGATCAGTTTGGAGCACCGACCGGGGCAGAACTGCTGGCCGATTGCACAGCTCATGCGATCCGTATCGCACAGGAGAAACCAGAAGTTACCGGGCTTTATCACCTGATCGCCTCTGGCACCACCACCTGGTTTGATTATGCTCAGCGCGTATTCGCCACCGCACGTGCAGCCGGCATTGAGCTGGCAGTCACTCAGGTGAACCCCGTCCCGACCCGTGCATTCCCGACGCCGGCTAAACGTCCACATAACTCACGCCTTGATACCTGCAAGTTTCAGCGCACCTTCGGGTTGACGCTGCCGGACTGGACTGTCGGCGTGGATCGCATGTTGGCCGAAATCCTCGGCAAGTAAACAGATCAAGTGAGGCTATTGATGCCTTTTTAATCGACGTGGACTTTGTCTGGGGTGGCACAGTGGCCTCCCTTTTACAGTAATCAAGAAAGAAGCATTGAAGAGTTATGAGCAAGCTTAAAGGTATTATTCTGGCTGGTGGGTCTGGTACTCGCCTTTATCCGGTGACCATGGCGGTGAGTAAGCAGCTGCTGCCAATCTATGACAAACCGATGATCTACTACCCGTTGAGCACCCTGATGCTGGCCGGTATTCGCGATATTTTGATCATCAGCACCCCGCAAGATACGCCGCGCTTCGAGCAATTGCTAGGCGATGGCAGCCAATGGGGCCTGAATCTGCAATACAAAGTACAGCCAAGTCCAGACGGTTTGGCTCAAGCCTTCATCCTCGGCGAAGACTTTATCGGAAACGATGACTGCGCGCTGGTGCTGGGTGACAACATCTTCTACGGTCACGACCTGCAAAAAGAGCTGGAAGCGGCTGCGAGCAAATCGGCGGGAGGCACGGTCTTTGCCTATCATGTGCATGATCCTGAGCGCTATGGCGTAGTGGAGTTTGATGCAGAAGGTAAAGCGATCTCCCTGGAGGAGAAACCGCTGGCGCCAAAGAGCAACTATGCAGTCACCGGGCTCTATTTCTACGATAATCGCGTGGTAGAGATTGCCAAAAGCCTAAAACCCTCCCCGCGTGGCGAGCTGGAAATCACCGATCTCAACCGCATTTACCTTGAACAGGGTGAGATGTCAGTTGCCATGATGGGCCGTGGTTTTGCCTGGTTGGATACCGGCACCCATGAGAGCCTGATTGAGGCCAGCAACTTCATTCAGACGATCGAAACCCGTCAGGGGTTGAAAGTGGCCTGCCCTGAAGAGATTGCTTACCGTAAAAAATTCATCGATGCCGACCAGGTGCGCACATTAGCCGCGCCACTGGCTAAGAATGCCTACGGGCAGTATCTGCTGAAAATGATTAAGTAATTTTCTTTTTTTCTGGGGCATGCGTCCCTTTTGGAATCAGGTTTCAACCATGGATGTTATTCAAACTGCAATTCCCGATGTATTTATTCTTCAACCAACAGTGTTTGGCGATGATCGTGGTTTCTTCTTCGAAAGTTTCAGTCATCAGCAATTCGAAACTGCCATTGGCCGCAGCGTAAACTTTGTCCAGGACAACCACTCAAAATCCTCTAAGGGTGTATTACGTGGCCTGCATTACCAGCTCGCGCCGCATGCGCAGGGCAAACTGGTGCGTTGTATCGCAGGTGAAGTGTTCGACGTGGCGGTGGATATCCGTAAAAGTTCCCCGACCTTTGGTCAGTGGGTGGGAGTGCATTTGTCGGGTGAGAACAAGCGCCAGCTGTGGATCCCAGAAGGTTTTGCTCACGGTTTTATGACGCTAAGCGACACCGCAGAATTCCTGTATAAAACCACCCATTACTATGCGCCGGAAAGTGACCGTGGCATTCGCTGGAATGACGAGACCTTAGCCATCACGTGGCCGAAAATCGACAGCGAGATTCTCACCTCGACCAAAGACAGCATTGCTAAGTCCCTCCCAGACGCAGAGCACTTTATCTGAGTCACACTCCTCCGCGATGGCGTGGGGAGTTTCTACCGCGCAGAGTTCGAATGAAATTTTACACAGGTTCAGCCGGAATCCTTGCCAAAAAAGCACGGTTTGAGCCGCTGCTTGGCCACACATTACATGCCTTCAAAGCCAGTATGACGCTCGCTGAAGACGATGTGCTGGTTGGCTGGGGCCAAAAGACCAATACTCGCCAGATAAAGCAAAGGGCCGAGAAACTCGGGCTGCCGTACTGGCAACTGGAAGATGGCTTTATCGGCTATATTGGCCACCCCGCCAGGGGAGGCGTGCCAGTCTCCCTGATCGTTGATCCGGTAGGCGTTTACTATGATGCCCGCCAGCCTAGTTACCTTGAGCAATTAATCGCCACACCGTGCAATGCTGCTATGCTGGCGAGAGCTGAGAAGCTGACGAGCGAACTGCTTCGTCTGGGGATCACCAAATACAACTGCTACGGCGCAGCGCGCGATTTACCAGCAGCTCTAGCCATACGTCTGCAAAACGATCCTCGCTCTAAAGTGTTGCTGATTGATCAGGTGGCCGGTGATCTCTCCATCCCTGGCGCGCTGGCTAGCGAAGCAGATTTTATTGATATGGTCGCAGCAGCAAGGCGCAACCATCCTGATGCCCGGCTCCTGCTACGCACTCACCCGGATACCCGTCTGGGCAGAAAGAGTGGCGTACTGGCGCGTTTGCAGATGGAGGATGTGGAAGTGGTAGCCGATCACTGCCATCCCCATGCACTGCTCAATCAGGTAGACGCGGTCTACACCGTATCATCCCAGATGGGGTTCGAAGCCCTATTGCTGGGCAAGACAGTCTATTGCTTCGGCATGCCGTTTTACGCGGGATGGGGGCTGACCCATGACAGTCAACATCTTAAGCGGCGGCAGACGAAGGCCTGCCTGCCACAATTGGTGGCAGCGGCGTTGATTCAGTATCCGCGCTACCTCGATCCGGTGCTGGGCGAGCGCTGTGAAGTGGAGCAGGTGTTGCCCATTATCGCGCGTCAGCAGAATCCGCCCCCGCATTATCGACGCCTGTATCTGGTGGGTTTCTCGTTGTGGAAACGCGCATTTATGCGTGCTTTCTGTTCGCCGCTAGCTGAGGAGATCTGCTTTGTGCGTAAGCTACCAAAACAGGTGGCTTCTGATGAGCAGGTTTTGGTCTGGGGCAGTCGTCATCCTGAACTCGCCAACCCTATACGAGTGGAAGACGGCTTTATCCGCTCACGAGGTCTGGGGTCTAATCTGTGTCGCCCTTCATCGCTCTCTATTGATCCTGTGGGGATCTATTTCGACAGCCGTCGGCCAAGCCGGATCGAGCAACTGCTGAATCAACAGCAACTGACAGAAAAACAGCTGGCGCGCGGCGCGGCGCTAATTGATCTGCTTCAGCAGAATGGGGTCAGCAAATACAACGTCGGTAATGTGCAACCTTTCACGCCGCCTGTTGATGGTCGTCCGCTGCTGCTGGTGGTGGGTCAGGTCGATGGTGATGCATCGATCCTGACGGGTAGCCCGGTCATTCATAGCAATGAACAACTGCTATGGGCCGTACGTGCCGCCAGACCGGAAGCTCATATTTTGTTTAAACCCCATCCAGACGTGGTAGCAGGCAACCGTGAAGGGGCGATATCTGAGGCGTGTTTGACGTCTTGTGTCGATAGCCAGGTGCTGGATATCGGCCTGACCAGTCTCTACCCGCATGTAGACGAGCTGCATACCATGACTTCGCTGAGCGGTTTTGAAGCTTTAGTGCAGGGTGTGAAAGTCACCACCTGGGGCCAGCCGTTTTATAGCGGCTGGGGGCTGACGAACGATATCCATCCCGCTGAACGTCGCCAGCGTCATTTATCTTTGGCTGCGCTGGTTTATACCACGCTGGTCGCCTATCCACGATATATCGACTGGCAGAGTGGTTTGTGGATGAGCCCGGAGCAGTTAATCCACCAGTTAGCGCAGCAGGGCAACTCCCCGGCACAGAAATCCAGCCGCTGGCAACGCTGGCAAATGAAATTGAGCTACCTCGTGCAGACATTTCGTTAGCGAACGATTTATCCCCACCAATGAAAGAAAAACGGTCATCAAGCCACTCATATATGCGATCCCGCAACGGAACCGCTCTGGGAAAAATAATGGAAGAGCCAGCTATCCGCCATTTGCTTAATGGCCGACGATATCTTTTTTTACAGGGGCCAATGGGCCCTTGCTTTGCACGTCTGGCGATCTGGTTGCAGAACAGCCATCGTGAAGTGAAGCAGGTTTGCTTCAATGCCGGGGATTCATGGTATGCCGCGAAAGAAACCGCGCTGCATTACACCGGATCGGCGAAGAAATTTGCTTATTGGCTGCGTGAGTTGCACAAAAAGTACCCCTTCGACACCATTGTCTGTTTCGGTGACTGCCGCCCAATGCATGTCGAAGCTAAGAAATGGTCGAGTACCCAGTCGATCGATTTCCTTGCATTCGAAGAAGGATACTTTCGTCCGTTTTATATCACCCTTGAAAAAGGGGGCGTAAATGCATTTTCTTCAATGCCCATTGATGCGAAATATTATCGCGAGCAGCCGCTGCCCGAATTGAAAACGCCGACGCCGTGGAAGCCGAGTGCCTATAATCGCGCGGCCCATGCCATGTTTTATTATGCAGCGGGCTGGTTTGGCCGCCACCGTTATAAAGGCTACAGGCATCATAAGTCGTTCTCACCCTGGTATGAGATGCGCTGCTGGATACGTGCAGGTCGCCGCAAACTCGTCTACCGCTGGCAGCAACGCAACATGTTGAGCCATATCACCGGTGAACTGGACAATCAGTACTATCTGGCGATTTTACAAGTTTATAACGACAGTCAGATCATCCATCACAGCCCTTATAAAGACGTACGAGACTATATTGAAACGGTGATCCGATCATTTGCCCGTCATGCGCCAAAAGAGCGACACCTGGTGTTTAAACACCACCCAATGGATCGTGGCCATCGATTTTATGGCACCTTCATTAACGTGCTGACTGAAAAATATGGCATCAGCGGTCGGGTTATCTATGTGCACGATCTCTCTTTGCCCGCTTTACTGACCCACACCCGGGCGGTGATCACGGTGAACAGTACCGCCGGTCTGTCGGCATTAATCCACAATAAGCCGCTTAAAGTGATGGGTAAGGCGCTTTACAACATCGAAGGCTTGGCCTGGCAGGGGCCGCTCAACCAGTTTTGGCAGTCGGATTTTGTACCCGATAAAAAACTTTTCCAGCGCTTTCGCACTCATTTGCTTTATAACACGCAAATTAATGCCGTCTTTTACGGTAAGTCCGACTGGCTCGATATTCCTTCAGAGACCCTCCAGCCTACTGCTCTCACTAATCTCGAACGGAAGTGAGCTGGAAATTTGGGGAAATGTCTCGTGCGTACCTATGCTGCCAAAGTGATATCAGCGATTCATTTCAAATGTCATTAAAGCGTCGATTGCAGAGCATGAAAATCTCCGCAATAATTACGTTCAATAAATCCCTTCCTCGTCGGGCCTAACGACGCGGAGGGGATTTTTTTTACCTATATTTTAGTGGCTAACCGACTCACGGATCTTAAAGAGGACAAGTTATGTATAACACCCTGGGCAATCAGTACGATAACTCCCTGGTTTCTAACGCCTTCGGTTTCATGCGCTTCCCGGTGAACTTCCAGCCTTACGACAGCGATGCTGAGTGGGTGATCACCGGTGTACCTTTCGATGCCGCAACGTCGGGTCGTCCGGGCAGCCGTTTAGGGCCGGGTGCGATTCGCCAGATCTCCACTAACCTCGCATGGGAAGGTTGCCGCTGGCCGTGGGATTTCGACCTGCGTCAGCGCCTGAACGTGGTGGATTGCGGTGACCTCGTTTACGCATTCGGTGATTCACAGGATCTCTCTGACAAATTGCAGGCGCACGCTGAGAAATTGCTGGCAAACGGTAAGCGTATGCTGACCTTTGGGGGCGATCACTACGTCACGCTGCCGCTGCTGCGCGCGCACGCTAAGCACTTCGGTAAAATGGCACTGGTGCACTTTGATGCGCACACTGACACTTACTCTAACGGTCCAACCTTCGACCACGGCACCATGTTCTTCACCGCGCCGAAAGAAGGGCTGATCGATCCAAATCACTCAGTGCAGATTGGTATCCGTACCGAGTTTGATAAGAGCCTTGGCTTTAACGTGCTGGATGCAGCACAGGTTAACGATCGCAGCGTCGATGATATTCTGGCGGAAGTGAAACGCACCGTGGGCGATCTGCCGGTGTATCTGACCTTTGATATCGACTGTCTGGATCCGGCACACGCACCGGGCACCGGCACGCCAGTGATCGGCGGCCTGACCAGCGATAAAGCCACCAAGCTGATTCGTGGCTTGCAGGGCATGAATATCGTCGGGATGGATCTGGTGGAAGTGGCACCGGGTTACGACCACGCCGATCTGACATCACTGGCGGCGGCTACCTTGGCGCTGGATATGCTGCACGTGCAGGCAGCGAACAAAGGCTAATACTGGGAAGGGCAGGGCGAGAGCCTTGTCCTCAAATCAACTGTTGATAGTGATACAAAGATTAAAAACTGAGGGCGATCATTTGCTCTCGACTTCCCCGATTCCTAATAGTCGCCATTGATGTCCTGAGCGGCAGACCTTACCACCAGATACGCGCCAATCAGCACAATCGCGATAACGACGGCGAGAATAATCAGAATGGTCATCATAGTATGTGGTGCTCCGGTGACTCTCTCTGGTATCGCCTGCAAACAAACGGTCAGTGTAGACCATCTTCACCATGAAATGGCCCCGTCTGGTGAATACAGACCATTGTCACGCTTCTCGCATTGATGCCTCAACAACTTAAAGGTGACAATTCGTTATCGGCACCCTGTAGCTATACTTTTGGGCGTAGCGTTATTTATCGCTTCGTTAATCACGGTTACTCAATCTTTGGAGGTCACCATGGGCTTTCTGGATGAATTAGTGGGTTCGCTGCGGAACGGCAACGGGCAAGGCAATCAGTTGGGTCAGTTGCAGGCGATCTGGAATTGGGTGCAGGAGCAGGGCGGAATCGAAGTGCTGCTGCAGAAGTTTCAACAGGGCGGGCTCGGTGAGGTGCTGGGTTCGTGGATCGGCACCGGCGGTAATCAACAGGTCGGCGGCGGTGAGATTCAGAGTGCCTTTGGGCAGGAGGCGTTGCAGTCGCTGGCTGATAAGCTGGGCACCGATGTAAATGGTGCATCTGGCACGCTGGCCTCGTTGTTGCCGCAATTGATCGATAAGATGTCGCCGCAAGGCCAACTGGATGAGCAGAGTCTGCACAACAACCAGCTGGATTTGGGGTCGATGGTGGATGATCTGTTTAAGCGATAATTGCCGAAGTGGAAGAGAGGAGCGCATCGGCGCTCCTTTTTATTGTCGATTATTTGCCATCTGCCGCAATACGATCGCGGATGTGCTGTGCACGTGCTGCGGAGTCCGGGTGCGAATCAAACATCGAACTCGTTTGGCCTTGCTGCATTTTCGCCAGTTTCTCGAAACTGGTGGCTAAGCCGAGCGGATTAACACCGCGCTTTTTCAGCAGGTCATAAGAGTAGTCATCCGCCTGCGATTCCTGGGTCTGCGAGAACTGCGCATTGACCAGCTTTTCGCTCAAATCACCCAGCTGTGACTGCGAAAGCTGCCCAATCACACCGCCCACAGATGCCGCAGCCGTGCGCGCCGCCGTGGTGGCATAGGCGACCTGCATCGCTTTGCGCGTATGGCCGAGCGCCACGTGGCCCATCTCATGGCCCAGCACACCTTCTACTTCATTGTCGGTCATCATATCCATCAAACCGCTGTAAACGCGGATACAGCCGTTGGCCATCGCCCACGCATTCACATCTTTGGTCAGATAGACTTTGTAGTTGGCTGGCACGCCGTTGATATTATCGCCCAGCGCTGCGGCGATTTTGTTCAGACGCTGTTGATATTCACTGTTGGCAGGTGCGAGCTGGTTGTCTTTGTCCATCTGGGCACAGGACTGATCGCTGAGCTGCTTCACTTGTGAATCATTTAACGTATAAGCCTGATAGGCCTGCGCGCCGGATTGCAGTAGCGCGTTATTGTCCATCCCTTCACAGCCGCTCAGCAGCGAAGCGATTCCCACAGCAAGAATGGTGGCGCGGATTTTCATTGAGAGGTCCTTTGCGTAACAAGGTAGAGAAAACAAACACCTGAAATTGTGATCGGTGTTCAAACGCTTTGGTTATAGCGTGCATCCTGTTCACTGGCTAGCAGACAAGCCCCGAATTGCAACCGTTTACCCGCTATTTAGCACGTCGACGCATGTACTTTTGCCCCGATTTTCATGTACATTGATGTGCGACTTTTTTCTCGCTTCGCCTGATAACTGATTAATTACAATACGTTAAGCGCGGCGGAGCATTAATCCGACCTGGAGTAGAAGATGCCCTCTCGTAAAGAGCTTGCCAACGCCATTCGCGCGTTAAGTATGGATGCAGTACAGAAAGCCAAATCGGGACATCCTGGTGCCCCTATGGGCATGGCGGACATCGCCGAAGTGCTGTGGCGTGACTTCCTGAACCACAATCCGACTAACCCGCTGTGGGCAGACCGTGACCGCTTCGTGCTGTCTAACGGTCATGGCTCCATGCTGATTTACAGCCTGCTGCACCTCACCGGTTATGACCTGCCGATGAGCGAGCTGCAGAACTTCCGTCAGCTGCACTCTAAAACTCCAGGCCACCCAGAATACGGCTACACCGCTGGCGTTGAAACCACCACCGGTCCACTGGGCCAGGGTATCGCTAACGCAGTAGGCTTCGCCATCGCTGAGCGCACTTTAGCGGCGCAGTTCAACCGTCCAGGCCATGACATCGTAGACCACAACACTTACGTGTTCATGGGCGACGGCTGCATGATGGAAGGTATCTCACACGAAGTGTGCTCCATCGCCGGTACCCTGAAACTGGGTAAACTGGTTGCCTTCTATGATGACAACGGCATCTCTATCGACGGTCACGTTGATGGCTGGTTCACCGACGACACCGCAGCACGCTTCGAAGCTTACGGCTGGCACGTGGTGCGTGGCGTAGACGGCCACGATGCAGACGCGATCAAAAAAGCGGTTGAAGAAGCTAAAGCGGTTTCAGACAAACCTTCACTGCTGATGTGCAAAACCATCATCGGTTTCGGTTCACCAAACAAAGCCGGTACGCACGATTCGCACGGCGCACCGCTGGGCGACGACGAAATCGCACTCACCCGCAAACAGCTGGGCTGGAACCACGCGCCGTTTGAAATTCCTTCAGACATCTACGCGCAGTGGGATGCGAAAGAAGCCGGACAGGCGAAAGAATCCGCATGGGATAAGAAGTTTGCTGCTTATGCTGCTGCTCATCCTGAACTGGCTGCTGAGTTCACGCGTCGTACCAACAACGAGCTGCCAGCCAACTGGGAAACTGAGTCGCAGAAGTTCATCGAACAGCTGCAGGCTAACCCGGCGAAAATCGCCAGCCGTAAAGCGTCTCAGAATGCGATTGAAGCCTTCGGTAAGATCCTGCCGGAATACCTGGGCGGCTCCGCTGACCTGGCACCAAGCAACCTGACTATGTGGTCGGGTTCTAAGCCAATCAACGAAGATGCTGCGGGTAACTACATCCATTACGGCGTGCGCGAATTCGGTATGACCGCGATCGCGAACGGCCTGGCACTGCACGGTGGCTTCCTGCCGTACACTGCGACCTTCCTGATGTTTGTAGAATACGCACGTAACGCGGCGCGTATGGCTGCACTGATGAAGATTCGTCAGATCATGGTCTACACCCATGACTCCATCGGTCTGGGCGAAGATGGTCCAACGCACCAGCCGGTTGAGCAGATGGCTAGCCTGCGCGTGACACCAAACATGAGCCTGTGGCGTCCATGTGACCAGGTTGAGTCTGCGGTTGCCTGGAAATACGCTATCGAGCGCATTGACGGCCCATCAGCCCTGATCTTCTCTCGTCAGAATCTGGCGCAGCAGGATCGTACCGCTGAGCAGCTGGCTAACGTGGCGCGCGGTGGTTATGTGCTGAAAGACAGCGCAGGTACGCCAGAGCTGATCCTGATCGCTACCGGTTCAGAAGTGGAACTGGCGGTTGCCGCTTACGACCAGCTGACCAGCGAAGGCCGTAAAGTGCGCGTGGTGTCTATGCCTTCTACCGATGCCTTCGACAAGCAGGACGCGGCTTACCGTGAATCTGTACTGCCGAAAGCGGTTGCTGCGCGTGTGGCAATCGAAGCCGGCATCGCAGACTACTGGTTCAAATACACCGGTCTGAATGGCGCTATCGTCGGCATGACCACCTTCGGTGAGTCTGCTCCAGCAGAACTGCTGTTCAAAGAGTTCGGCTTCACCGTTGAGAACGTGGTGAACACCGCGAAATCTATTCTGTAATCAGCGCTCGCCATCAAGGGCGGCCCGACAGGTGATTATCGCTATTGAAGGTGCGCATTTATGCGCACCTTTTTCATTTCAACTCCCGCCTCAAACCTGAAACGGTTCAATTATTCCTGAAGTAATAATTTTTACATGCGAATTATGTGACGCAGATCCAATAATCAGCAGCGCAATTGATCGCAATCATTCCTGTTATTCCTTGCATGCTTTATTCTAGCTGAACCGTTTCAGTTGCAATTCAGTGGCATCATTTTGCAACGTTAAGCGGGCAATAATTTCCTGTACAAAACGCAGCGAAACGCTCAAGGTATTTGGCACGTTTTTTTGGGCTGTTGTTGCAGGAAGTGAGATGACCGTTCGCATAGCAATTAATGGTTTTGGTCGTATCGGACGCAATGTACTGCGTGCCTTGTACGAAACCGGCCGCCGCGCTGAGATCACCGTGGTGGCGATCAACGAGCTGGCTGAAGCCACTGGCATGGCGCATTTGCTGAAATATGACACCAGCCATGGCCGCTTTGCCTGGGATGTGCGCCAGGAGCGCGATCAACTGTTCGTAGGCGACGACACCATCCGCATTCTGCATCTGGCCGATATCGATGCACTGCCGTGGCAGGAACTGAATGTCGATATCGTACTGGATTGTACCGGGGTATACGGCAGCCGCGCCGATGGCGAAGCGCATCTGCAGGCGGGCGCGAAGAAGGTATTGTTCTCGCATCCGGGCGGTAATGATTTGGATGCCACCGTAGTGTTCGGCGTTAACGAACAAGCTCTTAAACAAACTGACCGCATTGTCTCCAACGCATCCTGTACCACCAACTGCATTATTCCGGTGATCAAGTTGCTGGATGACGCCTTCGGAATTGAGTCCGGCACCGTGACCACGATTCACTCGGCGATGCACGACCAACAGGTGATTGACGCCTATCACAGCGATCTGCGTCGTACCCGTGCCGCCAGCCAATCGATCATTCCGGTGGATACGCGTCTTGCTGCGGGCATTACCCGTATTTTTCCGAAATTTAACGACCGCTTCGAAGCCATCGCTGTCCGTGTTCCCACGATCAACGTGACAGCCATTGATTTGAGCGTTTCAGTACGCGAAGCCGTGAAGGCTTGTGAGGTCAATGCCTTGCTGCAAAACGCGTCAGAAGGGGCGTTTCGTGGTATAGTTGACTATACGGAATTACCGTTAGTCTCAGTAGATTTCAACCATGATCCGCACAGTGCCATAGTGGACGGCACACAGACGCGGGTCAGTGGTCACCACCTGATCAAAACCTTGGTTTGGTGTGACAACGAATGGGGCTTTGCTAACCGCATGATCGACACCACGTTAGCAATGGCCGCAAGCGGTTTCAGGTAAGACGCGGACTGCGTCTGGCAAAACTTATGAGAATCAACGAGAGGGTTCACCATGTCTGTAATTAAAATGACCGATCTGGATCTTGCTGGTAAGCGTGTTCTGATCCGTGCCGATCTCAACGTGCCAGTGAAAGAAGGGAAAGTGACGTCAGATGCACGTATCCGTGCTTCTCTGCCTACCATCGAAGCGGCGTTGAAACAGGGCGCGAAAGTGATGGTTACCTCTCACCTGGGTCGCCCGACCGAAGGTGAATACAACGAAGAATTCTCCCTCCTGCCTGTAGTTAACTACCTGAAAGACAAACTGAACGGCACCACCGTTACCCTGGCGAAAGACTACCTCGACGGCGTTGAAGTCGGCGCAGGTGAGCTGGTGGTTCTGGAAAACGTTCGCTTCAACAAAGGCGAGAAGAAAGACGAAGAGACCCTGTCGAAGAAATATGCCGCACTGTGCGACGTCTTCGTGATGGATGCTTTCGGTACTGCGCACCGCGCGCAGGCTTCTACCCACGGTGTGGGCAAGTTCGCACCGATCGCTTGTGCTGGCCCGCTGCTGTCTGCTGAGCTGGAAGCGCTGGGTAAAGTGATGAGCAACCCAGAGCGTCCGCTGGTCGCCGTTGTGGGGGGTTCTAAAGTCTCTACCAAATTCGACGTGCTGCAGTCTCTGGTGAAAATCGCGGATACCGTGATTGTCGGCGGCGGCATCGCTAACACCTTCGTGGCTATCGACAACAAAGTCGGTAAATCACTGTACGAACCAGACTTCGTTGAAGCGGCGAAAAAGCTGCGTGACGAGCACGGCATCCCAGTTCCAACCGACTCTCGCGTAGGAACGGAATTCTCTGAAACTGCCCCTTCAACCGTGAAAAAGGTTTCCGAAGTGGCGGATAACGAAGAGATTATGGACTTCGGTGACGAAACCGCACAGGCGATGGCGAAACTGCTGAAAGAAGCAAAAACCATTCTGTGGAACGGTCCAGTTGGCGTGTTCGAATTCCCGAACTTCCGCAAAGGCACCGAAATCGTGGCGAACGCGATTGCAGACAGCGACGCGTTCTCTGTTGCGGGCGGCGGCGATACCCTGGCAGCGATTGACCTGTTCGGTCTCGAAGACAAGATCTCCTACATCTCTACCGGCGGTGGCGCATTCCTCGAGTTCGTGGAAGGCAAAAAACTGCCAGCGGTAGCGATGCTGGAAGAGCGCGCTAAGCAGTAATTTTTGGGGGCGGCGCTTCGGCGCCGTCTGAAGGCTTGCCCATCCTGGGCAAAAAATCGACGTCCCCTCGTGGGATGAACGGTAACGAAACAGGACACAACCATGTCTAAAATTTTTGATTTCGTAAAACCCGGCGTTGTCACTGGTGATGACGTTCAGAAAGTTTTCCAAGTAGCGAAAGAAAACAAATTCGCTCTGCCTGCAGTTAACTGCGTCGGCACGGACTCCATCAACGCGGTACTGGAAGCTGCGGCCAAAGTTAAAGCGCCGGTCATCGTTCAGTTCTCCAATGGTGGTGCTGCCTTCATCGCCGGTAAAGGTTTCAAAACCGACAAGCCACAGGGCGCGGCAATCTTCGGCGCTATCGCGGGTGCACACCATGTGCATCTGATGGCTGAACAGTACGGCGTGCCAGTGATTCTGCACACCGACCACTGCGCCAAGAAACTGCTGCCGTGGATCGACGGTCTGCTGGATGCCGGTGAAGAGCACTTCAAGAAAACCGGTAAGCCACTGTTCTCTTCTCACATGATCGACCTGTCAGAAGAGTCACTGGAAGAGAACATCGAGATCTCTTCTAAATACCTGGCGCGCATGGCGAAAATCGACATGACGCTGGAAATCGAACTGGGTTGCACCGGTGGCGAAGAAGATGGCGTGGACAACAGCCATATGGACGCATCTGCGCTGTACACCCAGCCAGAAGACGTTGATTACGCGTACACCGAGCTGAGCAAAATCAGCCCACGTTTCACCATCGCGGCTTCCTTCGGTAACGTGCACGGCGTGTATAAGCCAGGCAACGTGAAACTGACCCCGACCATCCTGCGTGATTCTCAGGAATACGTCACCAAGAAACACAATCTGCCGCACAACGCGCTGGACTTCGTGTTCCACGGTGGTTCAGGTTCTTCTGCTGCAGAAATCGAAGAGTCAATTGGTTACGGCGTAATCAAGATGAACATCGATACCGATACCCAATGGGCGACCTGGGACGGCATCCTGCAGTACTACAAAAAGAACGAAGACTATCTGCAAGGCCAGCTGGGTAACCCAAATGGCGTGGATAGCCCGAACAAGAAATACTACGACCCACGCGTATGGCTGCGCTCTGCACAAGCTTCAATGGTTGTGCGTTTAGAGCAGGCTTTCAAAGAGCTTAACGCTGTCGACGTGCTGTAATTTTTCCTTACAGTACAAAAAAGGCCCGAAAGGGCCTTTTTTTATGCATTCGATTCGGAATAGTGAGGAAATTCAGGCCATTTTTGGCGCTTCATGCCATTTTTGTTTACCCTTGTACACGGGAGTGCCGGAGATAATCTGGCCGTTTTTGCATTTTCCTGCGGGAAACTCAACAACAGGGCTAACAAATGGAAGACTTAAATGTCGTTGACGGCATTAACAACGCTGGCGGCTGGCTGGTAAGAAATCAGGCACTGATCCTGAGCTATTTCGTCAATATCGCTGCGGCGATTGTCATCATAGTGATCGGTATGATGGCAGCGCGTATTATTTCGAAAGGCATCAACCGCGTGCTGGTGGCGCGTCATATCGATGCCACAGTCGCAGATTTCCTTTCGGCGCTGGTGCGCTATGGCGTGATTGCCTTTACCTTGATTGCTGCGCTGGGCCGCGTCGGGGTGCAAACCGCATCGGTGATTGCGGTACTGGGTGCAGCGGGTTTGGCCTTAGCGTTATCCCTGCAGGGTTCGCTGTCCAACCTTGCCGCGGGTGTACTACTGGTGACCTTCCGTCCATTTAAAACTGGCGAGTTCGTGGATCTCGGTGGCGTGATGGGAACGGTGCAGAACGTGCAGATCTTCTCCACCACCATGAAGAGCGCGGACGGTAAAATTGTCGTGGTGCCTAACGGCAAGGTGATCGCGGGTAATATCGTTAACTACTCACGCGAACCCATTCGCCGTAATGAGTTTATTATCGGTGTGGCCTACGACGCGGATGTCGACCAGGTGATCGCGCTGTTCAGGGAAGTGGTTGAGGCCGATGAACGCGTGCTGAAAGACATGGGTATCCAGATCGGCCTGAACGAACTGGCCGCGTCTTCACTCAACTTTGTCGTGCGCTGCTGGAGTAAGAGCAGTGACCTGCAGAACGTTTACTGGGATCTGTTGAAGAACTTCAAGCGTACGCTGGACGCGAACGGTATTGGCATCCCTTATCCGCAGATGGATGTGCATCTGCATCAGGTGAAGAACGAACAGCAACCTGAGCGCGCTGAGTAATCAATGAGTGGCGGTGCGCATCTGATGTGCACCCCACAAAACCCGATCATATCCCTAAAGGGCCATCATCTATGGCGACCGAAAGCGCACTCGTCGCCATCACTTCGTTACTGATATCAATCTTATTACTTTCTCTAATACCCGATTAAATCTTTCAATTTCCACTAATATCCTCGCGTCACTATACTGCATCGCATTATCTCGTTACTCAGGACCGACATCGTGTTATCTGTTTATTTACAAGGACTTGCCCTTGGGGCAGCACTCATTCTGCCATTAGGCCCACAAAACGCATTCGTGATGAATCAGGGCATTAAACGCCACTACCATTTAATGACCGCAGGTTTATGCACGCTGAGCGATATCGTGCTGATTTGCGGCGGTATTTTTGGTGGTAGTGCGCTGCTGAATCAATCCCCGATTCTGCTCATGCTGATCACCTTGGCGGGCGTAGCGTTTCTGCTGTGGTACGGCTGGGGCGCACTGCGCAGCGCATGGCAGGGCGATGTGACGTTAGCGACAGAAGCCGCGCTGAAGCAAGGTCGCTGGCGCATCGTTGCCACCATCGTCGCGGTGACCTGGCTCAATCCGCACGTCTACCTTGATACCTTTGTGGTGCTGGGTAGCCTCGGCAGTCAGCTTCCTTCTACCGAAGCGCGTCAGTGGTTCGCGTTGGGCACGGTGAGTGCTTCAATTATCTGGTTCTTTGGCCTGGCGCTGTTAGCCGCGTGGCTTTCACCACGCCTGCGCACCGTGCGTGCGCAGCGCATCATCAATCTGCTGGTGGGCGGCGTGATGTGGTTTATCGCTATCCAGCTGGCGCGTCAGGGTATTGCCGCGTTCTGATGCAGATGTAAGCCGTACAGTGCGGGCAGCGCGCCCGCACTGGCCAGCAGCTCTAAACGAATCTGGCGGAAGCTCACCCCCTGCGGTACGGCGTGATGGCAGAGCGAGTGATGGTTATCTTCGACTTCAATCAGTAACTCTTCATCCAGCCAGAGACGATAATGCGTAGTGCAGTGCGGCGTGACAGCTTGTGCGTGCCCCATCTGCACCGTCTCCATCGCATGGTCAAAGTCGTTATCAAACAACAGCGTGATTTGGCGAGCGTGTTGCTGCTGTTCCCAGCGCCAAATAACCGTTGGCTGAGCGTCATCCCGTGCCGGCACCCAGCAGTTGGTGTGCTGTTCCGGACGCAATTTGCCGTTAAGCAGATAGTCCCGATGCCAGAGTTTTAACGGCGTCTCCAGCGTGAAGGCGAACAGTATTTGATGCGGCACGCGGCGCGGTAGCCAGAAATCGAACTCATCGACGCCGTAATCGCCATCGTTAATCTGTCGCGTGCGTTTGGCGACGCGTGGATTGAGGCTGTTAAACACCATCATGACCCCGGGCAGACGCTGCTGAGTGAGGGCCACTTCAATCGCCGGATTTTCTTCAAAGGCGATAAACAGATAACGATCGCAATCTGCACGGTAATCAAAACTCAGGCGGTAGTTGCCCTGATCGTTAACCGTGAGTGTTTGGCTGGCGATGTGACGATCGCCGCAAGTGTTGGCCGGATTGTCACTGCTGAGCAGCGAAACCTGCATCTTCTGCGTTTGTTTGGCACGCAGTTGCACGGTTAACGCAGACAAACGTTCACCGGCTTTTAATGGCAGCAGCAGAGCACAGCGCGATTGCAGCGGCTGCCAACCGGCATCGGCGGGGAGATGGCTATGCTGCAGAGTGCTGCTGACTTCGATCTGCGCATCGCGGGCCGGACTCAGCAATGGATGGCGTGGGATAAACGCCCCCTGACGCAGTAGTTGCTGCTGCAACTGTGTGACGCGATCTGGCTGCGCCAGCTGCGACGGTGTGAGTTGCTGCTGATGACAGATGGCCGCCGCACGTCCCACCACTTCACCCAACACGCCGCAGGTGCACATCACCCGTGCGCTGCCAAAGGCAACGTGGGTGGCTGAGATTAAACGACCGGTGAGCAGCAGATTATCCAGCGACTGGCTGTATAGCGCACGAAATGGAATGGTATAGGTGCCTTTGCTGTGGAACTGGCGGCAGCCATCGTGTTCGCTGTACACGCCATCGGCGGGATGCAGGTCAATCGACCAGCCGCCGTAGGCAACGGCGTCGTAGTGATCGCGCTGTTCAATGATGTCCTGCTGACACAGTAACGTGTCACCTAGGAAGCGACGGCTTTCGCGCTTGCCGGGGATCAGGCCTACCCATTCGATGGTCAGGGTATCGGCATCCGGAAACTCGCCGGAGTTTTTAATGTAATCCCACACGCCCCAAACAATTTTCCACAGCTCCCATTTGATGGTTTCGCTTTCGTGCACCGTATCGAGCCGTCCGCCCCATTCCAGCCACCACAAATCGCAACCGTTAAGATCGGATGTCAGGCGTTTGTAACGCGGAATGGCGGTAATCTCTTTAAGCGCAAAAGAGGGCGGGACAAAGCGAACCGGCTGCGAAGTGCGTTTGGTGTAGAAGTAGATTGAGTGGCCGAGTTTGTGTCCAAAATGTTCGCCTGGCGCCATCTTTTCGCCAAATTCTTCAACAGTTTCCGCCCCCACACGATGCGCGGCACCCGCCAGATATCCCAGCACGCCATCGCCGCTGGCATCGATAAACTGGCTGGCGTTGACGTGGTAGCGTGTCTGATTAATGGCGTTAAAAGCTTGCACGCCTTGTAAGCGGCGGCCTTCTTTCGTGATATCGCTGACCACCGTGTTGAGCAGCAGCGTCACACCGGGTTGTGACTGCACCAAATCCAGCAGCACCATATCGAACAGCACCGGATTACCCTCTTTGTTGCGCCACAGGTTTTCCTCCATGATCTCGCCCATGATGCCGCCTTCGCGCGCCCAGCGGTTGTTGTTACCCATATGCGATGTTGCACCGTTGGCCCATAACCGCACTTCACTCGAGGCGTTGCCACCCAGCACCGGGCGATCCTGAACCAACACCACCTGCAATCCGTCACGCGCGGCGGCCAGTGCGGCACACACGCCCGCGAGCCCACCGCCCGCCACCAGCAGATCGGCCTGTAACTTTTGCTCTGGGAAGAGGCGCGCATTTTGCGAAGAGAAAGTCTGCATCATTTGCTTCCTGTCATGCTGAAGCTAAGATTGGAGTTTTGAGCGCCACAGGGTGAACTATGTCTTCTCAACCCAACCAAAGCCTGATTGATGGGATTCGCTGCTTGCAGTATTTGGTTTCCAGCGATAAAGCCGTGGGCTGCCGTGAACTGGCGCGACAGATGGACATGAACAGCACGCGCGTTAACCGCCTGTTGATGACCATGGCCTCGATTGGCCTGACGATTCAGGACGAACACCGCCGCTATTTGCCCGGCCCGGGGATTCATGCACTGGCGGCGCAGGCGATTCGCGGCTCCTCGCTGTTTGCCCAGGCGCTGCCGCAACTGGAAGCACACGCGCCGCGCGACATCGTGGTGGCGCTGGGCGTGCTGTGGGAGGACCAGGTGATTTACATCTGGCACTCCGAACCGGGTGAGCGCACCAGTGCCAGCCAGGCGCTGGCCGGTTTCCGCATGCTGCCGGCGTGGCAGTCGGTGATTGGTGTGTCGCTGCTGGCGACAGAGAGTGATGAGCAGTTGCGTCCACGATTTACCGACGAACAGTGGGCGCAAATGGCGCCGTTGCTGGCGCGTAAGCGTGACGCAAACCATTTGATCTGGCACCGTGATGACGGCGAAATCAGCATGGCGCAGCCAATCAACAACAACCGCGCTGCGCTGGCGTTCGCCAAAATCTGGCAGGCCGACGATGCACATCTGCAGCAGCGGGTGATGCAGTTGCAGTCGCTGGCGCAAGTGCTGATCAGTGCGCGCTGACATGCTCGATTTTCCCAACCACGAACAGATAGCTGCAAATGCCTATCGCCGCCAGCACGGCAATAAAGCCGAGTGCTGGCGCGAAATTGTCGCCATCGATCAGCGCGCCTATGGCAATCGGCACCACAATAGCGGAAAGCGCGCCGGTGAAATTGAATACGCCGCCCGCTAAGCCAATCAGATGGCGAGGTGCCAGTGCGGTGACAAACACCCAGGTGATGGTCGCGAGGCCGTTGCCAAAAAACGCCAGCGACATAAACAGCACGATGAGCGTCGAGTCGTCGGTGTAATTGGCACCAAGAATAAACAGCGTCAGGAACAGGCCAAGGATGACCGGCAGTTTACGCGCCACGCTGGGTGACACGCCTCGCCGTATCATGCGATCCGAAGCGAAACCTGCCAGCAGTACGCCACAGAAAGCGGCGAAGTAGGGCACGGAAGCCACATAGCCGCTTTTAATGAAGCCCATATGGCGATACTCCACCAGATAGGTCGGGAACCAGGTGAGGAAGAACCAAAAGGTGGCTGAGATAGTAAACTGGCCGATATAGATACCCACCAGTTTGCGGCTGCGGAACATTTGTGCCAGATCGGCCCAGCGGGCCTTCGGCTGCTGCGTGTGCTGACGGCTCTCGAGTAAGGCACCGTTGCTGCGCAGATAGTTTAATTCGGCTTCTGACACGCCTTTATGCTCATGTGGCTCACGGTAAACCAGATACCACACCAACGCCCAAATCATCCCGGCCACACCGGTAATCAGAAACAGACCGCGCCAGCCAAACGCATCCTGTACGTGGAACAGCAGCGGCGTCATGCAGGCGAGTCCAACAAACTGGGCCGAGGAGTAAATGCCGATGGCGCTGGCACGCTCCTGTTCCGGGAACCAGCTGGAAATCACGCGGTTATTCGAAGGCATTACCGGCGCTTCAAAGGCACCGACGCCCAGGCGCAAGCCAAACAGCGCACCGAAGCTGTTGGCGAGCGCATGCAGGGCTGTGATTAATGACCAGGCAAACAGGCCCACGCCATACACCAGACGCGCGCCGAGACGATCGATCAGAAAGCCGCCGGGGATCTGCAGCGCAGCGTAGATCCAGCCAAATGCTGAGAAGATCAACCCCATCTCCATTGGCGTAAAGCGCAATTCGCCGGCCATTTGCGTGGCGGCCACAGAGAGATTGGTACGATCCATGTAGTTGATGATGATGTTGATAAACACCAGACCCAGCATCAGGAATCGCGTCCGTCCGGCGCGAACGGCAATGGCGCTTTGGCTAATTGGCTGCTCTGTCATACCACAACTCCCCATAAGGCTAGAATTGTTTCTTTAATAGAAACACCAAGGCAAAATTTCCGCGAATCCGTTAACCTGGTTTTGCGATCGCGGATACGTTAATACCGTCGTTATCCGAACTTTTTGGTGATTTCAAACTCAGACCATCACGCATAGTAATGTGTTTTAGGTTTAGCCATAGTGGCGACCTGTAAATTGAACCTTCAAGGAGGACTTTCGTGAAACTGAAAGCACTGGCGCTGGCCGCCGTAATGAGCACGGGCGTAATGTCAGCGATGGTACAAGCGGGTGAAATCCCGAATGGCCCGCATGTCGTCACCTCTGGTCAGGCAAGCGTAGATGCCCGTCCTGATATCGCGACACTCTCCATCGTGGTGAATGTTTCCTCGAAAGATGCGGCTGATGCGAAAAAACAAGCTGATGACCGCGTGGCGCAATATTTCGATTTCCTGCAAAAGAACGGTATCGAGAAGAAAGATATTGATGCGGCAAACCTGAGCACGCAACCGGAGTATGACTACACCAAAGAAGGCAAGTCGGTACTAAAGGGCTATCGTGCGGTGCGCCAGGTGCAGGTGACGTTACGTCAGCTGGATAAACTGAATGAGTTACTGGACGGTGCGCTGAAATCTGGCCTGAACGAAATCCGCTCGGTGGAGCTGGGCGTAGCGAATGCCGATGCCTATAAAGATCAGGCGCGCAAAGCCGCGATTGCTAACGCTACTCAGCAGGCCGGTGCACTGGCAGAAGGCTTCAACGCGAAATTGGGCCCGGTGTACAGCATCCGCTATCACGTGGCGAACTATCAGCCAATGCCAATGGCGCGCATGTATAAAGCGGCTGCGGCCCCTGCGGATACCACCGCGCAGCAGACTTATGAGCAGCAGAGCATTCACTTTGACGATCAGGTTGATGTGGTGTTCGAGATCAAGCCGAATACAGCTCAGTAATCTGATGTGTTGAATCGTAGCGGCGTGATTGAGTGTGCTGAATGGCGGTGAAACTGCCGTTCATTTGCGCAATCAATTAAGCCGCTACGTTAATCTGCATTTGGGCTTATGCCGCCGCCGTATCCTGACGCAACACGCGATGACCGTGTGCGATCAACGCATCCGTCACGCTACGCATCAAACGGCTCTCTGGCGCAAAGCGGTGCCAGTAAAGCATGCGGCGCTGGTACAGGCCTGGCGTCAAATCCACCAAATCACCTTGCGCCAGTTCACGCTCAATCTGTAAGTGCGGGATCATACAGCACACTGAACCCTGACGCGCCAACTGCACAAAGGCTTCCGACGAGTTAACGATGTGGCACGGTACGCTGCCCGGTGACAGATCGAAGTTCTGCTGTAAAAACGCCTGATGCATATCATCCAGATGGTCAAACGCCACCGCTGGGGCTTTCAACAAAGCAGAGCGCGTGACGCCATTCGGGAAGTAGCGTGCAGCGAAATCTGGCGACGCGCAGAACAGATAATCCAGAGCACCCAACTGATCCACCAGACAACTCGGCAGCGGCTGCGGCTGGATACTGACGGCGCCGACCACTTCACCGCGACGCAGGCGTTCCTGAGTACGGGTTTCATCTTCTACCTGCAAATTCAGGCGCACCGGCGAATCGGCCAGCACATCTTTCAATGCAGGCAGCAGCCAGGTCGCCAGACTATCGGCGTTGACCGCCAGTGACAGTAGCAGTGGCGTAGTACCGCCGTTGTCATCACCCAGCCACTCTTCTTCCAGCAACTCCACCTGATGTAGCAGCGCCAGCAGTTTTTGTCCTTGCTCGGTCGGACGCGGCGGCACGGTGCGCACCAGCAGCGGCTGACCAAATAAATTTTCCAGCTGTTTAATGCGTTGTGACACCGCAGACTGCGTGATGCAGAGTTTTTGGGCCGCACGCTCAAAACCGCGCTCGCGAATCACAGCATCCAGCGCCTGAAGCGTTCGATAATCCGGGCGTTTCATTGTTGTTCTCTCTCGTTCAGGATGGAAAGTACTATGCCACAAAACTGTCATATTGTGCTGCGGCGGATTTTTGCGGGCTGGCTTCCAAAGGCTTAAATCGATGCGTTAACAGCCGCGCATTTTCACGACGCCTTGTTTTATACTACGCGCACTTCGATGTCGCACAGGTTTTAAACATACCATGACCCAGGATGAACTGAAAAAAGCGGTTGGTTGGGCTGCACTGCAATACGTGCAACCCGGCACCATTGTTGGCGTTGGCACCGGTTCAACAGCGGCGCATTTTATTGATGCGCTTGGCACCATGAAAGATCAAATTGAAGGCGCGGTCTCCAGTTCGGAAGCCTCGACGGAAAAACTCAAAGCCCTGGGAATTCCGGTTTTTGATCTGAATAACGTCGATGAGCTGTCGGTGTACGTTGATGGCGCGGACGAGATTAATCCACAGATGCAGATGATCAAAGGCGGCGGCGCAGCGCTGACGCGTGAGAAAATTGTCGCAGCCGTGGCGAAAAAGTTTATCTGCATTGCGGATGCCTCCAAAGAGGTGGACGTGTTGGGCAATTTCCCGCTGCCGGTGGAAGTGATTCCGATGGCGCGCGCGTTTGTCGCGCGTGAACTGGTGAAGCTGGGCGGCCAACCTGAGTATCGTCAGAATGTGGTGACCGACAACGGCAACATTATTCTCGACGTGCATAATCTGCGTATTCTCGACCCGATTGCATTGGAAAAAACCATCAATGCACTGCCGGGCGTGGTCACCGTTGGCTTGTTTGCCGCGCGTGGCGCTGATGTTGCCTTAATCGGCACAGCAGATGGCGTGAAAACCATCACTTATTGATCTGATAGCGTACTCACCGGCGCGTGTGCTGCGCCGGTTATTTCCATCTGCAAAACATCTTTTCTTGCTGGGGTGAAATTTGGTGACTTATGTCACAAAAGATTCATCAACAGCAGGTTCGTACTTCGGCGCACTCGCATCCCACGATTTTGTACGGCTTTGTGCTGCCTCAACGTGGGCGCGTGCTGGCGGTCAGGCAATCGTTTGTATTGCCGCGCTCGAAATTTTTGATATTTTGGCAGAAGGCTACCTTATGGTAGTCCTCGTTGAATTCTGAATAGGGTCGGGAAATGGCAAAGGTATCACTGGAAAAAGACAAGATTAAGTTCCTGCTGGTGGAAGGCGTTCACCAGAGTGCACTGGATAATCTGCGTGCTGCGGGTTACACCAACATCGAATTCCATAAAGGGGCACTGGATGCGGAGTCGCTGAAGTCCTCCATCCGCGATGCGCACTTCATTGGTATCCGTTCCCGCACCCAACTGACCGAAGAGATCTTTGCGGCGGCCGAAAAGCTGGTCGCGGTAGGCTGCTTCTGCATCGGTACTAACCAGGTTGATCTGAATGCTGCTGCAAAACGCGGTGTGCCGGTCTTCAATGCACCATTCTCTAACACCCGTTCGGTAGCCGAACTGGTGATCGGCGAAATGCTGCTGATGCTGCGCGGGATCCCTGAAGCAAACGCTAAAGCACACCGTGGTATCTGGAACAAAGTGGCGAACGGCTCGTTCGAAGCGCGTGGTAAGAAGCTGGGCATCATTGGTTACGGCCATATCGGGATGCAGCTTGGCGTGCTGGCAGAAGGCCTGGGCATGCACGTGTTCTTCTACGACATTGAGACCAAATTACCGCTGGGTAATGCGACTCAGGTTCGTCACCTGTCTGATCTGCTTAACATGAGCGACGTGGTCAGCCTGCACGTACCAGAAAATGCCTCAACGCAGAATATGATTGGCGCAGACGAGTTGGCGCTGATGAAGCCGGGCGCACTGCTGATTAACGCCGCACGCGGAACCGTGATTGATATTCCAGCCCTGTGCAACGCCCTGGCGAACAAGCATCTGTCCGGTGCGGCCATCGACGTCTTCCCGGTTGAGCCAGCGACCAACAGCGATCCGTTCAACTCACCGCTGTGCGAGTTTGATAACGTGATCCTGACGCCACATATCGGGGGCTCCACTCAGGAAGCTCAGGAAAACATCGGCCTGGAAGTCTCGGGCAAGCTGGCGAAATACTCTGACAACGGTTCTACGCTGTCTGCCGTTAACTTCCCGGAAGTGTCCCTGCCGATGCATGCCGCCAGCGCCAGCCGCTTGCTGCACATCCATGAGAACCGCCCTGGCGTGTTGACCGCGATTAACCAGATCTTTGCCGAGCAGGGCATCAACATTGCCGCTCAGTATCTGCAGACCTCGCCGGTGATGGGTTATGTGGTTATCGATATCGATGCAGAAGAAGATGTGGCGGAAAAAGCGCTGCAGCTGATGAAAGCGATTCCGGGCACCATTCGCGCCCGTCTGCTGTACTGATGATTCAGGGCACTTTGCGTGCCCGTTCATCTTGCTGATTGATCAGGGCGCCACCTCAATTGGCGCCCTTTGTTTTATCGCTCGGCGCTATCCCACTGCCACAGCTTTGACGGCGTTAAAATAGCAGGCAAAGGGACATCCCATGCCGCGACTGGCAATGTCTCAACACGCTGGCAATCGTGCGCAATGCCCATCGGTAAAAAGCCATGCTGTTGCCAGTGCTGCAGGGTGCGATCGTAAAAACCTCCCCCCATACCCAATCGCTGACCCTGGTGGTCAAATGCCACTAACGGCACCAGCATCACATCCAACTGATCGAGTGTGGCCATCTGCGTGATATCCAGCGGCGGTTCAGGGATGCGCAATTTGTTTGGGGCCAGTGACGTCTCAGGCGTGTAACGCAGGAACAGCAGATGCCCGGGAGCGAAAGGATGCAGTACCGGCAAAAAAACCTGCTTTTTCTGCTGCCACAGCTTGGCAATCAGCGGGCGGGTGTTGATTTCGCCATCGACAGATAAAAACAGCGCGATGCGTTGGGCATTAGCGATAGGCGCAAAGTTGATAGCGTGCTCGGCGAGCAGATCGGCAGCTTGCTCCTGCTGTTCAGGCGTAAGGTTGCGGCGCAGATGGCGCACATGCTGGCGGATGTCCTGGCGATCAAGTAGGGAAGGTGCGGTCATGATGTCCCCGGCAGAGTCGGCAATTTGACCAACTATATCATGCGAAGCGGGAGATTCTCGTCATACTTCAGGTACAGGGGACTAACTGCGCTCATGCACCCCAATCACTCAATTCGTTAAGCTGATTGGGATCCATTTGCTTGCCGCCTTGCTGAAACATAAGTCTCTGGCGAAGGGGACTAAAGAGGAGATCTCCGAGATGCCGCCGCAGGCTGTAACCCTTGAACCCATGGTTCAAGGTGAACATGCCGTCACAATTATTAGGCTTCTCGGACGGACCGAGCATGCGCACAAATTGTGGATCGTCACATTCTGTTGGTATTAAATATCGGCTCAGGGGACGGGCCCGCTTGCAAACATCTCAGAGAAAATTGACTTCACCGTCACTCTAACACGAGTACCATGAAGTGTTATTCGAATTTAGGGCCCTGGCGATCAGTTATGCGACCTTGCTCAACTAATGCTTGTTCAATGGTCTGCTGCAGCATGCGGATACGTTGTTCCATGTTTGCTGCATAGTCGCGCGTCTTGCCTTTTTCCTGTGCCAGCTCGTGGCAGATGTTTAAGGCGGCGATGAACACCAGTTGCTCTGTATTGGTGACTCTAGTGCGAACTTTTAAATCTTGCAACCGTTGATTGAGATCCTCTGCAGCCAGATTCAGCGCATCTTGCTGTTCGGGCGGACAATTTACTCTCAATGAACGACCAAAAATCTGAATATCTACCGGTTGTGCAGACATGCCACCATCCTGACTGATTACTCTGTTCGCATCTCCCTTACCTGTCAATGGGTTGGGAGGTGCGCAACTATATAGAGCCGCGATATAAGTTACAACCCCTTTTCTGGAAACCCTGAGGCACCTGGTGGTAGCATAACACGAACTTATTCTGCCAACGACGACCAAAGCCTATGTCTTTACAGAACGAAACTCCTGGTTACAACGCGCTAGCCGCAGCCCTTTCTCAGCAGGGCGTGGGCATGACGCCAGCCGAAATGCACGGATTGCTGTCCGGTATTTTGTGTGGTGGCAGCAAAGATGCCAGCTGGAAAACCAAGATCCACGACCTCACCAACGACGGCATGGCGTTTTCACAAAGCTTGTCACAGCCGCTGCAGGCGCTGCATGAAAATCTGAGCAATACGCTGGAAGATGAGGGTTTCATGTTCCAGCTGATGCTGCCGGAAGATGATGACATCACCGTCTTCGATCGCGCGGATGCGCTCGCGGGCTGGGTCAACCATTTCCTGCTCGGCTTAGGCGTTACGCAGACGAAGCTGGATAAAGTGACCGGCGAAACCGGTGAAGCAATTGATGATTTGCGCACCATCGCGCAGCTCGGTTACGACGAAGATGAAGATCAGGAAGAGCTGGAGCAGTCGCTGGAAGAAGTGATTGAGTATGTGCGCGTGGCGGCCTTGCTTTGCCATGACACATTCACTCGTCAGCACACGCCAACTGCGCCGGAAGTGCAAAAGCCAACGTTACACTAAGTGCGTTATTGCGGGCGCGTGGTGCCCGTTTCAACAGGGAGTGCAAACATGATTACACTGGATACTTTCCAGCAACGTCGTCAGGCGCTGATTGCCCGTATGGCACCTGGCAGCGCCGCTTTGATTTTAGCTGCACCTGAAGTGACCCGCAGCAACGACACGGAATACAACTTCCGCCAAAACAGCGACTTCTGGTATTTCACCGGGTTCAATGAACCGCAGGCGCTGTTAGTGCTGATCAAAAGTGATGACAAGCATAACCACAGCGTGCTGTTCAATCGTGTTCGCGACCTTACCGCAGAGATCTGGTTTGGCCGCCGCCTCGGGCAAGATGCCGCACCCGCTAAGCTTGGCGTTGACCGTGCTTTACCGTGGGATGACATCGGTGAGCAATTGCATCAGCTGCTCAACGGGCTTGATGTGGTGTATCACGCTCAGGGTGAGTACGCAGAAGCTGACCAACTGGTGTTCAGCGCGTTGGAAAAACTGCGCCGTGGCTTCCGTCAGAATCTCAGCGCGCCTGCTACCGTTACCGACTGGCGGCCGTGGGTGCACGATATGCGCCTGTTTAAAAGCGAAGCCGAAATTGAGATTTTGCGCCGTGCGGGAAAAATCAGTGCGCTGGCGCATACTCGTGCGATGCAAGCTTGCCGTCCGGGGATGTTTGAGTATCAGCTCGAAGGCGAAATTCACCATGAATTCAATCGCCACGGCGCACGCTTCCCTTCTTACAACACTATCGTGGGATCGGGTGAGAACGGCTGCATCCTGCATTACACCGAAAACGAAAGTGAAATGCGCGATGGCGATTTGGTGCTGATTGATGCGGGTTGTGAATTCCACGGGTATGCCGGTGACATCACCCGCACCTTCCCGGTTAATGGCAAATTCACGCAACCCCAGCGCGAGATTTACGACATCGTGCTGGCCTCGCTGTACAAAGCGCTGTCGATGTTCCGCCCTGGCGTCAGCATCCACGACGTCAATGACGAAGTGGTGCACATCATGATCACCGGTCTGGTCGATCTCGGCATTCTGGAAGGCAATATCGATACGCTGTTCGAAGAGCAGGCGCACCGCCCGTTCTTCATGCACGGCTTGAGTCACTGGCTGGGGCTGGATGTGCATGACGTCGGCCATTACGGTACACCAAGCCGTGATCGCATTCTCGAACCGGGTATGGTGCTGACCATTGAACCGGGTCTGTACATCGCGCCGGATGCGAAAGTCCCACCGCAGTATCGCGGTATCGGTATCCGTATCGAAGATGACATCGTGATCACCGCTGACGGCAACGAAAACCTGACCGACAGCGTCGTGAAAGATGCCGATGCGATTGAAGCCTTGATGGCAGCGGCACGCCACGCATGAGCATTTTGATTGCAGGCGGCGGTATGACCGGTGCAACCCTGGCGCTGGCGATTTCGCGTCTGACGCAAGGCCAGCTGCCCGTCACGCTCATTGAGCGCAGCCTGCCGGATAGCCGCAAACATCCTGGTTTCGACGGCCGAGCGATTGCGTTAGCGGCGGGCACCTGTCAGCAGCTGGCGGATATCGATGTATGGCGCTCGCTCGCAGATTGCGGCACGCCAATCACGGATATTCACGTCTCTGACCGTGGCCACACCGGTTTTGTGCAGCTCAAGGCAGATGATTATCAGGTCCCAGCGCTGGGGCAGGTGGTTGAGCTGTTTGATGTGGGACAGCGCCTGTTCCAGCGACTGAAAAGTGCGCCTGGCGTGACGCTGCGCTGCCCGGATTACGTCACGACGGTGGATCGCACAGCAGAGTCTGTCACCGTGACACTCAACAGCGGCGAGCGGTTACAGGGCGCGTTGCTGGTGGCGGCCGATGGCTCACGTTCGCCACTTGCGGCGTCATGCGGCATGACCTGGCAGCGGGACGATTACCAGCAGCTAGCGGTGATTGCCAACGTCACCACGCAACAACCGCATCAGGGGCGTGCTTTTGAACGCTTCACCGAGCACGGCCCGCTGGCACTATTACCGATGTCTGGCAATCGCATGTCGCTGGTGTGGTGTCATCCCGTCGAGGCAGAAGCGACAGTTAAACAGTGGGATGATGCGACCTTCCTGCACGAGCTTCAGCAAGCGTTTGGCTGGCGCTTAGGGCGTTTCACCCATGCCGGCCAGCGCGAAGTGTATCCGCTGGCGCTGCAAACCGCTGAACGTCAGGTAGCGCATCGCCTGGCGCTGGTGGGCAATGCGGCGCAAACGCTGCATCCGATTGCGGGCCAGGGTTTTAATCTGGGCCTGCGAGATGTGATGTCGCTGGCGGAAACGCTGGCAGGTGCACATCGTCAGCAGCAGGATGTGGGCAGCTATGGCGTGTTGCAGCACTTCGCTGCGCGTCGTCAACCGGATCGCGCCGCGACAATCGGCGTGACCGATGGCCTGGTGCGGCTATTTGCCAATCGTTATGCGCCCTTAGTGGCGGGAAGAAATCTTGGGCTGGTGGCAATGGACCATCTGCCATGGCTGCGAAACCCACTTGCCGCGCGCACGCTCGGCTGGGTAAAGCGTTAAGCATGAATTAAGGGGCAGCAATGCAAACATTTGATGTGGCTATCGCCGGTGGCGGTATGGTAGGTCTGGCCGTTGCCTGCGGATTACAGGGCAGCGGCCTGCGCGTTGCCGTGCTGGAGAAAGCACCTGAGCCACAATTTGATCCAGCGAGCGCCGCATCGATTCGCGTCTCGGCGATCAACGCTGCCAGCGAACGTCTGCTGCAAAAACTGGATGTCTGGTCCAGCATCCTGGCGTTGCGCGCCAGTGCCTATCACGGCATGGAAGTGTGGGATCAAGACAGCTTTGGTTCCATCAGCTTTGATGATGAGCAGCAAGGCTTATCCCATCTCGGTCATATTATTGAAAACGAAGTGATTCACAGCGCATTGTGGCAGCGCGCCAGTCAGTGCAGCGATATCACCTTATTTGCCCCTGCGCAGTTGCAGCAGGTAGCCTTTGGCGACAACGAAGCGTTCGTCACTTTACAGGACGGCAGCATGATGAGTGCGCGCCTGCTGATTGCCGCGGATGGCGCAAACTCCTGGCTGCGCGATAAAGCCGATATCCCGATTACCTTCTGGGATTACGATCATCATGCGCTGGTTGCCAATATTCGCACCGATATGCCGCACGATGCGATTGCGCGTCAGGTGTTCCATGGCGATGGCATTCTGGCGTTCCTGCCGATGCAGGACCCGCATCTCTGTTCTATTGTCTGGTCATTGTCGCCGCAGGAAGCGGCGCGGGTGCAATCGATGCCAGAAGCGCTGTTCAACCAGCATTTGTCGGTCGCCTTCGATATGCGCCTCGGCTTGTGCCATGCTGAAAGCGAGCGCAAAACCTTCCCGCTGATGGCGCGCTATGCCCGTAACTTTGCCGCACACCGCCTGGCACTGGTGGGCGATGCCGCACACACCATTCATCCGCTGGCCGGGCAGGGCGTCAATCTTGGCTTTATGGATGCCGCAGAACTGATCGGTGAAATTCGTCGCCTGCATCAGGAAGGCAAAGATATCGGACAGCACCTTTATCTGCGCCGTTATGAGCGCAGCCGCAAGCACAGTGCGGCAATGATGCTGGCCGGCATGCAAGGATTCCGTGAGCTGTTTGCGGGCACCCATCCGGCGAAAAAACTGCTGCGTGATGTGGGATTGAAACTGGCGGATACACTGCCAGGCGTAAAACCGATGATGCTGAAGCAGGCCATGGGGCTCAATGATATGCCCAGCTGGATTCGTTAAATTCTTTTCAAATGGCGCCGATTCAGGCGCCATTTTTTTGCATGATTCGCTGTCTCGTTATACCCAAAGCCGATCCTAAAAGTGACCGCTACGCTGCGTTGGGACGTTGCAGGCTGCGTTCGGAAAAGCGCACATCAAATGGCTTTTTCACCCTATGCACTGCTCTGGTGCGTCTCTGCACTCAAATTGCGCCTCGTTTGATTTATTCTAATTTTACTCGTCAATTCGCATTACTTTAACTAATGATGATATCGCGGGTTCGCCGGACCTTTTTGTCGTACTGAGGCGTGTGTTCCATTATCAGGCTGTATTTATCGTTCTTAATTGTATTTTATGCGTAGTTAATCACAAAATTGCAGTGAATTATGCTGGGTTGGGTTTGGTGCGTGCTAAGGGAGTGATACTGTTTCGCCCTCGTTTTCCTTATGGTTAATCGCCGCGTTCGGTGGTAACTTCAGCACAAAGAGAACGTTTGCGTCAGCCGGTACAGGCGGCGCAGGCGCGTCACACTCACTTGTTTTCACAGGATGGTTATGACTCAGCAAACGCCTCTATTCGAACAGCATCAGGCATGCGGTGCGCGCATGGTGGATTTCCATGGCTGGATGATGCCACTGCATTATGGCTCGCAAATGGATGAGCATTATGTCGTGCGCAACGATGCCGGTATGTTTGATGTTTCTCACATGACCATCGTCGATCTGCGCGGTGTCCGCACCCGTGAATTCCTGCGTTATCTGCTGGCCAACGATGTCGCCAAACTGACGCAACCCGGCAAAGCTCTCTACACCGGCATGCTGAATGCTTCGGCTGGCGTCATTGATGATTTGATTGTTTACTTTATGACCGAAGACTTTTTCCGCTTAGTGGTGAACTCCGCGACGCGTGAGAAGGATTTGGCGTGGATCAAACAGCACGCTCAGCCGTTTGGTGTCGAACTCACCGAACGTGACGATCTGGCGCTGATTGCCGTTCAAGGTCCGCAAGCGCAGCAGAAAGCACAGACGCTGTTTACTGCGGCGCAGCGTGAAGCGGTGGCAGGCATGAAACCGTTCTTTGGTGTGCAAAGCGAAAATCTGTTCATTGCCACCACCGGTTATACCGGTGAAGCCGGTTATGAAATTGCGATGCCGAACAGTGAAGCGGCCGATTTCTGGCAGAAATTGCTGGCGGCAGGCGTCAAACCGGCTGGCCTGGGCGCGCGTGACACGCTCCGCCTGGAAGCGGGGATGAATCTGTACGGTCAGGAAATGGATGAAGGCGTTTCACCGCTGGCGGCCAACATGGGTTGGACGGTGAGCTGGGAACCTGCCGATCGCGATTTCATCGGCCGCGAGGCGCTTGAAGCGCAACGTGAACATGGCACTGAAAAGCTGGTGGGTTTGATCATGACCGAAAAAGGGGTGTTACGAAACGGCTTGCCGGTGCGTTTCACCGATGAACAAGGTCAGCCACAGCAGGGTATTATTACCAGTGGTTCCTTCTCCCCGACGCTGGGTTACAGCATCGCGCTGGCACGTGTGCCAGCGGGCATTGGTGAGCAAGCGATTGTAGAGATCCGCAATCGTGAAATGCCGGTGAAAGTCACTAAACCGATTTTTGTTCGCGCCGGTAAACCGGTCGCTCAGTAATTTTTCAGGAGAAATGGCGATGAGCAATGTGCCTAATGAATTGAAATACCGCGATAGTCACGAGTGGGTGCGTAAAGAAGCCGATGGCACCTTCACTGTGGGTATCACTGAACACGCGCAGGAACTGCTGGGCGATATGGTGTTTGTGGATCTGCCTGATGTAGGCGCCACTTTCGCTGCCGGTGATGACTGCGCCGTCGCGGAGTCGGTGAAAGCCGCCTCAGACATCTATGCCCCCCTAAGCGGTGAAATCGTTGCTGTGAACGAAGAACTGGCCGACGCACCGGAGCTGGTCAACAGCGAACCGTACGCCGCGGGCTGGTTATTCCGTATCAAAGCCAGCGACATTTCAGAACTTGATTCTATGCTCGACGCCGATGCCTACAAAGGCGCTATCGACGAGTAACCGGTAGTCATCGAAGGTGCTGCACTGCAGCGCCTTCTTTTTTATCTGCCTGATTTAATGCCGTTTTTGTAACCCAGCCCGATTCAGGATTTACTGCAAATGACCCAAACTCTCAGCCAGCTTGAACATAACGGTGCTTTCATTGAGCGCCATATCGGTCCTACACCCGCGCAGCAGGCCACCATGCTGGAAGCGATTGGTGCCAGCTCTCTGGAATCACTGATCAGCGCCATCGTGCCTGCCGATATCCAACTGCCAGGCCCGCCTGCGGTCGGTGATGCCGCGACCGAACAGCAAGCACTGGCAGAGCTGAAAGCCATTGCCAGTCAGAACCAACGTTACAAATCCTGGATCGGCATGGGCTACAGTGCCGTGATCACTCCGCCGGTTATCCTGCGTAATATGCTGGAAAACCCAGGTTGGTACACCGCATACACCCCGTACCAACCAGAGGTCTCACAGGGCCGCCTTGAGGCGCTGCTGAACTTCCAGACCCTGACGCTGGACTTAACCGGGCTGGATATCGCCTCTGCTTCACTGCTTGATGAAGCCACCGCGGCTGCCGAAGCGATGGCGATGGCGAAGCGCGTCAGCAAACTGAAAAATGCCGGTAAATTCTTTATCGCCGAAGACATCCATCCGCAAACCCTGGATGTGGTGCGCACGCGTGCAGAAACCTTTGGTTTTGAACTGATCATCGACAGCGCCAGCAAAGCGCTGGATCACGACGACCTGTTTGGCGTGCTGCTGCAGCAAGTGGGCACCAGTGGTGAAGTGCATGATTACCGTTCACTGATTGCCGAGCTGAAAAGCCGTAAAGTTGTGGTGAGCGTGGCTGCCGATTTCATGGCGCTGGTGCAGTTAGAAGCGCCAGGTAAGCAGGGCGCTGATATCGTCTTCGGATCCGCTCAGCGCTTTGGTGTGCCGATGGGTTACGGCGGTCCGCACGCCGCCTTCTTCGCTAGCCGCGATGAGCACAAACGCTCCATGCCGGGCCGTATCATTGGCGTTTCGCGCGATGCCGCAGGCAACACCGCGCTGCGCATGGCGATGCAAACGCGTGAACAGCATATTCGTCGTGAGAAAGCCAACTCCAACATCTGTACTTCTCAGGTGCTGCTGGCGAACATCGCCGGTCTGTATGCGGTTTATCATGGTCCAGTGGGCCTGAAGCGTATCGCCTCGCGCATCCACCGTTTGACCAGCATTCTGGCCGCGGGTCTGAAAAAGGGTGGCCTGAAGCTACGCCACAACAGCTGGTTCGACACCTTAACCGTTGAAGTAGCCGATAAAGCGGAAGTGCTGAATCGTGCGCTGAGCTTTGGCGTTAACTTGCGCAGTGACGTGCTTAACGGCGTGGGTATCACCCTGGATGAAACCACCTCACGTGAAGACGTGCAGGCGTTGTTTGCGATTCTGCTGGGTGATGCACATGGTCAGGAAATTGATGCCCTGGATGCCAGCGTAGCCGCAGAAAACAGTGCTATTCCGGCAGGCATGTCACGTGAAAGCGAGTTCCTGACCCATCCCGTGTTTAACCGTCATCACAGCGAAACCGAGATGATGCGTTACATGCACAGCCTGGAGAAAAAGGATCTGGCACTGAACCAGGCAATGATCCCGCTCGGTTCCTGCACCATGAAACTCAACGCTGCTGCCGAAATGATCCCGATTACATGGCCAGAATTTGCTGAACTGCATCCATTCTGCCCGGCAGAACAGGCTTCAGGCTATCTGCAGATGATTGGCCAGCTGTCACAGTGGCTGGTGCAGCTCACCGGTTACGATGCACTCTGCATGCAGCCCAACTCTGGCGCACAGGGTGAGTATGCCGGTCTGCTGGCGATTCGTCGTTATCACGAAAGCCGCAATGAAGGGGGACGTAATGTCTGCCTGATCCCAAGTTCTGCACACGGCACTAACCCGGCATCTGCACAGATGGCGGGCATGGCAGTGGTGGTGGTGGCCTGTGATAAACAAGGCAACATCGATCTCGGCGATCTGCGTGAGAAAGCCGCTCAGGTTGGCGATGAGCTGTCCTGCATCATGGTGACCTATCCTTCAACCCACGGCGTTTACGAAGAAACCATTCGTGAAGTGTGCCAGATCGTGCATCAGTATGGCGGTCAGGTTTACCTGGACGGTGCCAACATGAACGCACAGGTGGGTATCACCACGCCAGGTTACATCGGCGCCGATGTCTCGCACCTTAACCTGCATAAAACCTTCTGCATTCCACACGGCGGTGGTGGTCCAGGTATGGGACCGATTGGCGTGAAAGCGCATCTGGCACCGTTTGTTCCGGGCCACAGCGTGGTGCAAATCGATGGCGTGCTGACACAGCAGGGCGCGGTATCCGCCGCGCCATTTGGCAGCGCCTCGATTCTGCCGATCAGCTGGATGTACATTCGCATGATGGGTGCGGAAGGTCTGAAGCAGGCGAGTTCGGTAGCGATTCTGAATGCCAACTATATTGCCAGCCGTCTGCAATCCGCTTATCCAATTCTGTATGCAGGTCGCGATGGTCGCGTGGCGCACGAATGTATTCTCGATATTCGTCCGCTGAAAGAGCAGACCGGCATCAGCGAGTTGGATATTGCCAAACGTCTGATCGACTACGGCTTCCATGCGCCAACCATGTCCTTCCCGGTGGCCGGAACGCTGATGGTTGAGCCAACGGAATCCGAAAGCAAAATCGAGTTGGATCGCTTTATCGATGCGATGCTCTCCATCCGCATGGAGATTGACCGCGTAGCCGACGGCGAATGGCCCGCTGAGGATAATCCGCTGGTGAATGCACCTCATACCCAGATGGAGATCGTTGGTGAGTGGGCGCATCCGTACACCCGCGAACTGGCGGTGTTCCCGGCAGGCAGCGCCAACAAATACTGGCCAACCGTGAAGCGTCTGGATGATGTGTTTGGCGACCGCAATGTGTTCTGCTCCTGTGTTCCAATGAGCGAATACCAATAATTTAGCGGTTGTGCTGGGGGCTGCCATGGCGTTGGTCGCTCCCATTCATCCCCTTCACGGACTACTGTGGACTGCCGGGAAGAGTGGGACCCGCAGCCTTGTGCAACTTAAATTATTTTGGCTAAACACTTTTTGAACACCTATTCTGAGGGCCGAGAAATCGGCCCTTTTTCTATTTTGGAGGCAACATGGATCTGGCATTAGTCACTGGCGGTAGCCGTGGCATAGGACGCGCAACAGCACTGATGTTGGCGCAGGCGGGCTATCGTGTTGCGGTCAATTATCGCCAGCGCATTACTGAGGCAGAGCAGGTGGTGGCAGAGATTGCAGCGCTGGGCGGCAGTGCATTCGCCATACAGGCCGATATTGCCATTGAAGCGGAAGTGGTACGCATGTTTCAGCAGCTTGATCAGCAGGCAGGCAACCTGCGCGTGCTGGTCAACAATTCCGGGATTTTGTTTACGCAGTGTCGCGTGGAAGATCTCGATGCTGAGCGTATTCAGCGCGTGTTCGCCACCAACGTTACCGGCACCTTTATCTGCTGTCGGGAAGCGGTGAAGCGCATGAGTACCGCACACGGCGGGAAGGGCGGTTCGATAATCAATGTTTCCTCAGCGGCTGCACGTCTCGGTGCGCCGGGCGAGTATGTTGATTACGCGGCGTCAAAAGGGGCGATGGACACGCTGACTAAAGGCTTATCGCTGGAAGTGGCGGCGCAGGGCATTCGCGTCAATAGCGTGCGGCCGGGCTTAATCTATACCGAGATGCACGCCGATGGGGGTGAACCTGGCAGAGTCGATCGTGTAGCCCGTTCGCTGCCGATGCAGCGCGGTGGTCAGGCTGAAGAGATCGCCGCTGCGATTATCTGGCTGGCAAGTGATTCCGCTTCTTACGTCACCGGCACCTTTATTGATGCGGCAGGTGGTCGCTAATCTTCTGATTGACTATTCGACACTGAGGCGGCGTGATCGACAGCGCTGCCATCGGCCATTTGTCACACGCCTGTCATAGAATTATTTTAGCGTACATGTGTACTCTGAAATTTTTCCCGGTTACCCTGATGTTGATAAAAAACACAGTTCTTAACCCGTTTTCCAGGACGTTAGCGTATGGCACAGAATCGAATACTTGCTCAGGGCTACTCGCTAGCCGAAGAGATCGCCAACAGTATTAGCCACGGGATCGGCTGCATTTTCGGCGTTGTTGGTTTGGTGTTGTTGTTAACACAAGCCGTTGACATGCGCGCTGATGTCACCGCCATCACCAGTTATAGCCTGTATGGTGGCAGCATGATTTTGCTGTTTCTCGCCTCAACGCTCTATCACGCCATTCCGCACCAGAAAGCGAAATATTGGCTGAAGAAATTGGACCACTGCGCAATCTATTTACTGATCGCGGGCACCTATACACCTTTCCTGTTAGTTGGGTTGAAATCTCCGCTGGCGCAAGGATTGATGGTGGTGATCTGGAGCCTGGCGCTGGCAGGTATCATCTTCAAACTGACGATTGCCCACCGCTTTAAAGCGCTGTCGCTGGTCACCTATCTCAGCATGGGCTGGCTGTCGCTGGTGGTGATTTATCAGTTGGCGACCAAGCTGTCAGCCGGAGGTGTGTGGTTGCTGGCTGCGGGCGGGATTGTCTATTCGCTGGGAGTAATCTTCTACGTCTCGCGCCGAATCCCTTATAACCACGCTATCTGGCATGGATTTGTGCTGGGCGGCAGCGTTTTACACTTCTGTGCGATCTACTTTTATGTAGCCTAAGCATGTTGCCATGTTGCCATGTTGCCATGTTGCCATGTTGCCATAAACAGCGTCATCAATTGGGTGGAATATTAGGCCATGTCGCCATAAATGACGTCATCAACCGGGTGTGATAATCGGCCTGGTCGCCATAAATAGCGCCATCAACTGGGTGGAATAAGAGGCCAGGTCGCCGTAAATGGCGTCATCAACCGGGTGTGATTTTCGGCAAAGTCGCCATAAATAGCGACTTTACGGGGGAAACATGCGGGTTTTCCAGAGGTGCGCATGAATGCGCACCAGAAAGGCAAATCAATCGACCAGTGAATACGGTAGCGGCTGAATGGTCAGCTTCCCGCCTTCATCACCTTCCACGCGCAGCACGCTGTCTGGCTCCAGATCGTTGTTCATCACCACCTGTACCCAAACGCTGCCGTCGTCCAGCTGCACACCGCTCAATACGGTGCCGGTGCGACGCCATTTGTCGCCCATCTGCAGCTCCATGGAACCGTCAGCCTGCGGTACTTTGCTGGCGCTACCCGCCAGCCAGTAGAGCGCACGCTTATTGGCCCCGCGGAATTTAGCTCGCGCCACCATCTCCTGACCGGTGTAACAGCCTTTCTTAAAGCTAATCGCATCCAGCGCCTGCAGGTTGGTTGCCTGCGGAATCAACTGCGCGCTGGTGGCGGTTTCAATCACCGGAATGCCCGCTTCAATATCCAGCGCCAGCCACTGCGTGCTGTCATTGAACTGTGCAGCACCGGCTAACTTCTCTTTCAACGTTTCTGCCTGAGCCAGCGTGGTCACCAGCAGGAAACGTTCGGCGGGGTGTTCAAACCACAACAGCGTGCTCTCACCTTGTTGTACCACCGGTGTTTCTGCATCCGGCAGGGTGGCAAACACATCAGCCAGTGCCGTGCGTGCCTGAAAACCGGCCACACCCAGCAGTACTGCATCATCATCGGCAGCGATGGTGACTTTGGCGAACACCGCATATTTCTTCAGTTCGTTAAGCTGCTGTTCACGCAGATTACGGCGAACGATGTAGGCGTAACCTTCGCCGCGGTGGAACAGACGCAGGTTGCTCCACATTTTACCTTTTGCGTCGCAATGGGCTGCCGGACGATGCTGGGTGGCGTCCATTGCTGCAACATCTAAAGTGACCTGACCTTGCAGATATGAGGTACTGTCTTTGCCCTGCACTGACACCAGCGCCCACTCGTCGAGGGAGATCAGGGTTAATGGCAGGCGTGATGCCGCAGCTGGCTGGCGTGGCGGAAGGGTGAAAATCGGCATGGGTGCGTCCTGATTAATAATAATATTGCTTCCAATGTTAAAAGAGCAGTGCTGCTTTGCAACCTGTTTACCTAATCTGGCGCACAAATCGCGTGATAACCCTGCAATGGGTAGAACTGTTGTGCGCAATATCACGCAGCATTCAGCGCTGCGCCTGCAGGCAGAGAAAAAAGCAGGTACACTGAGCGCCACTGTTTTCAGCCATGGAAAAAAGACACATGGAAATTCATGATAAAGCTCGCGTTCAGTGGGCGTGCCGTCGCGGCATGCTGGAGCTGGATGTCTCGATCATGCCGTTCTTCAAATACGAATATGACTCGCTCACTGACACCGATAAGCAGGTGTTTATCGCCCTGCTCAAGAGTGACGATCCTGACCTGTTTAACTGGTTGATGAACCACGGCGAACCCGCTGACCCAGAGTTCAAGCGCATGGTGCAACTGATTCAGCAGCGCAACCGTGAACGCGGACCGGTTCCAATGTGATGTGCAGCCGTCACGCAGCGCTCGGGCGCTTAACGTGACGCTGTATGTGCTGGTCACCGTTTGGCTGTTGAGTCTTGAGTGGCCCGAGGGCGTGGTGTGGGGCAAAGCCCCACTGCTGATTCTGATGCTGCTGGAGTGCGGGCGCAATGAACGTCGGCTCAGGCAGCGCACCGGTCGCTTAGGGCTGGATGAACAGGGTGACTGGCATTGGCGTGGAGCGCGCTGGCAATTAGCGCGGCAGGCAGATTGGTTGCCTTTCGGCGTATTGTTGACGTTGCAAAATCAGCAGGGCAAGCGCTGGCGGCTGTGGTTGATGATGGACAACCTGCCGCCCTATGCATGGCGCTCACTGCGCGCCTGCTTGTTTTCTGCGTGACAGAGATGCGCCGCGTTAAAGCAGTGCGGCCGTTTCCGTCAGAATCTGTTCGCACCACTGTTCGACACGATCTTCACTCAGCTCGAACTGATTCACGTCGTCGAGTGCCAGGCCGACAAACTGGGTGCCGTCAGCTGTGAGTGGCTTTTTGCTGGCAAACTCATAGCCTTCCAGCGGCCAGTAACCGACAAACTGCACGCCCATTGGCTGCAGCAACTCATGCAACATGCCGAGTGCATCTAAGAACCATTCTGAATATTCGGCCTGATCGCCCATACCGTACAGCGCGACAATTTTTCCCTGCAAATTCAGCGCGGACAGTTGCTGCCACACCGCTTCCCAGTCCTCCTGCAACTCACCGAAATCCCAGGTGGGAATGCCGAGGATCAGCAAATCGTACTGCTCCATCAGCGAGGGATCTTCATCTTTGAGGTTGTGCAGCGTGACTAACTCTTCACCGATAAAATCGCGAATCTTCTCCGCCGTCATCTCGGTGTAACAGGTACTTGAACCGTAAAACAGACCGATATTCATGCAATTAATGCTCTGACTGAAACTCACTTTGGCGCAATTGTACCAGAAGCAGGTGACTTTCAGGCATAATGAGCACGATTTCACACGTGTTTGGGGGGAACCGTGCAGGATAGCGATCTGATTGAACAATTTCTGGATGCGCTCTGGATTGAGCGTAACCTGGCGCAAAATACCCTTGCGTCCTACCGCCAGGATTTGCAAACGCTCACCGGCTGGTTACACCACCACGAACTCACGCTGCTGACGCTGGAAGCGCTTGACCTGCAGCAGTTTCTCGCCGAACGCGTCGAAGGCGGCTACAAGGCCACCAGTTCTGCGCGTACGCTCAGCGCGATGCGCCGTCTGTTTCAATACCTCTATCGCGAAAAGCTGCGTGGTGATGACCCCAGCGCACTGCTCTCCGCGCCCAAACTGCCGCAGCGATTGCCAAAAGACCTCAGTGAAAACCAGGTAGAACGTCTGCTGCAGGCACCGAGTATTGATGTGCCGCTTGAGCTACGTGACAAAGCGATGCTGGAACTGCTGTATGCCACCGGTTTACGTGTTTCGGAGCTGGTAGGCTTAACCCTCAGCGACATCAGTTTGCGTCAGGGGGTGGTGCGTGTGATTGGTAAAGGTAATAAAGAGCGACTTGTGCCATTAGGTGAAGAAGCGATTTACTGGCTGGAGCACTATATGGCGCACGGTCGGCCGTGGTTGTTGAATGGGCAAACACTGGATGTGATGTTCCCCAGTAACCGCGCGCAACAAATGACGCGTCAGACTTTCTGGCATCGCATCAAACACTATGCCACCCTTGCCGGTATCGACAGCGAAAAGCTATCACCACACGTGCTTCGCCACGCATTTGCCACACATTTACTGAACCACGGTGCGGATTTGCGCGTCGTACAGATGTTGCTGGGACACAGCGACCTCTCCACCACCCAAATTTATACGCATGTGGCCACTGAGCGCCTGCGTCAGTTACATCAACAGCATCATCCGCGTGCTTGAACCGCGGCAACAAGGAATTGAGATGAAAAAACAGTTAACGATGCTGGCATTGCTGGTCAGCGCCTTTGCCGGTCTGGCTCATGCCGATGACAGCGCCATTCAGCAGGCCCTGAAAAAACTCGGTTTGCAGCAGACCGAAATTCAGCCTTCACCTCTGCCAGGCATGAAAACCGTGCTGACCGAGAGCGGAGTGCTGTACGTCTCTGAAGATGGTAAACACATGATTCAGGGCCCGCTGTACGATGTCAGCGGTGCACAGCCGGTGAACGTGACTAACCAACTGCTGGACAAAAAAATGAACGCGCTGGCGCCGGAAATGATCGTCTATAAAGCGCCAAAAGAGCAGCATGTGATTACCGTGTTTACCGATATCACCTGTGGCTACTGCCACAAGCTGCATGAGCAGATAGCCGACTACAATGCGCTGGGCATCACCGTTCGTTACCTGGCATTCCCGCGTGAAGGTTTGCACGGTCAGGTGGAAAAAGCCATGCGCGCCGTTTGGTGCAGTGCCGATCGCAACAAGGCCTTTGATGCCGCGATGAAGGGCGATGTACCTCAAATGGATGCGCCAGCGACCTGTAAGATCGATCTGGATAAGCATTACCAACTCGGCATCCTGTATGGCATTCAGGGCACCCCAGCGATTCTCACCGATACCGGCGCGATGATCCCGGGCTATCAAGGTCCGCAGGAGCTCAAACAAGTTCTTGATGGTCAGAAGCGGGGCGGTTAATTCACAGTGATGCATTCTGTCGAACTGCGTCGGCGTGAAATTCAGGCTGACGCCAGCTTACCTGATACCTTACCCCCGTTACTGCGCCGTTTATACCTGCAACGCGGTGTCAAAGAGGCCGCTGAGCTAGAGCGTGGTGCAAAACATCTGCTGCCGTGGCAAACCCTGGGTGGCATCGATCAAGCGGTAGCCTTACTGCATCAGATGCTGGAAACAGGCCGTCGTATTGTGGTGGTCGGTGATTTTGATGCCGATGGCGCAACCAGCACCGCATTAACCGTTTTAGCGCTGCGCAGCATGGGCGGAAACGTCGATTATCTGGTGCCAAACCGCTTTGAGGATGGCTACGGCCTGAGTCCTGAAGTGGTCGAACAGGCACGTGCGCGCGGTGCGGAGATGATTCTCACCGTGGATAACGGCATCTCTTCCCATGCAGGCGTAGAAACCGCCCATCAGCACGGTATTCCCGTGCTGATCACCGATCACCACTTGCCTGGCGAAACGTTGCCAGCAGCGGAAGCGATCGTTAACCCGAATCTCAATGACAGCGCATTCCCTTCGCGTTCGTTAGCGGGTGTGGGCGTGGCGTTTTATCTGATGCTGGCGCTGCGTGCGCACCTGCGTCTGCAGAACTGGTTTAGTGATGGCCGAAACGAACCTAATCTGGCGGAGTGGCTGGATCTGGTCGCGCTAGGTACGGTGGCTGACGTGGTGCCGCTGGATGCCAATAACCGCATTTTGGTGTGGCAGGGCTTGAGCCGCATCCGCGCCGGAAAATGCCGGGCGGGTATCCGCGCGCTGCTGGAGATCGCCAACCGCGATGCGCGTCAACTGGCGGCCAGCGACCTCGGTTTTGCCGTCGGGCCTCGCCTCAATGCAGCCGGTCGACTGGATGATATGTCGGTCGGCGTGGCTCTGCTGCTCACCGAAGACATTGCGCAGGCGCGCATGCTTGCCAACGAGCTTGATGCGCTGAACCAGACGCGCAAAGAGATTGAGCAGGGCATGAAGAGCGAAGCGCTGGCGCTGTGCGATGAGCTGGAACGCCAGCACACCGATCTGCCGCTGGGGCTGGCCTTCTATCATCCCGAATGGCATCAGGGCGTGGTCGGCATTCTGGCATCACGGTTGAAAGAGCGTTTCCATCGTCCGGTCATCGCCTTCGCACCAGCCGGCGATGGCACGCTAAAAGGCTCGGGTCGTTCGATTGCTGGCTTGCATTTACGTGATGCGCTAGAGCGTCTCGATACGCTCTATCCCGGCATGATGATGAAGTTTGGGGGCCACGCGATGGCGGCGGGCCTGTCGCTGGAAACCGAAAAATACGAACTGTTCCGCGAGCGCTTTGCTGCGCTGATCGACGAATGGCTGGATGGCGAAGCGCTGCAGGGCGTGATCTGGTCTGATGGCGAACTGCACGCACAGGAGTTCACGCTACACACCGCCGAAATGCTGCGTGAAGCCGGTCCGTGGGGCCAGACGTTCCCGGAACCGGTGTTTGATGGCCAGTTCAAACTGCTGCAACAAAAGCTGGTGGGCGAGCGTCACCTGAAGGTCATGATTGAGCCACTGGGCGGCGGACCGCTACTGGATGGTATCGCGTTTAACGTTGATACTACCTTGTGGCCGGATACCAGCGTGCGCCAGGTGAAGCTGGCCTACAAACTCGATATCAACGAATACCGTGGCAACCGCTCGGTTCAACTGATTATCGACCATATCTGGCCGGTATAACCGCGTCATTCATTCGGGTGCGTGTAAAAGCGCACCCGGTAACCTGCTGCGAGTGACCCTGGCTCGCCATTGTTGGTCACCGAATCCCTTTCGGCGCATAAAAACCTATTCTGTTGCGCTATCTCGCATACCTGCAATGCTACAAAGTACGCGCAGTTTCGGGTAAACTAGCGCGTTACTTTTTATCTCCTTTCACCGAATCGTCAAAAAAGACTGAAAAGCCATGTTTGAAATTAATCCGGTCAAAAATCGTATTCAAGACCTCACTGAGCGCAGCGACGTTCTTAGGGGGTATCTTTGACTATGATGCCAAGAAAGAACGCCTCGAAGAAGTAAACGCCGAGCTGGAACAGCCTGACGTCTGGAACGAACCTGAACGCGCGCAGGCGCTGGGTAAAGAACGCGCTTCGCTGGAAGCGGTAGTAGAAACCTTAGATCACATGCGTCAGGGCCTGGAAGATGTGCAGGGCTTGCTGGATCTGGCGGTGGAAGCCGATGACGAAGAGACCTTCAACGAAGCCGTTATCGAACTGGATGGTTTAGAAGCCAAGCTGGGCGAACTCGAATTCCGCCGCATGTTCTCAGGCGAGTATGACAGCGCCGACTGCTACATGGATATTCAGGCCGGTTCTGGCGGCACCGAAGCGCAAGACTGGGCCAGCATGCTGCTGCGCATGTATCTGCGCTGGGCGGAAGCCAAAGGGTATAAAACCGAAATTATCGAAGAGTCAGACGGTGAAGTGGCCGGGACCAAATCCGCCACCATTAAAATCATCGGTGACTACGCGTTTGGCTGGCTGCGTACCGAAACCGGCGTCCATCGCCTGGTGCGTAAGAGTCCATTTGACTCCGGCGGCCGTCGTCATACCTCCTTCAGTTCGGTGTTTATCTACCCGGAAGTGGATGACAACATCGATATCGACATCAATCCGGCCGATCTGCGTATCGACGTTTACCGTGCCTCGGGTGCGGGTGGTCAGCACGTTAACAAAACCGAGTCTGCGGTGCGTATTACCCACTTGCCGACCAACATTGTGGTGCAGTGCCAGAATGACCGTTCACAGCACAAGAACAAAGATCAGGCTTTCAAGCAGTTGCGTGCGAAGCTGTACGAATATGAGATGCAGAAGAAAAACGCTGACAAGCAGGCTGCGGAAGACAACAAATCCGATATCGGCTGGGGCAGTCAGATTCGCTCATACGTACTCGACGATTCGCGTATCAAAGATCTGCGCACCGGCGTAGAGACGCGCAACACCCAGGCGGTGCTGGATGGCGACATCGACCGCTTCATTGAAGCAAGTTTAAAAGCAGGGTTATAAGGAACCGACATGTCTGAACAACAACCGCAGAGCGCTGATGCCGCCCTTGAGTTAAACAACGAACTGAAAGCGCGTCGCGAAAAACTCAGCGCGCTGCGTGAAAAGGGCATCGCGTTTCCTAACGATTTCCGCCGCGATACCACGTCAGATCTGCTGCACGCCAGCTATGACGCGAAAGAGAACGAAGAGCTGGAAGCGCTCGGCGTTGAAGTGAGCGTGGCCGGCCGTATGATGACCCGCCGCATCATGGGTAAAGCCTCTTTTGCTACGCTGCAGGACGTTGGCGGCCAGATTCAGATCTACGTTTCACGTGACGATCTGCCAGAAGGCGTCTACAACGAGCAGTTCAAAAAGTGGGATCTGGGCGATATCCTTGGCGCGCGTGGTAAGTTGTTCAAGACCAAAACCGGTGAGCTGTCGATCCACATCACTGAACTGCGTCTGTTGACCAAAGCGCTGCGTCCGCTGCCGGATAAATTCCACGGCCTGGCCGACCAGGAAACCCGTTATCGTCAGCGTTATCTCGATCTGATCTCTAACGACGAATCACGTAACACCTTTAAAGTACGCTCAAAAATCATGGCCGGCATCCGTCAGTTCATGGTGAATCGCGACTTTATGGAAGTGGAAACGCCGATGATGCAGGTGATCCCTGGCGGCGCGTCAGCCCGTCCGTTCATCACCCATCACAATGCGCTCGACATCGATATGTACCTGCGTATTGCACCGGAGCTGTATCTGAAGCGTCTGGTCGTCGGCGGCTTCGATCGCGTGTTCGAGATCAACCGTAACTTCCGTAACGAAGGTATTTCGCCACGTCATAACCCAGAGTTCACCATGATGGAACTCTATATGGCGTATGCGGATTACAAAGATCTCATCGAACTGACTGAAAGCCTGTTCCGCACCCTGGCGCAGGACGTGCTGGGCACCACTGAAGTGCCTTACGGTGACCACAGCTTCGATTTCGGCAAGCCATTTGAGAAGCTCACCATGCGTGAAGCGATCAAGAAATACCGTCCGGAAACCGACCTGAACGATCTGGAAGACTTTGATAAAGCTGTCGCGATTGCCAAATCGCTGCACATCAAAGTGGAAAAGAGCTGGGGTCTGGGCCGCGTGGTGACCGAGATCTTCGAGGAAACTGCAGAAGCACATCTGATTCAGCCAACCTTCATCACCGAATACCCGGCTGAAGTGTCACCACTGGCACGTCGTAACGACGAGAACCCGGAAATCACTGACCGCTTTGAGTTCTTCATCGGCGGCCGTGAAATCGGTAACGGCTTCTCCGAGTTGAACGATGCAGAAGATCAGGCTGAGCGTTTCCTGCAGCAGGTGAATGCAAAAGACGCGGGCGATGACGAAGCGATGTTCTACGACGAAGACTACGTCACCGCACTGGAGCACGGCCTGCCGCCAACTGCAGGTCTGGGCATCGGTATCGACCGTATGGTAATGCTGTTCACCAACAGCCACACCATCCGTGATGTGATCCTGTTCCCTGCGCTGCGTCCAAGCAGTAAATAAGGCAAAACCTGCGCACTTTGCAGTGAGTTTGTAAAGGCCGCCATTTATGGCGGCCTTTTTTATTCGGCGATTTTTTCATTTCCCTTTCCAAATAAAATTCCTGATGACAACCCGGCACGCTCTGTGCAGGATAGTTTTTTTATTTTCAGGGAATCACCATGAGTGCAAAAGCGGCAACGTTAGAGGGCCGGATACAACAGCACTGGGATCAACTCTCCAGCCATGAGCAGCGGCTGGCCGACGTGCTGCTGGCGGCACCTGGCCAGCTGGCGATGAACACCGCGACCGAACTGGCACAGAGTGCCGGCGTTTCCAAAGCCACCACCACGCGTTTTTTCCGTCATCTCGGTTACGAAAGCTATGAAGCCGCCCGCCGTCAGGCGCGTGATATGCAGAGCAGCGGCTCACCGCTCTATCTGCAAGCCGTGCCGACCGCATCACCGCTCGCCAGCATCATGCAGCAGCACCTGGAAAAAGAGATCGCCAACCTGGTCAACAGCTATCGCACGCTGGACAGTGAACAGCTGCAACAGGCGGTGAGCGCCATTGCGCAGTCACGCCGCGTGGTGGTGATGGGCTGGCGTCACAGTCAGACCATTGCACAGCTGATTTACCGCGATCTGGTGCATATCCATCCCGATGTGCGCCTGTTGCCGCGTCCCGGCGATTCGCTGGCGGAGCATCTCGCCGCCCTGAATCAGCAGGATGTGGTGATCTGTGTTGGCCTGCGTCGGCGTATGCCTGCGCTGGAAGCGGCAATGAACGCGCTGGCAGAACGCGCCGTGCCGATGCTGTATATCGCCGACGTGCTATCCGGTAAACCGGCGCGCCATGCGCAATGGGTAGTGCGCTGCCACACCGACAGTAGCCTGATGTTCGACAGCACCGCCGCGCTCTCGGGTGTCTGCAATCTGCTCTGTTCACTGGTGGCCCGACAAATGGGCAAAACCAGTAACGATTACCTCGCGCAGGTTGAAGCGTTGCACCAGTCCCTCGACGAACTCGAATAATGCCCCGTTCTGGCGCGCCATGCGCCAGTATTTGCACTAAAAAGGTGCAATCATCCCCCCGTATTATCAGTCCACTTTTACCTTCATGAAACCTAAGAAATTTAATTTTTAATTAAAGAAACATATGTTTCTCACTGATTTTATTCAGTAATACCCCTTGTACCTCAAAGGTGTTACCTGGAGGGTGAAAAAGCTGGCACAAAATATGCTCAGTAGAAAAAGACATTTCACCAACACCAGGGAAACACCACAATGAAAAAAACAGCACTGCTGATCGCCGCACTTCTCTCCGTTGGCACCATGGCGCAGGCGCAAGCCGACACCCTGAGTGACATCAAAAGCAGCGGCAAAATCACCGTTGGCATCGATCCAACCTTTCCTCCATACGAATACACCAATGATTCAGGTGAGATCACCGGCTACAGCGTGGCGATCATGCAATCCTTCGCCAAAGATCTCGGTGTGAAACTGGAGTTTCAGAAAACCGCCTTCAGCGGCATTTTGCCGGGCCTGATTTCTGGCTCGTTCAATGCCGAAGGCTCTTCCCTTAACATCACCGCTGAGCGTGCGAAAAAAGTGCTGTTCACCGTGCCTTACAGCAAAACCGTCAACGGCGTGCTGGTGCGCGAAAGTGAAGCCAGCACCTTCAGCGGCAAAACCCTCAGCCCGGAAAGCCTGTCCGGACTGCGTGGTGCAGTGAAAACCGCCAGCGTGCCCGAGCAGTTGCTGAAAGGCTTTAACGAGCAGCTGAAAAAAGAGGGTAAAAAACCCATCACCATCATCAACGTGGATTCGCTGGATCAGACCGTCAGCACCCTGATGACCAAACGCGCGGACTTCGTCTACGACGACATCTCAGTGCTGGCGCCAGTGGCGAAAAAATACGCCGGTAAAGTGGCGCAGGTCGGCGAAGTCGGTCCTTCACAGTGGATGGGTTGGGCAACACGTAAAGAAGACGGCAGCCTGAACAAAGCCATCAGCGACCATATTCTGGCGATGCAGAAGGATGGCGAGCTGACCAAACTGCAGCAGCAGTATCTCGGCACCACCTTTACCGTGCCCGCCAGCGATTTCATTCCTCAGGAGTAATTATGTGCCAGTGCAATCTGACTGTGCCTGCGGGCCATGGCAAAACCTTCCGCGTGCGTAAGGGCCAGTTTATTACCGTGATTGACAGTGAAGGGCAGCAGGCGGCGGATTTCGTCGCCGTCAACGCCGATGATTTAAATGAAAAGCTGTCGCCGGTGCATACCCGCCAGCACTTGCGTTCGTTGTTCTTCAAACCCGGCGACGCGCTGTGGTCGAGTGAAAACCGCCCGATGCTGCGTATCCTGGCGGACAGCATCGGCATCCACGATGCCAACGTGCCAGCGTGCGATCGCACACGTTTCAGCGTCGATTTCGGTGTCGAAGGCCACCGCAACTGCGTCGATAACCTGCTGGAAGGGATGAAGGCCTTTGGCGTGACGTATTTCTCGTTACCTGAGCCGTTCAACCTGTTCCAGAACGGCCCGGTGACCGCCGATGGCCGGATGGAAGTCACCGATCCCAACAGCAAGGCAGGCGACAGCATTACTTTTGAAGCGCTGTGCGATCTGATTTGTTCGGTGTCGTCCTGCCCGCAGGACATCATTCCCGGCAACGGTTTGCAGGTCACGCCGATTGATATCGTGGTGAGTGACGAATTTCACGCAGAGGAGATGAATCATGCTGTTAATGCGTGAAAGTTATGAAGAGACCGCTGAGCGCACGCTGGCACAAGCGGTCACGGTTGAACCGGGCAGCGTTGGCTCGATTAAAGTGCTGCGCGGCCAGTTGCTGCGCATCACGGCCCAGGGCGACGGCGCGGTGGCCTCTCTGTTTGGCTTCAGCCTTGCCGATCCGGCGGTGTGGTTGTCCGTGCATCACACTCGCGTGTTCAGCAACAGCTATCTGCTCGGCTCGGGCATGCGTCTGGTCAACAACCGCCGCCGCCCAATGATGGTATTAGGCAAAGACAGCGTGAAGCGCCATGACCTGCTGCTGCCAGCCTCCACCCGCACATTCCTGGCGGAAAAGGGTTATCAGGGCGAAGGTTGCCTGGAAGCGGTGAGCGGCGAGCTGGCGCGATTGGGCATGGTGGTGCCGAAGCTACCAGACCCGATTAACCTGTTTATGCACGTCAAATTGACACGTGCGGGCGACATCCTGCCAGAGCCGAACCTGACCAAAGCCGGCGACAGCATTACCTGCCGCGTGGTGATGGACACCCAGTTCATCGTCTCGGCCTGCAACACCGGCATTGAGGGCAACGATCAACCCGCACCGCTGCTGCTGTCTGTAGCGGAAAATCTGCACGACTTTAACGCGGAGTAACGCATGGGGCTGGATCAACAGGTAGTGGCCGCGCTGCCAGAACTCGGACATGGCCTGCTGATGACGCTGCTACTGACCGTGCTGGCGTCGTTGGTTAGCGTGGTGATGGGGCAGCTTGGTTGCTTCCTGCAACTGCGTCGCGCCTGGATCTGGCGCGCCATCGGTCGACTGTACGTCAGCCTGATGCGCGGTACACCGGCCATCGTGCAACTGTTCGTGGTGTTTTTCACCCTGCCGCGTTTGGGGCTCGGCGGTCAGCCGATGCTGGCCGCCGTGATCGCCATCGGTCTCAACAGCGGCGCCTACGTGGCGGAGATTTTGCGCGTGAACCGTTCGCTGGTCACGCGTGGGCAACTCGAAGCGGCGCGGACCTTAGGTCTGAGCCGTTTCCTGACCTGGTGGTATGTGATTAATCCGCAGGTCATGCGCGCCAGTCTGCCGATGCTGGTCAACGAGTTCACCATTCTGCTGAAAACCACGCCGCTGGCATCGGTGGTGGCACTGACCGAGTTGACCTATGCCGGACAAATTGTGATTGCGCGCACTTATGAAGCCACTCAGGTGCTGTTGTTAGTGGCGGCGGGATATCTGTTGATTGCCATGCCGTTGATTGCCGCCGCACGACGTCTGGAAGCCAAACGGAGGATCGCCTGATGGATTGGCAAGCTATTTTGACCTCCTTGCCTTCACTCGGTGACGGCATGATCGCCACGTTGAAGTTGTGCCTCATCGCCGCCTTTTGTTCTTTGGTATGGGGCGGGCTGATGGCGTTACTGCTGATGCGCGCTTCGCCGTTCTGGTTGCGCTTGCTCAACCTCTACAGCGGACTAACACTCGCACTGCCGCTGCTGGTGGTGATCTATCTGCTCTATTTTGTGCTGCCGGAGTACGACATCACGTTGTCATCGCCGGTAGTGGGCGTACTGGCGCTGACGCTCTATTACGCGCCCTACATCGCGCAGGTTATTCGCTCGGCCATCGAGGCGTTGCCGAAAGGGCAATGGGAAGCGTGTCGCGTGCTGGGCCTGAGCCGCAGCGAGCAGTTACGCGATGTGGTGCTGCCGCAAACCCTGCCGCAGATGTTGTCGCCGCTGGTTGGGCTGATGATTGGGTTGATTAAAGACTCTGCGCTGCTGTCGATTGTCTCGGTGCAGGAGTTTATGTACGCCGCTAAACAGGCGATTTCGGATACCTACGCGCCGCTGGAGATCTATCTCACCGTGGCGCTTTGTTACTGGCTGCTCAACAGTCTGATCGACTGGCTGGCACGCGGCCTTGAATCTCGCATGACGCGCTATCGTCGCGGCATGCAGCATTAACCAGGAGAACACTATGTCGGCTGAATATCAGCATCGTGAAGCGATAACCATTCCCGCGCGCTACGGCAAAGCGGTGCGTTTGAAGAAAGGGGAAGCGGTGCAGGTGATCAATCTGCACGGTACGCAAGTGGTGGATTGCTGGGCGTACAACGCCGAAGACGTCACTGAATATATGTGTATGGAAGCGACGCGTGTGTGGAACCAGCGTCTCAATCCCAAAGTCGGTGACAGCTTTATCACCAGCCAGCGCCACCCGATTTTAACGCTGGTGGCGGATACCTCACCGGGCGTGCATGACTCCTTCATGGCCGCCTGCGATGCGCGTCGTTATGAGTTGTTGGGCTGCACCGAGTATCACCGCAACTGCCACGATAATCTGTTTGAAGGCATGCGTGAGTTAGGTGTCGAGCTGCCGCACGGCAATCTGGCGTCATTGAACATTTTTATGAATATTCAGGTGCAGCCGGACGGTATTACCCTGAAAACATTGCCGGTGGTGACCAAGCCGGGTGATTACATTGTGCTGCGCGCTGAGATGGATTGCTTCGTGGCATTCTCGGCCTGCCCGCAGGATATCGTCAGCATTCAGGGGCAGGGTGATAACACCCCGCGCGATGCCGAACTGCGTATTCTGACCGCCGGTTTCCCGCAGGTGCAGTTAAAAGGGGCCTGGGTGCCGGCGTAAGCGCCTTTTTCTTTCCCCTCTTCCATTAGAAGAGGGAAGTGATCCCGTTGAGGGATTGGCATTTCAGTGAAAGATGGCGGATTCAGACGCATCAGTGGGGCCGAGACTCTCGGATGCTTTACGACTTAATCACCTGATTCAGCCACACCTGGAAACGTGCGTACGGCACATACAGCGCCACATCCTTATACAAGGTCTTGCCGCTTTTGTTGTCATCAATCGCACTGCTGTAACCGACAATCACTCCCGCCAGCGTATCGTCGCTGGCGTTGTACACCGCACCGCCTGACATGCCTTTCACTACACCGGCATTTGCGGCCACCACCACACAACTCGGTTTATTCCAGTCATTGGCCAGTGTGGTGTTGATTAAATTCTTGCCGCTTGAGGCCACCGGCATCGCCGAGATAAAGCTGTAACCGTATAGATTGATGTTGTCGCCAATATGGCTGTTGCGGAACGGTGGTGGGAGGTTAGGTTCGCTGTTCTTGTGATACACCACAGCGATATCGCACTCAGGATGCCAGGCTTTCACCCGATACATCGAGTATTTCGCCACGTGTGCGGCCGTCAAACTGTATTCAGGTGTCAGTGGAATGGTGGTGCCCAGCGCGCCAATACCCAGCACGGTAGGAATGCCAGTCACGGTCATATCGACGCGTTTTGCGGCTTCTTTGCTGTACTCGTAGTGACCCACGGAGCAGCCACTCAGGCAACCCACTGTCAGTGCGATCAGCCATCGCATAGGTGTTCCCCCTGCATTTTTTGACACCGCATCACCGCGTAACTGGTTGAGGTATCGGCAATGCGCGCGCATCCTTTACTGATTGATTTCTCGCCGAAAGCTGAATTGCTGTGACAACGATCACAGCTGAATCAAGCGTAGCGTGAAAAGTGCCATCTGTCTCAGTGGTCAGCTGCAGTCACTTTCCCGCGCAGGGATTATTGCGTTGCAAGCAAAAATGCCTTGCAGCACAGAGGCTGGTTGAGCTGCCAAGCCTGTGCTTTAATCAGAATGTGACGCAGTTCAAATAATAAAAGCCGTCATCGTTTGGGTTGCAGGTAAGTTGGCTGATATCGCTCATTTTAATCCCTGATTTAAGCCAGCTCATCGGGATTGTCTCGTTTGCCCCTGCCTGCAACTCAAAAGAATGAGGGTATGCGTCCGTTGTAACCGCATTGCGTCCGCCGTGCGGCCCGCCTGCAAAACATTTTAGGAGAGTGTGTTATGCCTGTTGCATTACTGGCGCTGGCGCTGAGTGCGTTCGCCATCGGCACCACGGAATTCGTGATTATGGGATTGCTGCCGGAAGTGGCGGGCGATTTACAGGTGTCGATTCCTTCAGCAGGATGGCTGATCAGTGGTTATGCACTGGGCGTGGCCATCGGTGCACCGATCATGGCGTTGCTGACGGCGAAGCTGCCGCGTAAACGTACTCTGATTCTGTTAATGATCATCTTTATTATCGGCAACGTGCTGTGTGCGCTGGCGTACACCTATAACCTGCTGATGCTGGCGCGTGTGGTCACCGCACTGTGCCACGGCGCCTTCTTTGGTATCGGCTCGGTGGTGGCAGCGAGTCTGGTGGCACCCAGCCGTCAGGCATCGGCGGTAGCGTTGATGTTCACCGGCTTAACTCTCGCCAACGTGCTGGGCGTGCCGCTCGGTACTTGGTTTGGTCAGCTGTTTGGCTGGCGCGCCACCTTCTGGGGCGTGGCGATCATCGGCATCCTCGCCTTTATCGCCTTGATTGTCAGTCTTCCGACCAACAAAGAAGAGAAACCGGTGCATCTGGCGAGTGAAGTCAGCGCGCTGGCGAATGGCAAACTGTGGCTGTCGCTGCTGATGACGGTGTTCTTTGCTGCAGCGATGTTTGCGCTGTTTAGCTACATCGCGCCGTTGCTGTTGCAGGTGACGGGCATCACCGATCGCGGCGTGAGCTGGACGCTGTTCCTGATTGGTGCGGGCTTAACCGTCGGAAACATCCTCGGCGGCAAGCTGGCCGACTGGAAAGTCTCCTTCAGCCTGATTCTCAGCTTTGTGCTGATCGCGGTGTTCTCGCTGCTGTTCAGCTGGACCAGCCACGCGCTGTGGTTAGCGGAGATCACGCTGTTCCTGTGGGCAATGGCGACCTTTGCGACCGTGCCCGGCTTACAGATTAATGTCGTGCGCCACGGTAAAGACGCACCTAACCTGGTCTCCACGCTGAATATCTCTGCGTTCAACGTCGGTAATGCGCTCGGTGCCTGGGTCGGCGGCGCGGTGATCGACAAAGGCTACGGGCTGACCTCAGTGCCGGTCGCCGCCGCTGCACTGGCGGTGGTTGGTCTGGTTATCTGCCTGATCACCTTCCGTAAGTCGGGCGGGCAGGGCGAAGCGGTACGCGCTTAAACCAGACGCTCGGCAATGCGTTGGTTAAAGGTGGCCACTTGCTGCTGCAGGTGGTCGCAGAAGTGATCAACCAGCGCTGAGGCCGGGCGATGTTGTGGCCGCACCAGGCTCACGGTGAAGGGCACCGCAATACTGAACTTGCGCATCACCACACCGCTGTCGGCATAGTCCAGTGCCGTCAGCGGATTGACAATCGAAATCCCCACGCCAGCGCGCACCATCGCACATACGGAAGCCGCACTGTGCGTCTCCAGTACCAGACGACGCTCCACTTCTTGTTCATGAAACAGCGAATCCAACAGCTGACGATAGCTATCACTGCGCGACAAGCTGACGTAATTCTCCCCCTGAAAATCCTGCGGCGTCAGCACCTCACGCTGGCACAGCGGATGGTGAGGCGGCAGCACGCACACTTCATCGCAGGTCAGCAGCGGCACACGCTCAGTGCCTGCTGGCGCATGTTGGGTTTCGGTCAGACCCAGATCGTAGCGCTGTGCCGACAGCCACTCTTCCAGCAGCGGCGACTCCTGCGGAATGATATTCAGACTGACTTGCGGATAGCGTTGCAGGAAAGGCTGTAGCAGGGGAGGTAACAACGATTGCGAAAAAACCGGTAAACAGGCAATCGACAGCTCACCCTGGCGGAACTGGCGCAAACCTTCGGCGGCATCCATGATGCGGTCTAAGCCGTACCAGGATCGCTGAACTTCTTCATACAGCCGCAAACCTTGCACCGTGGGCTGCAAACGTCCGCGCACCCGTTCAAACAGTTCCAGACCGAGCTGCTGCTCCAGCCGCGCCAGCTCACGGCTCACCGTCGGCTGTGAAGTATGCAGCAATGCAGCTGCCTGCGTCAGGTTGCCGCTGGTCATCACCGCATGAAAAATTTCGATATGTCGCCAGTTAATTTTTGCCATAAATCCTCTTTGCAATTCCATATCATATTTGCATAGCTGACGCTAAAACAGATATTTTTCTGAATCGATTGGCTGTGGCTAAATAACGGCAAAGACACAGGAGAATTGAGATGCCACGTCCACTGAACAACACCGAAACGGCACTGACTGCCGACAATTTATTGCCGCTGGCACAACGCTATGCAGGGCCATTCTGGGCTTACGATGCCGCGATTATTCAGCAGCGTATTGCGCAGCTGAGCGCCTTTGACGTGGTACGTTTCGCGCAAAAAGCCTGCTCAAACATTCACATTCTGCGTCTGATGCGTGCCGCTGGCGTAAAAGTGGATTCCGTTTCATTGGGTGAAATTGAACGTGCGCTGGCCGCGGGTTTCCAACCGGGTGGCGAAGATATCGTCTTCACGGCTGATGTGTTTGATCAGCCAACCCTGGCGCGTATCGCGGAATTGAAAGTGCCGGTCAATGCCGGTTCCGTAGACATGTTGCATCAGCTTGGCGCTGTATCACCAGGCCATAAAGTCTGGCTGCGCATCAACCCGGGATTTGGTCATGGTCACAGCCAGAAAACCAACACTGGCGGTGAGAACAGCAAGCACGGCATCTGGCACAGTGATCTGCCGCTGGCGCTGGCGGCGATTCAGCAGCATGGCCTGAAACTGGTGGGCCTGCATATGCACATCGGTTCCGGTGTCGATTATGGCCATCTGCAGCAGGTGTGTGACGCGATGGTCGATCAGGTCATCGAATTTGGTCAGGATCTGGAAGCCATTTCAGCGGGTGGTGGTTTGTCGATTCCATACCGTTTCGGCGAAGAAGCCATTGATACTCAGCACTATTTCGGCTTGTGGAGTGGTGCGCGTGACCGCATCGCGGCGCATCTCGGTCATCCGGTGAAACTGGAAATTGAACCTGGCCGTTTCCTGGTGGCAGAGTCTGGCGTACTGGTGTCTCAGGTGCGTGCGGTTAAGGAGATGGGCAGCCGTCACTTTGTGCTGGTGGATGCCGGTTTCAGCGATCTGATGCGCCCATCCATGTACGGCAGCTATCACCATATTTCCGTGCTGCCAGCCGATGGTCGCGCGCTGAGTGACGCAACCGTTGAGAGCGTGGTGGCCGGTCCGCTGTGCGAGTCGGGCGATGTGTTTACTCAGCTGGAAGGCGGTAAAGTCGAAACCCGTGCGTTGCCAGCCATGCAGGTCGGCGATTATCTGGTGTTCCACGATACCGGCGCGTACGGCGCATCCATGTCGTCCAACTACAACAGCCGTCCATTGATTCCGGAAGTGCTGTTCGAGAACGGCAGCCCGCGTGAAATTCGTCGTGCGCAGACCATTCAGGAGCTGCTGGCGCTGGAGCTGATGTGATTAAGATTGTTGCGCTCAGCGAGGTGCCGCACCACGCCAGCCATATCACCGACTGGCTGTGGCAGGCGTTTGGCGAGGGAACATCCCGCGAATTTTACGACAGCATTGTGCGCAGCAGCCTGAACGGCGCCGAATATCCGGTGACCTTTGTGGCGCTGGATGGCGATGTGCCCTTGGGCACGGTAGGGTTCTGGCGTTGTGATTTGATCAGCCGTCAGGATCTCTATCCGTGGGTCGCCGCGTTGTATGTGGATGAACCTGCGCGCGGCAATGGCTTGAGCGAAGCGCTGCAGCAGCATGTGTTGAATTATGCCCGCGAGCGCGGGCATGAAAAGCTGTGGCTATGGTCAACGTTTGGCGGCTACTACGAGCGCTTTGGCTGGCAGTATCAGTGTGACGCGCTGGAGTTCCCGGATGTGCGAGTGAAGGTCTATTCGCAGGATTTGTGATTTGAGCATCTTCAAATAAATCGTATCTATCGTCATATGTATTAAGCTGAAGAGGAATGTTTGTGGTACGTGGTTTATCATAATTCAACGTACCTAAAGCACTGGTTTATAACTGCATACAAGCTGCTTTATGGTACTTCATTGCAAACTTAGTTCCCTGTAAGAAATTATCTGACATATTCCACTCTCTTTCGGCATATCAGTAATCTTGACTATAATGTTAAATTTTCGGAGAGAATATAAAATCTAGGTTTTCCATGCCGTAACCTTTTGGCTAAACTAATAATTGATGATTAGCTTATTAATGATAAGGCTAGTAATTATGAAAATATTTTTATTTATGGCGCTGATATTTTCAATATTATGGTTTGCTCTCACTTGTTGTGAATTTTAATTTCTTGCATTTTTATATTGGATGGATTTTTTAACCAAGTGAGTTTTGTTCGAAAATGATAATTGTTAGTATGAAAGTAAAATTTATTAATATTCGATTTTTATGGTTTAGCGAGTACTAGCTAAGTTGTTTTTCACAATGCCACTACAGAGTGTTAACTATGGTGATTGATTATTCTAGTATGGGTTTTCAATGCTAATTACAATTGCATGGTTATTATTTTTATTTTTCTGAAATGGAAGCCTAAACTAGTTGCCTTATGCTGTCGTTTAAATAGGGTTGATGGGATGTTTTTTCAACCAAAATTTTTATAAGTTTCCCTGTTGTAAATTGTTTCTTAAGAATTAAATTCTTAACTATTTATAACGATGGATCATGTAAGTACTTTGATATTAAATTCCATTGAACTTGTATTATAAAATACCCATTGCTTTATTCATAATAGTTCTTGAGGTCATGGAATAATGATTCTAAAGTGTTGCAGACAACTCCACTTGAATAGAAAACGCGCTTGGTAATTTTATTTTCATCATCAAATTCACTGAAACAGTGTAAAAAAATACTCAATAGGGTTAATATTTTTTCATTTTTACTACTATGAGCTTTTGCATCAATAAGAAAATATTGATCTTCAAAAGATAACTTGTTTATTGTTTTATTTGAAATGTCATTTGCGAAAGTTGACATGGCTTTTTTTGAGAAGAATGGCGTTCGTTTCTCAGCAGATAGAGATATTAAAAAAGTTCGAATGCACCAACTTATCCTTCTGTTTGCGAAGGCCCAGTCTTTAATTTCAGCTTCTCTTTCTAAAATCTTCTTCGCAAGTAGATAACTTGTGTAAATCTCAGATGAATAATCATCTTTATATTTAAATGATTTCTTAATGACGTTAAATATTTCGTCATTGAATATGCATATCCCTTCTTCTTTCAAATGTAATGCGAAAAGATCTCCTTGAGCCATCATTTCTGTAAGTTTTTCTTCTGAATACAAAGATAAATTTGTCGTCTTAATGCTAGTTACTCCATAATCATAAGAGTTATCGATCCCTAGTAAATCGATGTCTGAATGTAAGTCATGATCCCCTCGGGCATGACTTCCAAACAGTACTAAGCATTTAATATTTTTATCCATTACGACCTTGAAGTACTAACTTTATTAATTAATGTCGGTATACTAATTGCATACCACCACAGTCCAACTAACACATTTGATAGAGCAACTAATTCCAACGTAGGCTCTCCGTCATTTGTTACATGTTTAGTGTAACCAGCTAAAAAGGTAATGTCCAGACTAGCTACCAAGGACTTAAGGAAGGGGGAGCTTAAGTGAGATGCAGGATCTATGTTTAAATATTGATATACCAACGAGTAAAATATTACTATTGCAGCCCCGGAGAAAATGCATCGTGATAAACTTCCGCCCCATCCATTCAGAGCGCCGCTAACAAACAACATTGATCTTTCAAGGGGGAAAAATATGCATCTAAATATTGTGGCAAGAGATATTAATAGCGATTTAAATGCAAGGTAATAATTTGAGTCGTGATTTAGTTTTTTGGATGAGCGTATGTCCTTTACGTGCTTTAAATTAAGATAGATATTTTTAAATGTTTTAGCTACCTTTTCTTTAAATGATGAGATTGCCAGTGCTTTCATTGAATCGTAATATATATCATCATCACCAGTAGAAGCATTAGACATTAAAATATTTCTTGATAACTTTGATGTTGATGTTCTAGATTTGTATTTTTCAATAAAATATTTTTTGTTGTGGGCCTTGCAGTATTTCATTGTGGCGTAATTATAAGTGTTGAATATCAAATCGGTAGACTTAATGTTTGTATCGGAAAATTTAGTTAAGACTCCTGAGTGTGATATGTTTCTGAAGGAGTTTTTATCATCAAAGTTGCATTTGATAAATGACATGAGTGATAAAGATGTGTTTTCAAACTTGCAGCCGTTAAAGTTAGTATGTGTAAACTCAGTTCCTCCAAAATAACAATTAACAAATGTACAGTTATTAAATGTAATCCGTTGGTTTGAGTTTTTACCTTTGAAATCGCAAAATTCAAAATTTATATTATTGACAAATAATCTTTTGTTAGATATTGAACCACGATTGAAATTGATGTCTATGTCATGATTTTTATAACCACTAAGGTTTTTTTGATGTGTAATAATGTCTATCAATGTCTTTTTAATAAATATTATCTCTGGGACGTTTTTTTCTCGATAAACGACTTCCCATATGTTTTTATAGCGTGCTCTTTCAGCCATGCTGGTCACCAGTAGGTAGGGAATCAAATAAAAATATCAATTCGCAATAGATTAAAGTAATTTAATGTCGCTTGTAAATATAAACGACATCAAATAGTTACCTTTAACCTGGCCCGCTCACCGAATGCCTTCTTACCAGCGTCGGGCTAAACATATTGGTCACTTCCGGCATTTCCGTACCGTTGGCTAACGCCAGTGCCAGCTGTGCCGCTTGCTGCGCCATGGTGACAATCGGGTAACGCACCGTAGTCAAACGTGGGCGCACATAGCGTGAGACCAGCACATCATCAAAACCAATCAGTGACATCTCTTCCGGGACGCGAATACCGTTGTCGCTCAGCACCGCTAGCGCACCGGCGGCCATCGAATCGTTGTAACAGGCCACCGCCGTGAACTGCTTACCGCGCCCCAGCAATTCCGTCATCGCTTGTTCACCCCCGACTTCATCCGGCTCGCCCCACGCCACTAAGCGGTCGTTAGATGGTAAACCGTGCTCTTTCAGCGCATCGTAATAGCCCTGCAGGCGGTCTTCGGAGTCAGAAATCGGGTGGGTCGAGCAGATAAAGGCGATTTGCGTATGGCCTTGTTGGATCAGATGGCGTGTCGCCAGCCAGGCACCGTAACGGTCATCCAGCGCGATACAGCGCGACTCAAAGCCTTTCAGCAGGCGATTCAGCAGCACCATACCCGGCACCTGCTTCATCAGCACTTCTAAATCGGCGTCAGGAATTTTCTTGGCATGCACCACTAAGGCATCGCAGCGATGCCGCATCAGTTGCTCAATCGCCTGACGCTCTTTTTGCTCAATGTGGTAACCGTTACCAATCAGCAGGAAGTTGCCGGTGGCACCTGCGACTTCATCGACAGCTTTCACCATCGCGCCGAAAAACGGGTCGGAAACGTCACCCACCACCAGACCGAGGGTTTCGGTGGATTGCTGCGCCAGCGCGCGTGCATTGGCGTTCGGGTGATACTGCAACTGCTCCATTGCCTGGGTCACGGCGAGGCGTGAACTCTCGCTGGCTTTGGGCGAATTATTGATGACGCGGGAAACGGTTGCGACCGACACCCCCGCCATGCGGGCAACATCCTTAATGGTAGCCATGCGATTACTTGCATCCGGGAAAACGTTTACACATCCCATCAGTGTTACGGAAAACAGTACCTGTAGCAACCCGCGAGAATGCCAGCGCTGTCGCAAAAGTGCGGAAAATCAGGCGCTCACAGACTGGCTTTAGCCCTGCTATCGCCTCATGGTATGCTGCCAGCACGATTCAGACCTGCCTGCCGGACCCAATAACCATGAAAACACGCGTGCCACACCTGGCGCACTGGGGCGCATTTACTGCCGTCACGGAAAACGACCGCCTGATTGGCTGTGAACCCTTTTTTGCTGACGCCGATCCGTCGCCGATGCTCAACACCATCCCGGAACTGGTCTACTCGGATAAGCGTATCCGCCAGCCAATGGTACGTCGTTCATGGCTAAAGTCGCGTGAGAACAGCGATCGCACGCTGCGTGGTCGTGAAGATTTTGTCGCCGTGGATTGGGATACCGCACTGGATCTGGTGGCGGAAGAGAATCGCCGCGTGCGCGAGCGCTACGGCGCATCGGGTATTTTCAACGGCTCCTACGGCTGGTCATCGGCTGGACGCGTTAACCATGCGCGCACCCTGATCCGTCGTTTCTACTTCCAGGGCGGCGGCGGGGTGGACCAGCAGGGTAACTATAGCTGGGGCGCAGCGCAGTTCTTCCTGCCCTATGTGATTGGTACTTACATGCCGCTCACGGGCCGCGTCACCGACTGGCCGAGCGTAGTGGAACATGCCGACATCTTTATCGCCTTCGGTGGCCTGGCGCTGAAAAATGCCCAGGTGGCGTCGGGCGGGGCCGGACAGCACAGTCTGAAACCGGCGCTAGAGCAGTTGAGCGCTAAAGGCACACCGATCATCAACATCAGCCCAATGCGTGATGACTGCCCGGCGTTCGTCAATGCCGAGTGGATTCCGATTCGCCCGAACACCGATGTGGCGCTGATGCTGGCGCTCGGTTATGAGATTACGCGCCGCAATGCGCTGGACGAAAGCTTCCTTGCCAGCCACTGCACCGGCTGGCCGCAGCTGCGTGAATATCTGTTAGGCGAAAGCGATGGTATCGCCAAAACGCCGGCATGGGCGAGTGCCATCACCGGGATTCCGGCAGCGCGTATCGCATTGCTGGCACAGCAGCTGATTGGCAAACGCAGCTTTATCACCTGTTCTTACTCGGTACAGCGTGCTCATCGCGGTGAGCAGCCGTACTGGATGATGATTGCGCTCTCCTCGATGCTGGGTCAGCCAGGCTTGCCGGGCGGCGGTTTCTCCTTTGGTCACGGTTCGATGAACAGCGTCGGTAATCCGCGTCAGGAAGGGCCCGCGCCGATGATGAGCACCGGGCCGAATCCCGGCAACTTCTCGATTCCGGTCGCACGCATCAGCGATATGCTGCTCAATCCCGGCCAGCCTTACAATTTCCAGGGCGAAACCCTGCACTATCCCGATATCCATCTGGTGCACTGGGCGGGTGGCAATCCGTTCCACCACCATCAGCAGCTCAACCGCCTGGTGGAAGGCTGGCAGCGCCCGGATACCGTGATCGTGCAGGATATCGTCTGGACCCCGGCGGCGCAGATGGCGGATATCGTGTTACCCGCCACCACCACGCTGGAGCGCAACGACATCGGCGGATCCTCACGCGATCGCTTTGTCTTTGCGATGCATCAGGCGGTGAAACCGCAGCATCAGGCGCGTCATGACTTCGATATCTTTGCGGATATCGCCGATCGTCTCGGTTATCGCGATGTCTTCACCGAAGGGCGCAATGAGATGCAGTGGATTGAACATCTGTATCAGCAGTGTGCGGTGGCGCACGCGCGCAAAGATATCCACTTCCCGGAGTTTGGTGAATTCTGGCAGCGTGGTTTCGTTGAGATCCCGGAAGGCGGCAAGCCGTATGTGTTTATGGATGATTTCCGCGCCAACCCGCAGGCCCATCCGATCCAGACCGCCAGTGGCAAAATCGAGCTGTTCTGCCAGACCATCGCCGATTATCAACTGGAAGATTTTGCCGGACATCCTGAATGGCGTGAGCCGCAGGAGTGGTTGGGCGCACCGCTGAGCGAGGATTTCCCGCTGCATATGATCTCGATTCAGCCCTCGGATCGGCTGCACAGCCAGATGGACGCGACTGCCACGGTGCAGGCGAATAAAACTGCCGGACGTGAAACCTTATATATGCATCCGCAGGACGCCAGTGCGCGTGGGATTGTGGATGGCGACGAAATCGAAGTCAGTAATGCGCGTGGCCGTATGCTGGCCGGTGTGCGTCTGACCGATGGCTTAACGCAAGGTGTGGTGATTATCTCCACCGGCGCCTGGTTTGATCCCGGATTCGGCCGTGCCTGGCAGCCGTGGGACCGTGCCGGTAACCCCAATGTGCTGACGCTGGATATCGGCACCTCATCACTGACGCAAGGCCCTAACGCCATGAGTTGCCTGGTGGAAATCAAAAAACACCTGATGTGAATGGGGTGCTAACAATCTCACCGCTGGTTACATTTTGCGGGTAACTGTTGCGTTTGAGAGATGGAGAACCGTCATGCCACCTTGCTACAGTCAGGGTCCCAGAGGTATTGATGGGTGAACATCAAAAAGTTTTCTTGATTACACCGACCTGCGCAGATGCGCAGGTTTTTTTTGCCTGTCGCTCGCGCTAACGAACTGAAACACAGTTTTCCTGTCAACTCGCTTTACCTTTCTTTATAACTGCGGATAACAAGCTTGAAAAAACTGTTTATTGCAGCGGAATGCTATGCCCCGTATAAAAAAACTTCTGGGAAAAGACCAGATCAAAGCCCCATTTAACCCGTTTCGTTTTCGCCTGATTTGTCTGGGTGTCTTCAGCTGCATGGTGTTGCTGCTGATCTTCGTCGGCGACCTGCAACTGATTAAGCATCCGATGCTTGAGCACGAAGCCGATCAGCGTTCACTGCGCACCGTCACCTTGCCCACCAACCGTGGCACCTTACTGGATCGTGATGGCCAGGCGCTGGCACTGAGCGTACCGGCGCGTGATATCATCGCCGACCCGATGCGCGTGCTGGAAGCCAATCCCGACTTCACCAACGCCAAATGGACATATCTTGCCTCGGCGCTGAACTTGCGTCCGGAAGAGTTGCGTGAGCAGATCACCGCGAACCCGAAAAAACGCTTCCTCTATCTTGGCCGTAAGATCGAGCTGGGCATCGCCAAAGACATCGCCGAACTGCACCTGAAGGGCATCAGCTCGGTATACAACGACAGCCGCTTCTATCCAATGAGTGAAGCCGCTGCGCCGTTGATTGGCATTGTCGGAGCTGACAGCAATGGCCTGAACGGTCTGGAGAAAGGTTTCGACCACGTGCTGCAAGGCGAGCCGGGCAAAGAGGTTTATCGTCAGGACAAAGAGGGCAACATCGTTGCCATGCTTGATTACGAGCCGCCGAAGCAGCCGCCAACGGTACAGCTGAGTATTGATAAGTTTGACCAGTTCACCCTCTACAGCAAACTGCGCGATGGCGTGTTGCTGAATAAAGCGGATTCCGGTGCGGCAGTGCTGATCAAGATCGATACGGGCGAGATCCTGGCGATGGCTTCCTATCCTTCGTTCAACCCCAACAACTTCGATAACGCCACGCCAGCACAGATGCGCAACACGGCGATCAATGACAGCTATGAACCCGGCTCCACGGTGAAACCGCTGGTGGTGATGGAAGGGCTGGAGCGTCATCTGGTGCGTGCCGACTCGGTGATCGATACCACCCCCTACAGCGTCAACGGCCACTTGATTCGTGACGTCGGCCACTGGCCGCGCCTGACCATGACCGGTATTTTGCAGAAATCGAGTGATATCGGCGTATCGCATATTGCGCTAGCGATGCCTGCTGAAGCGCTGGTGAACACCTATCAGGCGTTTGGCCTGGGTAAGCCGACGGGACTCGGGTTAACCGGCGAGAGCGTGGGCTACTTCCCGCTGCACCGTGAACGCTGGGCGGATATTGAACGCGCTACCTTTGCCTTTGGCTACGGCCTGCGCGTGACACCGCTGCAAATCGCCCGTGAATACGCCACGCTCGGTTCTTACGGCGTATATCGTCCACTGTCGATTACCAAAGTCACACCGCCGGTGTTGGGCAAGCAGGTGGCCGATCCGCAAATCGTGCAAACCGTGGTGCACATGCTGGAGAGTGACGTATTGCCTGGCGGTACCGGCGTCAAAGCCGCTGTGCCGGGTTACCGCCTGGCGACCAAAACCGGTACCGCAGAGAAAATGGGCACCAGCGGGAAGTACGATGGCGGTTACGTCAACTACACCGCCGGTATTGCCCCTGCCAGCCATCCTGAGGTGGCGCTGGTGGTGATGGTCAACCATCCGACAGCGGGCGATCACTTTGGTGGTTCGGTAGCGGCGCCGATTTTCGGCAGCATTATGGGGCCGGTGTTGAAGCATATGAACATTGCGCCTGACGCCATCTACAGCAAACCGAATTCGGATAAATCTTAGTAAAATCAGGATGTAACTGCCGAGAGGTGCTTTTCACACCTCGTTGCATTTCGCCGAACTCCGTTGCGATTTGCGGCTGTTTTCTCACACCACTTTCGGCGACGATAAAAGTCCCAGAGGTATTGATTGGTGTGAAGATCGGCTGCTGCGGCAGCAATACCTGTCCTCAGGTATTCACCCTGTTCGGTTGCACCGACCCACGCGGATGCGTGGGTTTTTTTTACCTGAAATTTACCGCTGAGCGAACTCGCTCACACCTCTTGTCTGAGTCTTAACACTTCCCCGCCAACATAAAAATATCTTGCTGTGTAACCTATGCGTAACGCACCGCGATGCCGCATTCCATTTCGGTTCGCCAGCCCCTTGCCGTGTTGGTAGCGCGGCTTTGGGGCGTTTTTTATTGCCATTCGTTGAGGTGTGTCCCGATGCCAAAAACCAAAGACCGAACGCCAAAAGGCGAGGGCCGCTCCTCGGCGTTTCAGTTACGCATTCATCCGGAGTTGCATGACCAACTGCGCGAAGTTACAGAAGATGAAAACATCACGCTATCGTGCTGGTTGAAAGATTTGGCGCGTCGTGAATTACGTCGTCGCGGGATTGAGCCGAAAGGTTAATGCTGTCGTCATCAATGGCGGTAAAAAACCCGCAAAAAGCTAAATTTCACAGCCATTTATGGCACGAAAGGTTTACCATTTTCCTTTGGAAAATATATTTTACGCAACCTTAACAACCGCCTTATCACTCCCTCCCTACAATGATTTTTTGCATGTCATCACATCAGTGACTATCCCTCCTTTCATCCAGAGAAAAATTATGCGCCTGAAACTTCTTTCTGCCAGCGTGGTGTTTTTACTGGCAGCCTGTGACCAGGGCGGAGCAAAGCCCGCTGCATCCGCGACACCCCAGGTGGGTGTCATCGCCCTAAAATCTGAGCCCGTCACGCTGGTGACACAACTGCCTGGTCGCACCACGGCGGTCCGCACCGCGCAGGTGCGCCCACAGGTCAGCGGCGTAATCCAGAAAATCCTGTTTACCGAAGGCGGAGAAGTGAAAGCGGGCCAGCCGCTCTATCAGATCGATCCGGCAACCTATAAAGCCGCTTACGACAAAGCCATGGCGACCTGGCAAAACGATGCCATGGTGGCAAAACGCTATCAGCCGCTGGCTTCTGCACACGCCATCAGCCAGCAGACTTACGACGATGCCGTCGCGGCAGAGCGTGAAGCACAAGCCGATGTGGAAACCGCTAAGGTCAATCTTGATTACACACTGGTGAAAGCGCCGATCTCGGGTCATATCAGCCGTTCGCTGTATACCGCTGGTGCTCTGGTGACTAACGGCCAGACCGACTATCTCGCCACCATCACCCAACTGGATCCGATCTATGTCGATGTCAGTGAGTCCTCCACCGATCTGCTGCGTCTGCGCCGTGCCTTAGCCGACGGCAAAATTGCCAAAGTGGATGACAACACCGCGGCGGTTGGCCTCTCTCTGGAAGACAACAGCCAGTATGGTCAGCAGGGCAAACTGGCGTTCTCGGAAGTGAACGTCGATACCGCCACCGGTACCGTGGTGCTGCGCGCCGTATTCCCGAATCCACATAACGAGCTACTCCCGGGCATGTATGTGCACGCCAGCTTCCCGCAGGGTATTCAGCAGCAGGGGATTCTGGTGCCGCAGGAGTCGATCATGCATGACACCAAAGGCCAGCCGTATGTCTACGTGGTGAAAGGCGACAACACCATTGAGCAGCGCAGTATTCACACCGGCGAGATGATCAACGGTGAATGGCTGGTGACGTCTGGGCTGAGTGAAGGTGAAAAGGTCGTGGTGAACAATCTGCAAAGCGTGCGTGCTGGGGCGAAAGTCACGACCACTGCCGCTAGCACCAATGACACGCCATCCGCCAATGCCGTGAGTCTGTCGATGACCGACGCAGCGGCGCAATAAGGGGGCGGCATGTCGAAGTTTTTTATTGAACGTCCCATATTTGCCTGGGTTATCGCGATTATCGTGATGCTGGTGGGCGGGATTGCGGCCATCAGTTTGCCCGTCAATCAGTATCCCAATATCTCGCCGCCAGCAGTGTCGATCTCGGTGACCTATCCGGGCGCCAGTGCCGAAACCACGCAGAACACCGTGGTGCAGGTGATTGAGCAGCAGTTGAATGGGCTGGATGGCTTGCGCTATCTGGAATCCAGCAGTGCCTCGGACGGCAGTGCGCAGATCATCGCCACCTTTAACCAGGGCATCAATCCGGATATCGCCCAGGTGCAGGTGCAGGACCGCGTCTCGCTGGCGGAATCACAGTTGCCAACCGATGTGACCCAGCAGGGTATCCGCATCCGTAAGTACCAAAAGAACTTTATGATGGTCATCGGGCTGATCTCTAAAGACGGCAAGCTGAGCAACGGCGATCTCGCGGATATGCTGGTGTCGAAGCTGGAAGATCCGATCTCGCGTACGCCAGGCGTCGGTGACTTTATGGTGCTGGGTTCGGAATATGCCATGCGCATCTGGCTCGATCCCGCCAAATTGTACAAGTACAACCTGATGCCGAGCGATGTCACCACCGCCATTGATAACCAGAACGTGCAGGTGTCGTCCGGTTCACTCGGCGGGTTACCGACTATTCAGGGTGCCAAAACGCAGGCCACGGTACTGGGTAAAACCCGCTTCACCACCGTGCAGCAGTTTGAAAACGTGCTGCTGAAAGTGAACAGTGACGGTTCGCAGGTGCGTTTGAAAGACGTCGCCAGCGTGGCGCTCGGTCCGCAGAGCTACGGCATTGATGCCACCATGAACGGCAAACCAGCGGCAGGTATTGCGCTGCGCCTGGCCACCGGCGCGAACGAGTTGGATACCGCTAAAGCGGTGCGCCAGACCATTGCCGATCTGAAAGACTCGCTGCCGGATAATGTTGAAATTCAGTATCCGTATGACACCTCTCCGGTGGTCAGCGCCTCGATTGAAGAAGTGGTGAAAACGCTGATCGAAGCGGTGGTGCTGGTGTTCTTCGTGATGCTGCTGTTCCTGCAAAACCTACGCGCCACTCTGATTACCACCCTGGTGGTGCCCGTGGTGCTGCTCGGTACCTTCGGCATCCTGTCGGCCTTCGGTTACAGCATCAACACCCTGACCATGTTCGGTATGGTGCTGGCGATAGGGCTGTTGGTGGATGATGCCATCGTGGTGGTGGAGAACGTCGAGCGTGTGATGCACGAAGAACATCTCGATCCGAAAACCGCCACCATCAAGTCGATGCAGCAGATACAGGGCGCACTGTTTGGTATTGCGCTGGTGCTGTCAGCGGTGCTGTTGCCAATGGCGTTCTTCTCCGGCTCGACCGGGGTGATTTACCGCCAGTTCTCGATCACCATTGTGTCGGCGATGGCGCTGTCGGTGATCATGGCGCTGATCTTCACCCCTGCACTCTGTGCCACTCTGCTCAAACCTTCGGCGGCGGAGCACAAGACCACCGGTTTTGCTGGCTGGTTTAACCGTAAGTTCGACAGCGGCGCGATGCACTATACGCGCGGCGTTAACAACGTTATTTCCCGTCGCGGCCTGTTCCTGGTGATCTACCTGGTGATCGTCGGCGTGACGGGCTTTTTGTTCACGCGTGTGCCCACCACGTTCCTGCCTGCCGAAGATCAGGGTTTGATGATGGTGCAGATGACGCTGCCGGTTAACGCCTCTTCACAGCGTACGCAGCAGGTGATCAACGATCTCAATGACTATCTGCAGAAGAATGAGGCTTCGGTGGTCACCACCACCTTTGGCGTGGCGGGCTTTAACTTTGCGGGTCGTGGTCAGAGTAACGCCATGGCGTTTGTGCGCCTGAAGGACTGGAGCGATCGTACCCACAGCGGGCAAAGCGTGCAGGATCTGGCGAACCGTGTGATGGCGCATTTTGCCAACTACAAAAACGCCAAAATCTTCGCCATGGTGCCGCCTGCGGTCATGGAATTGGGTAACGCCACCGGCTTCGATCTCTATCTGCAGGATACGGGCGCGCACACCCATCAGCAGATGATGGATGCTACGCACCAGTTAATCGATCTGGCCAACAAAGATCCGCATCTGGCGCAGGTGCGCATGAACGGGCTGGAAGATGAGCCGCAGTATCAGCTGGAGATCAATGACGAGAAGGCCAGCGCGTTGGGCCTGAGCATGACTGACATCAACAACACACTGTCAGTGGCGTGGGGTTCCAGCTATATCGATCAGTTTATGTATAACGGCCGTGTGAAAGAGGTCTACCTGATGGGTAAAGCCGATTCACGCGTGACGCCATCCGATCTCGATAAATGGTACTTCCGCAACAGCAGCGGCACCATGGTGCCCTTCTCCGCCTTCGCCAGCGGCAAATGGGTTTACGGATCGCCACACTTCGAACGCTTTAACGGCCTGACCTCTGAAGAGATCCTCGGATCGCCTGCGGCAGGGCAGAGTACCGGTGAAGCGATGAAAGCCGTGGAACAGTTGGCGAAGCAGTTGCCAAAAGGCTTCCGCGTGCAGTGGTACGGCATTTCCTATGAGGAGCAGGCTTCCGGCAACCAGACCACACAGCTGTATATCATCTCGATTCTGGTGGTGTTCCTGTGTCTGGCCGCGCTGTATGAGAGCTGGTCCATTCCCTTCTCGGTGATCATGGTGGTGCCGCTCGGCATTCTCGGGACCATCAGTGCCGTGCTGCTGCGCGGCTTGCAGAACGACGTCTTTTTCCAGGTGGGCTTACTCACCACGGTAGGACTGGCGGCGAAAAACGCCATTCTGATTGTGGAATTCGCCAAAGAGTTACACGAACGGGAAGGCAAAACGCTGGTCGAGGCAGCGGTGGAAGCCGCGAGGCTGCGTATCCGACCGATTATCATGACGTCGATGGCGTTTATTCTCGGCGTGCTGCCGCTGACTATCTCTAACGGCGCAGGCGCAGGTAGCCAGCACTCGATTGGTACGGCGGTAGCGGGTGGGATGATCACCGCTACATTCCTCGCCATCTTCTTTGTTCCGATGTTCTACGTGGTGGTATCGCAGTTCTTCGCCCGCAAGAAAAAAGCATCCGCAGAGGTGACAACGCATGAACACTAAAACTTTCCGTATGGCGCTGCTGCCGCTGGCCATGGCGCTGGCTGGATGTACGCTGGCGCCCCATTATCAGCGCCCCGCAATGCCGGTAGACGCGAAGTACGATCAGCCCACGCCAGTGGGCAACGTGGCGGATCTGCCGTGGCAGAACTTCTTCACTGACGCCACGATGCGCAACCTGATTCAGCTGTCACTCGACAACAACCGTGACCTGCGGGTCGCGGCGCTCAATGTTGAAGAGGCGCAGCAGAGCGTTACGGTGCAGCGCGCGGCGTCAATGCCGTCAATCAATGCTACCGCCAGCCAGACCTCGGCGCATGAACCGGCCAACCTCTACAACACCAAGACCACCGGAGCGGTGACCTATCACGAGCTTAACGCCGGACTGAGCGTCACTTCGTGGGAGCTGGACTTCTTTGGTCGTTTGCAGAGCCTGCGGGATGAGGCGCAGGAAACGTACTTGTCCACCGCCGCGACCGAACGCGCCACGCGCATCTCGCTAATTTCTGAGGTGGCAACCGCCTGGCTGACCTTGAGTTCGGATAACGATCTGCTGCATCTGGCGCAAAATACCGCCAAAAGTCAGCAGGAGTCGTATCGTCTGACGCAACTCAGCTATAACGGCGGGGCCAGTAGCGATCAGGATCTGGCGCAGGCAGAGAGCACCGTGCGGGCTGCCCAGGCGGATGTGGCAAGCTATACGCGTCAGGTACGTCAGGATGTGGATGCGCTGCGCTTGCTGGTGGGCACCGATCTGCCCGCCACCTTGCTGTCCCACGCGACGCTGGACGCCAGCTGGCAGTTCCCGGCCACGCCGGCGGGCTTGCCATCTGATCTGCTGACGCGTCGCCCGGACATTATGGCGGCGGAACATAGCCTGAAAGCGGCGAATGCCAACATTGGCGCAGCGCGCGCGGCGTTCTTCCCGAGCATCACCCTGACGGCCTCTGGCGGCTCAACCAGCAGCTCGCTCGGCAGTTTGCTGGGCGGCGGCACCGGTGCCTGGTCGTTCGTGCCATCGATAAATCTCCCCATCTTTGACGGTGGCAAAAACGAGGCAAATCTCAACATCGCGCACATTGAGAAACGCATTGAAATTGCTGACTATGAGAAAGCGATTCAAACCGCCTTCAAAGAGGTCAATGATGCGCTGGCCGGTCAGGATACCTGGCAGGATCAGCTGACAGCGCTGCAACAGGAGGTCGGCGCCAACCAGCGCGATTACGACTATTCCGAAATGCGCTTTAAGCAAGGCGTAGACAATTATCTCAATGTATTAGTGGCCCAGCGATCGCTTTACAGTTCGCAGCAGTCGTTAATCAGTGCGCATCTGGGCCAGTTGAGCGAGAAAATCACCTTGTATAAGGCGTTGGGAGGCGGCTGGAAGGCCTGAGTGCCTTAACGTTACCCTTACGGTTTCTCCATGGAAATTCCATGGCACTTCAGCTGATAATACAAGCAGTGATGATTTCTTTTGAAATAATCCCCTGACATTGCAGGGGATTTTCCATTTTCCTGTTTATCTGAAGAGTCCGATGACAATTAATTCCCCTCGCAGATCGCGTTTCCACTGGCTCAAATGGCTACTCATTTTACTTGTTGTGTTGATCGTGGCTGGCGTGATTTGGCGCGTAGTGGGCGGACACGGCGGTGCGCCGGGTGGTATGCCGCCAGGGGGAGGAAAGGGTGGTCATCGCGGCGGCGCAGGCGGCCCGCCGGGTATGGCGATGATGGGCGGCGGTGCCACGCTGGTGCATAGCGGTGTGGCCACCACGGCCAATGTGCCGGTGTATCTCAATGCGCTGGGCACGGTGATCCCGAATGCCAGCGTCACCGTCACCAGCCGTGTGGCGGGCCAACTGGAAAAAGTCTTCTTTACCGAAGGGCAAAAAGTCGCGGCCGGACAGCTGCTGGCGCAGATCGATCCGCGCAGCTATCAGGCGACACTGGCGCAGTATCAGGGCGATCTCAATCAAAACCAGGCGTTACTGAAAAGCGCTGAGCTGACCTTGGCTCGCTATAAAAAGCTGGCGGCCCAGGACTCGTTGTCACGCCAGGATCTCGACACGCAAACGGCCACCGTTGGGCAGTACAAAGGTGCAGTGGCAGCCGATCAGGCGCAGATCGCCAGTGCAAAGCTGGATATTGAGTACGCGCGCATCACCTCGCCAGTCAGCGGCCGTGTTGGCCTGCGTTTGGTTGATCCGGGCAATATGGTGCAAACCACCGATACCACCGGCATTGTGGTGGTGACGCAGATGCAGCCCGCAGCCGTGACCTTCAGCGTCCCGCAAAGCAATATCGCGCAACTCACCAAAGCGCTGCACAATGGCCAGAGTTTGCCCGCAGTGGCTTTTGATCAGGACAACAGCACCCAGCTGGCTGAAGGCAGCGTGCAGTTCATCAGCAACCAGATCGATACCAGCACTGGCACCATTGAGCTGAAAGCCACTTTCCCGAATGAAGATGAATCGCTGTTTGCTAATCAGTTCGTCAACCTGCGTCTGCAAACCAACATCCTGAATAACGCCACGGTGATCCCGGCGCAGGCGCTGCAACTGAGCAGCGACGGCAGCTTTGTGTTTGTCATCAGTAAAGACAACACCGTGACGCGTAAAGCCGTGACCACTGGCCCGGCGTTTGGCGAAGATCAGCAGTCGATTCTGAAAGGCGTTGAGCCGGGCGATCGTCTGGTTACCGAAGGCATCGATCGCCTGACCAACGGCAGTAAAGTCTCTCTGGCCGATGACAGCAAAACTGCCACAGCGGCCAAAAAATGAATCCGTCTCGTCTGTTTATCCAGCGTCCCGTCGCCACCATCCTGCTGATGGTCGGCGTACTGATTTCCGGGATCTTTGCCTATAAGTTCCTCTCCACCTCGGCGCTGCCGCAGGTGGATTACCCGACCATTCAGGTCACCACCTTGTATCCTGGCGCCAGTCCGGATGTGATGGCGTCGTCCGTTACCTCGCCGCTGGAGCGCCAACTCGGGCAGATGGCGGGTCTGAGCCAGATGACGTCAACCAGTTCGAGTGGTTCCTCGATCATCACCCTGAAGTTCAGCCTCGATCTGTCGCTGGATGTCGCCGAGCAGGAAGTGCAGGCGGCGATCAATGCCGCCAACAACCTGCTGCCGAGCGATCTGCCCAATCCGCCGACCTATAAAAAGGTCAACCCGGCAGATACGGCGGTGATTACGCTGGCGGCCAGCTCGGATAACCTGCCGCTGACCCAGGTGCAGGATCTGGTGAACACCCGCGTGGCACTGAAGCTGTCGCAGATAAACGGCGTCGGTATGGTGACGCTGGCGGGCGGCCATCAACCGGCAATCCGCGTGCAGATGGACCCGAAAGCGCTGGCGGCGCACAAGCTGTCGCTGGAAGACGTCAATACGTTGATCAGTAACAGCAACGTCAATGGCTCAAAAGGCGGCTTCGACGGCAAATATCACTCGGTGACCATCGACGCCAACGATCAGCTGCGCACCGCCGATGAGTACGGCAATCTGATCATCACCTATCAGAACGGTGCTGCACTGCGCCTGAAAGATATCGCGCACATCGAACAGGGGCCGGAGAACAGCTTCCAGTCAGCGTGGGCCAATAACAGTCCGGCAATTGTGATCAGCGTGCAGCGCCAGCCGGGTGCCAACGTGATTCAGGTGGTGGACAGCATTAAAGCGCAACTGCCAACCTTGCAGGCCGCGTTACCCGATGGCGTGAAGATGAGCATATTGTCGGATCGCACCCAAACCATTCGTGCTTCCATCAGCGACGTACAATTTGAGCTGATGCTGTCGGTGGCGCTGGTGGTGATGGTGACCTTCCTGTTCCTGCGCAATGTGGCGGCGACGTTGATCCCGAGCGTGGCAGTGCCGCTGTCACTGATTGGCACTTTCGGCGTGATGTACCTGGCCGATTTCAGTCTGAACAACCTGTCACTGATGGCGCTGACTATCGCCACTGGCTTCGTGATTGACGATGCGATTGTGGTGGTGGAGAACATCTCTCGTCGGCTGGAAGAGGGCGAAACGCCGATGCAGGCGGCGCTGAAAGGCTCGCAGCAGATTGGCTTCACCATCATCTCACTGACCTTCTCGCTGATTGCGGTGTTGATCCCGTTGCTGTTTATGGGCGATGTGGTGGGGCGCTTGTTCCGCGAATTTGCCATCACACTGGCGGTGTCGATTTTAGTGTCGATGGTGGTGTCCCTGACGCTAACGCCAATGCTGTGCGCTTACCTGTTGCAGCATATCCCGGAAGAGAAGCAGTCGCGCTTCTCGCGTAAGGGTGGGCAAATTTTCGATAAGCTGGTGCGCGGCTATGACCGTCTTCTGACCGTGGTGCTGAACCATCAGAAGTTGACGCTGCTGGTGGCGCTGGCAACCTTTGCGCTGACGGCGCTGCTGTATATCGCCATCCCGAAAGGCTTCTTCCCGACGCAGGATACCGGTCTGATTCAGGGCGTCACCGTGGCGTCGCAGGATGTGTCGTTTAGCGAGATGTCGAAGCGTCAGCAGGCGCTGGCAAAAGTGATTCTGCAGAACCCGTCGGTGGACAGCCTCTCTTCGACCATCGGCATCGACGGCAGCAACACCAGTCTCAACAGCGGTCGCATCCAGATTAACCTCAAGTCATTTGATGAGCGTGATGATAAAGCCGATGTGGTGATCAAGCAGCTGCAACAGGCGGCACAACAGGTGGCGGGCATTCAGCTCTACCTGCAACCGGCGCAGGATTTGACGGTCAACGATCAGGTCACGCCGAGCCAGTATCAATTTACCCTCGACGATGCTGACAGTGAAAATCTGGTGAGCTGGACGCCGAAGATGGTGGCGGCCCTGCAGCAGCGTCCGGAATTTAACGGCGTGGTTAGCAATCTGCAGGATCAGGGGCGTGTTGCCTACGTCGAGCTAAACCGCGACAAAGCGGCACGTTACGGCATCACCGCTTCGGATGTGGATACCGCGCTGTACAACAGTTTCGGTCAGCGTCTGGTTTCCACCATTTTTACCCAGGCCAATCAATATCGCGTGGTGCTGGAAGTGGCGCCGCAATATCAGCAGTCGCCAGCGTCGTTTGATGATGTCTACTTGCCGGTGAGCAGTAGTTCAGGTACCTCAACCAGCAGCAGTTCGGGCACCACATCCAGCAACAGTTCGAGCAGCAGCTCAACCACCAGTACCGATAGCGACACCACCACCGGGATGGTGAAACTGACCTCGATCGCCACTATCCATCAGCGTACCGGTTCACTGATGCATATGCGTCTGAATCAGTTCCCGGCGGTGATGGTGTCGTTCAACCTCAACAGCGGCTACTCGCTGGAAGATGGACAGAAAGCGATTGCGGAAGTGACACAGCAGTTGAATCTGCCGTCCAGCATCACGCTGCGCTATCAGGGGGAAACCTCGGCGTTCCAGAGCGCCACTGGCAACACGCTGTGGCTGATTCTGGCCGCGCTGATCACCATGTATGTGGTGTTGGGCATCCTGTATGAGAGCTTTATTCATCCGGTGACCATTCTCTCGACGCTGCCATCAGCGGCGGTGGGCGCACTGTTGACGCTGTTGCTGGCGGGCAGTGAATTCAGTTTGATCGCCCTGATCGGGGTGATCCTGCTGATCGGCATCGTGAAAAAGAATGCGATTATGATGATCGACTTCGCGCTGGAGGCCGAAAACAAGCAGGGCATGAGTGCGCGTGATGCGATTCATCAGGCTTGTCTGCTGCGCTTCCGTCCGATCCTGATGACCACCATGGCGGCACTGCTCGGTGCACTGCCGCTGATGCTGGCCTCAGGATCCGGTGCCGAGCTGCGTCAGCCGCTTGGTCTGGTGATTGTCGGTGGTTTGATTGTCAGCCAGGTGCTGACGCTGTTCTCTACGCCGGTGATTTATCTGTGGTTCGATGGCATCGCGCAGCGCGGCAAGCGCTATATGCAGCGTAAACAGCAGCAGGCGCGGAGCGAGTAATGAACCTCACCAGACTCTTTATCTTCCGCCCGGTCACCACGTTGCTATTAACGTTGTCGATCATGCTGCTGGGTCTGCTGGGTTATCGGCTGTTGCCGGTGGCCCCGCTACCGCAGGTGGATTTCCCGACCATTATGGTCAGCGCCAGCTTAGCCGGTGCCAGCCCGGAAACCATGGCGGCCACGGTGGCTACGCCGCTGGAGCGTTCGCTCGGACAGATCGCGGGCGTCACCGAGATGACCTCGACCAGCTCGCAGGGCTCCACCAGCGTGATTTTGCAGTTTGATCTCGACCGCGATATCAACGGTGCGGCGCGTGATGTGCAGGCGGCGATCAATGCCGCACGCAGTCTGCTGCCGAGCGCCATGGAGTCGCTGCCGACCTATCGCAAAGCCAACCCGTCCGATGCACCGATTGTGATGCTGGCGCTGACCTCCGCCACGCGCACGCCAGGTGAACTCTACGACCTGGCGGAAAGTAAAATCGAGCAGGCGATGGGGCAGGTCAAGGGCGTGGGTGAAGTGTCGCTGATGGGGAGTGCGTTGCCCGCCGTGCGTATCGATCTGCAACCGCTCAAGCTGGCGCAATACGGCATCTCGCTGGACACGGTGCGGGAAGCCATCGCCAACAGCACCACCAACAAACCCAAGGGCATTCTGCAGGGTAGCCAGCAATCATGGGTAGTGGACAGCAATGGTCAGTTGGATAAAGCGGCGCAGTATCAGGATCTGATCGTCAGTTATAAAGACGGTAAAGCGGTACGTCTGCACGATGTCGCCACCGTGTACGATTCGGTAGAAGATCAGTATCAGGCCGGTTTCCTCAATTCGCAGCCGTCAGTCATGGTGGGCATTAAGCGCCAGGCCGGTGCCAACATGCTCGACACCATTGATGCCATCAAGGTGCAGTTGCCCGCGCTGGAAAAAGATCTGCCTGCGGATACCCAGCTGAAAGTGGTGGTGGACCGTTCCCCGACGGTGCGTGAATCCCTGTACGACACCGAAGAAACGCTGCTGATCGCCATGCTATTGGTGATTGCCGTGGTGTTTGTATTCCTGCGCAACGTGCAGGCGGTGGTGATCCCGGCGCTGGCGTTGCCGGTGTCGTTGATTGGTACCTGTGCGGTGATGTATCTGCTGGGCTACAGCCTTGATAACCTGTCGTTGATGGCACTGATTATCGCCACCGGCTTTGTGGTTGATGATGCCATCGTGGTGCTGGAAAACATCACCCGCCATATCGAAGAAGGTTTAAGTCCACTGCGTGCGGCGCTAAAAGGCGCGCAGGAAGTGAGTTTCACCGTGCTGTCGATGACCATGTCACTGGTGGCGGTGTTTATCCCAATCCTGCTGATGGGCAGTATTGTCGGGCGTCTATTCCGCGAGTTTGCCGTGACGCTCACCGTCTCGCTGTTGATCTCGATGTTCGTCTCGTTGAGCCTGACACCGATGCTGTGCGCGCGCCTGCTGAAGCCGAAACCGAAAGTCAGCAAGCGCCCCCATCCGCTGTATCAGTTTATTGAGAATCAACTCAATGGCTTGCTGGCGGCCTATTCGCGTGGCCTGGCGTGGGTGATGGCGCACCAGAAGATCACCATGTTCAGCCTGGTGCTAACGGTATTACTGAACCTGTTTCTGTTCACCGTGGTGCAGAAGGGGTTCTTCCCCAATCAGGACACCGGGCTGTTGATGGGCGCACTGCGTGCCGATCAAAACATCTCGTTCCAGGCGATGAAACCGAAGATGCTGGAGTTCACTAAAATCATCCAGTCCGATCCGGCGGTGGACAGCGTGATGTCGTCGATGGGCAGCGGCATGTTTGGCTCGCGCAACAGCGCTAACTTCTTTGTGCGTCTTAAAGACTTTAGCGATCGCGATGCCACGGCCACCGAAGTCGCCAACCGGCTGAGCCTCAAGACCAGCCATATCGCCGGGGCGCAGATGTTCCTGATGGCGGCGCAGGATCTGCATATCGGTGGGCGCAGTGCTAACGCCACTTATCAATACAGCCTACAGGCGGACGATCTGGATCTGCTGCGAGAGTGGACGCCGAAAGTGCAGGCTGCGCTGGCGGCGATCCCGCAGCTCAACAGCGTGGACTCTGATTCGCAAACCGGCGGCCAGGAAGTGGTGATCAATATCGATCGCGATCGTGCGCAACGGCTGGGCGTTAACGTGCAGATGCTGGATACCATGCTGAATAATGCCTTCAGCCAGCGCCAGGTCGCCACGCTCTATCACACGTTGAATCAGTATCATGTGGTGATGTCATTGCAGGACAGCTACACGCGCGATCCGGAGATTCTGAAAGAGCTGTATGTGATTAACGATAGCGGCGATCGTGTGCCGCTCTCCGCTTTCGCCAGCTTCAAAGGCGGTAATGCACCGCTCTCCGTGGCGCATCAGGGGCAATCGGCCACCAGCACCGTGGCCTTTAACCTGAATGATGGCGTGTCACTGGAGCAGGCGCAGGCGCTGATCAAGCAGGCAATGGCGCAGCTCGGCCTGCCGTCCACCATCCAGGCCGGTTTTGCTGGCACCGCAGCCGCCTTTGCGCAGCTGACCGCCACCATGCCGTGGCTGATTATTGCGGCACTGGCGGCGGTGTATATCGTGCTCGGCGTGCTGTATGAGAGTTATATCCATCCCATCACCATCCTCTCCACGCTGCCTTCTGCGGGGGTTGGCGCGCTACTCCTGCTATTGCTCACCAATACACAACTGACGGTGATTGCCCTGATCGGCATCATTTTGCTGATCGGCATCGTGAAGAAGAACGCCATCATGATGATTGATTTTGCGATCCACGCCGAGCGCACACAGGGCATGTCGCCAAAGCAGGCGATCACGCAGGCCTGTTTGATGCGCTTCCGCCCTATCATGATGACCACGCTGGCTGCCTTCTTTGGTGCTTTACCGCTGGCATTGGGCAGCGGCGGTGATGCGGATTTACGCAGTCCGCTCGGCATTGCGATTGCAGGTGGTCTGGCGCTGAGCCAGCTGTTAACCCTGTTTACCACGCCGGTTGTTTATCTCTGGCTTGATAGTTTGAGTCGCGCCACTAAACGTCAGTGGCAGCGGTTGCGTCATGTGGAATCTTGATCGATGAAAAATGTTCTGAAATTTACCCCGATGGTGATGGCACTGTTGCTGGCGGGCTGCGCGGTGGGCCCGGATTATCAGCGCCCGACCATGGCGATGCCGACGCACTTTAAAGAAGCCAAAGGCTGGCAGCAGGCCACGCCGCAGGATGAGCAGAGCAAAGGCGACTGGTGGTTGGTGTATCACGACGCCACGCTGGATGGCCTGTTGCGTCAGGTGAGCATCTCCAACCAGAACGTGGCGAGCTATGCCGCGCAGTACCGTGAAGCGCAGGCGCTGACCTCACAATCTCGCGCGGCGTTATTTCCTTCGGTGAGCTACGACGCCAGCAGCACGCGCAGCGGCAGTCGGGCCAGCACCACCGGCCAGCGCAGCGTCAGCAATGCGCATGCCGCCGATCTCAGCGCCAGCTGGGAGCTGGATTTGTGGGGCAAACTGCGCCGCACACTGGAAGAGAACAAAGCCAGTGCGCAGGCGAGTAAGGCCGAGTTGGCGAATATCACGCTGAGTGCGCAGTCAGAGCTGGCTCAGGATTACTTCCAGCTGCGCATCCTCGACGAGAAGATTGCCCTTTATCAGCGCAGTATCGACGCCTATCAGCGTTATCTGACGGTGATTCAGAACAAGTACTCGGCGGGCAGCGAATCCCGCGCCACCCTGGCACAGGCGCAGATGCAGCTGGAGAGCGCACGCGCCTCGGCACAGGATTATCAGTGGCAGCGTGCCCAATCGGAACACGCCATTGCGCTGTTGCTGGGCCGTGCGCCGGCTGATTTCTCACTGCCAGTGGCGAAGCTGGAGGCCAGGCTACCAGCCATCCCTCATAGCCTGCCTTCTGCGCTGTTGCAGCGTCGTCCGGATATTGCCTATGCCGAGCGTAATGTGGCAGCAGCCAATGCGGCGGTGGGTGTTGCCATCGCCGGTTACTATCCGGATTTGACCCTGAGCGCCAGCGGCGGCGTGAGTTCGTCGGCCATTAATAGCCTGTTCTCACTACCCAATCGCGTCTGGTCATTAGGGCCGGAGTTGAGCGGTACGCTGCTGGACTTCGGTGCGACCTCGGCCAAAGTGGAACAGGCACGCGCCGCCTATGACGCCAGCGTGGCGGATTATCGCCAGTCGGTGCTGACGGCGATGGGGCAAGTGGAAGATTATCTGGTGCAGCTGAATACGCTGCAGGGCGAAATTGCTTCACAGCAGTTGGCGACCAGTGCCGCGCAGGAGTCAGCCCGCGTGACGCGTAATCAGTATGATGCCGGGATGATTGATTACCTTGATGTGGCGACCACGGAAAACAGCAGTTTGAGTGAGCAGCAGAGTTTACTGTCACTGCAGAGCACGCAGTGGGTAAGCAGCGTTGAGCTGATTGCCGCGCTGGGCGGGGGTTGGCAGGGTTAAGTGTTATTCGTTCTGGCAGGGATGAGTTTTAGCAGCATAGATGAGGGTTGTCTTGCAGTTTAGAGCAGCTAAGTATGAGGCTGTTGATTCTGTTGTGGGCCTTTTGGGTGCGGAGTGGTGGGCTATAGCGTCTCTGTTCAGTGGACTGCTTTGGCGCGCGGATGGGCCATAGCCCCTCTGCGGTGGCCGGACAGTCCTCGCGCCGCTGACGCGGTGCCTTCGGCTTCCACGTCGTGCCTACGGACCGTTCGGGTAAGGCCGTCCTGGCCAACCCGAACTGCCTGTCGCATCCATGCGACTGGCTCCTGGCCCAACGTAAAAGCCTCAGCGCTGCGGATAGCCCGGCCACCGCAGAGGGGCTTTGGCCTCAAGCATCGTGCCCTTATTGAACCAAACACCGAGCATATGCACGATCAGGTTCCCTTCTACCTAAACTCACATAAGCCAATGTGCAGCCTGTTCTCTTTGGCGAAGCGCCCCCAGTCTGCGTCAGCACCTGTTTACCACCCCAGATTGCGCTCTCACCTTTAAGCCAGTGCAGCCATGACGGCATTAGCACTGAGCAGCATTTCACAATTATCAGCACCCCAACGGTAAATTTTTACAGGCTACACACCACACCCACCTCAATTCCTCACCATAAATCACCGCGCCACTTGTCGAAAATCGCCAGATCCTGCAAGGTAAGCGCCATATTTAAACGCTGCTAAGGAGCTGGCATGCTTTTCACTGTTCTGCGTTTCCTGTTTCGCCTGTTATGGCGGGTGGAACTGCGTGGCGATCTCACCGCACTGCACAAAGAAAAAGTGCTGATCACCCCTAACCATATGTCTTTCCTTGATGGCATTTTGGTGGCGCTGTTTTTGCCGATTAAACCGGTGTTCGCCGTCTATTCCTCGATCAGCGATCAATGGTTTATGCGGCTCCTCAAGCCGATTATCGACTTCGTGCCACTCGATCCCACTAAACCGATGTCGATCAAACATCTGGTGCGCATGATCAATGAAGGTCGTCCGGTGGTGATCTTCCCGGAAGGGCGCATCACGGTGACGGGATCGCTGATGAAAATCTACAGCGGAGCGGGCTTTGTCGCGGCGAAATCGGGTGCGACCGTGGTCCCGATGCGCATTGAAGGCGCGGAGTACACGCCGTTTGGCAGACTGGCGGGGGTATTTAAGCGTCGCCTGTTCCCGCGCATCACTTTAAGCGTGCTGCCCGCCACCGTCATCCCGATGCCGGAAGCCAAACGCGCGCGCGATCGTCGCGTCTTAGCGGGTGAGCACTTACATCATGTGATGATGGAAGCACGTATGGCGGTGCGTCCGCGTGAAACCTTGTTCGAAGCCTTTCTCAATGCGCGCCAGCGTTATGGCCTGACTAAACCCTGCATTGAAGATATCAACTTCAAACCGGACAGCTACACCGGGCTGCTGAAAAAATCGCTGGGCGTGGGGCGTATTCTCGAGCGCTACAGCCAGCAGGGTGAATATGTTGGCCTGCTGCTGCCGAATGCCACGGTCACGGCGGCGGCGATCCTCGGGGCATCACTGCGCGGGCGTATCCCGGCGATGCTCAATTACACCGCGGGCGTCAACGGCATGCGCGCGGCGCTCACTGCTTCGCAGGTCAAAACCGTCTTCACTTCGCGCCAGTTCCTGGAGAAGGGCAATCTGGGGCATCTGCCGCAGGGCTTAACCGAAGTCCAGTGGATCTACCTCGAAGACCTCAAAGACACCGTTACCCTGAAAGACAAGTTGTGGATTCTGGCTCACCTGCTGATGCCGCGTCTTGCGCAGGTTCCGCAGCAGCCGGAAGAGGCGGCCATGGTGCTGTTCACCTCGGGTTCCGAAGGCAACCCCAAAGGCGTGGTGCACTCACATAAAAGCCTGTTGGCTAACGTCGAGCAAATTCGTACTGTGGCGGATTTCACCCCGCGCGATCGCTTTATGTCGGCGCTGCCGCTGTTCCATGCTTTCGGCCTCACGGTGGGCTTGTTTACGCCGCTGCTCACCGGCGCGCAGGTGTTCCTCTATCCGAGCCCGCTGCATTACCGCATCGTGCCGGAACTGGTGTATGACCGTAACTGCACCGTGCTGTTTGGGACGTCGACTTTCCTCGGCAACTATGCGCGCTTTGCCAATCCGTATGATTTTGCACGCCTGCGCTATGTGGTGGCGGGTGCAGAGAAGTTGCAGGAAGGCACGCGTCAAATCTACGCCGAGAAATACGGCATCCGTATTCTCGAAGGCTACGGCGTCACCGAGTGTGCGCCAGTGGTGGCGATCAACGTGCCGATGGCGGCGAAACCTCACACCGTGGGTCGTATTCTGCCCGGCATGGATTCACGTTTGATCTCCGTGCCAGGTATCGAGCAGGGCGGTCGTCTGCAACTGCGTGGTCCGAACGTGATGAACGGTTACCTGCGCGTGGAAAATCCGGGTGTCTTAGAGAAGCCCGTAGCGGACAACGGCGAAGGTGAAATGGAAGCCGGTTGGTATGATACCGGCGACATTGTTAGCTTCGATGAAGGTGGCTTCTGCCAGATTCAGGGGCGGGCCAAACGCTTCGCCAAAATCGCCGGTGAGATGGTGTCACTGGAAAGCGTCGAGCAGATCGCGCTGAAAGCCTCGGGTGAGAAGCAACATGCCGCCTCGCTGCGTCCTGATGGTCATCGCGGTGAAGCCTTAGTGCTGTTCACTACCGACAGCGCACTGAACCGCGAGCAACTGCTTAAAGCCGCGCGTGACATCGGCGCGCCAGAGCTGGCGGTGCCGCGTGACATTCGCTTTATGAAACAGCTGCCGCAACTGGGTAGCGGTAAACCAGACTACGTCAGCCTGAAACAGCTGGCCGAAGAGGAGCAGGCATGAGTCAGGCGGTTAATCCCGATTCACCGTTACTGTCACGCAATATGATGGCGGTGATCGTGGCGCAGTTTTTCTCCGCGTTTGGCGACAACGCGCTCCTGTTTGCCACGCTGGCGGTGCTGAAAAGTCAGCTCTATCCTGACTGGAGCCAGCCGATTCTGCAGATGATGTTTGTGGCCACTTACATTCTTCTGGCACCGTTTGTCGGGCAGATGGCTGACAGTTTTGCCAAAGGCCGGGTGATGATGTTCGCCAATAGCCTCAAGCTGCTGGGTGCGCTGATTATCTGCTTCGGCTTCAATCCATTCCTTGGCTATACGCTGGTGGGCATTGGTGCGGCATCCTACTCGCCGGCGAAATACGGCATCCTGACGGAGATTACACGCGGTGAAAGGCTGGTCAAAGCCAACGGCTTGATGGAGTCATCGACGATTGCTGCCATTCTGCTGGGTTCGGTGGCTGGCGGTATTCTGGCTGACTGGAATCTGCTTGCCGCGCTGGTTATGTGTGCACTCACTTACGCGCTGGCGGTGGTGGCGAATATCTTTATCCCTAAACTTATGGCGGCACGCCCGGGCCAGAGTTGGCAGTTTGGTGCCATGTTCCGCAGTTTCAGGGACGCTGCGCTGCTGCTGTGGCGTAACGGCGAGACGCGTTTTTCCCTGCTCGGCACCAGCATGTTTTGGGGCGCGGGGGTAACGCTGCGTTTCCTGCTGGTGCTGTGGGTGCCCGTCGCGCTGGGTATCACCGACAATAAAACGCCGACCACGTTAAATGCCATGGTGGCTATCGGGATTGTAATTGGCGCCGCCGCAGCGGCGAAACTGGTGACGCTACAAACCGTGCGCCGTTGCATGCCCGCCGGGATATTGATTGGCGTAATGGTGGTGGTGTTCTCACTGCAAACCAGCTTGCTGAATGCCTATCTGGTGCTGATGGTGATTGGTGCGCTGGGAGGCTTCTTTGTGGTGCCACTCAATGCGCTGCTGCAGGAACGCGGCAAAGAGTCGGTGGGCGCAGGTAACGCGATTGCGGTGCAAAACTTCGGTGAAAACATCGCGATGTTGGTGATGCTGGCGCTGTACACCATCGCGGTGAAGTTGGGTGCACCTGCGGTGGCAACCGGTATTGGGTTCGGTGGGATTTTTGCTGTGGCGATTGCGGTGCTGTGGTGGAAATCGCGCCGATAAGACGGTGCGTAGAAAAACCAGGTCACCAGTCATGGCGACCAGAGATCCGAAATGCGCGCCTTCACGGTACTCAGGCAAAAACCGCGTCATACGCCAATAGGGTGCGCATCCAGGCTCATCGGGCCAAAGTCTTAACCACCAGGCCATCAATGCTGCAGGTCGTTGCGACGCAAACCGTTGCGCCGCAACGATGACATCCCGTTAAGGTGCCGGGTAAGTATACTGACGATGAATCGCTTCCAGTTCCTCTAACACATCGGCATTCAGCGTCAGGTTGAAACTCTCCACGTTAATCTTCAGCTGTTCCAGTGTGGTGGCGCCCAGCAGTGTACTCGCCACAAACGGCTGTTGACGCACGTAAGCCAGCGCCATCTGTGATGGATCCAGATTGTGCTTCTTCGCCAGACCAACATAAGCGGCAATCGCCTGATTCGACTGTTCACCACTGTAGCGGGTGAAGCGGCTAAACAGGGTGTTACGCGCACCGGCAGGTTTAGCACCATTCAGATATTTGCCGCTCAAAGTCCCAAACGCCAGGCTTGAGTAGGCCAGTAGTTCAACCCCTTCATGCTGGCTGATTTCCGCCAGGCCGACTTCAAAGCTGCGGTTCAGTAGGCTGTACGGGTTCTGAATGGTCACAATACGCGGCAACTCGTGCTTCTCAGCCAGTTGCAGATAGCGCATCACGCCCCATGCAGTTTCGTTAGACACGCCGATATAGCGAATCTTACCTGCGCGCACCTGCTCATTCAGGGCTTCCAGTGTTTCCAGCAGCGTCACGTTGGCGGTGGTTTCGCTGTACTGGTAACCCAGTTTGCCGAAATAGTTGGTTTGACGTTGCGGCCAGTGCAGCTGGTAGAGATCGAGATAGTCGGTGTTCAGACGCTTCAGGCTGGCATCCAGCGCTTCGCGAATGTTTTTGCGATCCAACGCCTGGTTAGGGCGAATCGACGCATCTGCGCCGCGCACCGGACCGGCAATTTTGCTGGCCAGAATGATCTTGTCACGGCTGCCGCGCTTCTTCAGCCAGCTGCCAATGTACTGTTCGGTTAATCCCTGGGTTTCCGGGCGTGGGGGCACCGGATACATTTCAGCGGTATCAATCAGGTTGATGCCACTGCTAATCGCGTAATCGAGTTGCGCGTGGGCGTCGGCTTCGCTGTTTTGCTCACCAAACGTCATGGTTCCTAACCCCAGTTGGCTGACTTCCAGCGTACTGTGGGGGATGCGGTGATAATGCATTGCCGGCTTCCTTTTTTCATTATGAAAGGGAATGTTGTGTCCTCTGGGACTATATCCTGTGAAGCGGCGCGGAAGGAAGGGGGGAAAGTTCGGGAAATCGCCTGCACTGGGGAAAAAATCGTGCAGGCAATCGAATTTGGCACTTAACGCTCAATGATGGTGGAGACCTCGTCACCATTGATCTGCATCACATGACCTTGATCGTCAGTGTACTGCACCAAACCTGTCTCTTTATCGATGGACGGTTTGCCATCAGTCTTAATCATACGGCCATCTTTGGTCGCCATCACGTAATCACTGCTGCAACCACTCAACGTCAGCGCGACCAGCATAATACCCACGACACTCACCAACCCTTTCATTCTTATCTCCCTCAACCTACTTCAACTGCAAAAGTGTAGTAATAAATGCTTTCGCTGGCTGACGTAATCGCATCATTCCTAAAATTAAAGGGCGAGATGCGCTCGCCCTTGACATCGTTAAGCCGCGCTTTTCTTGCTGCGCATCAGGTTCAGGCACTCCACGGCCATGGAGAAGAACATGGCAAAATAAATGTAACCTTTTGGTACATGGATGCCGAAACTCTCCAGAATCAGGGTAAAGCCGACCAGAATCAGGAATGCCAGCGCCAGCATTTTCACCGATGGATGACGCTCAACAAATTCACCAATGGCGCGTGCGGCAAACATCATCATCAACACGGCAATGACCACGGCAGCCATCATGATGAACAGATGATCGGACAAGCCGACAGCGGTGATCACCGAATCGAGGCTGAAAATAATGTCCAGCAACATGATCTGTACGATTGCGCCGAAGAAGGAGTGGACGTTGGTTTTGTGTTCACCTTCGGCGCCTTCAATGGTTTCATGAATCTCCATACTGGATTTCCACAGCAGGAACAGACCACCAAACAGCAGGATCAGGTCGCGCGCCGAGAAGCTGTGATCCATCAGGGTAAACAGCGGATTGGTGAGGCGGACTACCCAGGCGATGGACGCCAGCAAGCCCAGTCGCATCAGCATGGCGCCCATTAAACCGAGGCGGCGAGCTTTGTTTTGTTGGTGTTTCGGCAACTTAGCGACAACCAGCGACAGGAAGATAATGTTGTCGATACCCAAAACCACTTCCAGAATGGTCAATGTTCCCAGTGCCAGCCAGGCATTGGGATCAGCAATCCAGTCAAACATGAATCATTCAATCCTAAACGAAAATTAAACGGCGATTATACGCACCCGATACGCCTGACTTACAGTAGAAAATGGCGTGCCAGCAGCGGTCCGGTGAAGCTTTTCTTGAGATAAAAACCGCGCGGTAGCGTCATTATAGGTTCTCCACGCTCACCGATGGCTTCCGTCAGCGCTTTGCTGTTGGCCGCTTTCGGGCGGATCTGCAGCCAGGCGCCGTGACGGGCGGTAATGCGTTCCACCTGGCCCAGCACGATCATATCCATCAACTCTTCCCAGTCTTCACGCAACTGCTGATCTTCTTCCTCGCTCGGTTGCCATAACAGCGGCGATCCCACACGACGATCCGCGAGGGGCAAAGCACGGTCGCCCTCAATCGGGATCCATAACACCCGCGCCAGCTTGTGGCGCACATGGCTGGTCTCCCAGGTTACGCCGCTGTTGCCAGTCAGGGGCGCAACGCAGACAAAGGTGGTTTCCAGCGGTTTGCCCAGCGCATCCACGGGGATGGTCTTGAGTTCTATACCGAGATGGGCGAAATCCTGCTCCGCTTTGCTACCCGCGCTGGCACCCAGGTGCTGCTCAATCAGCATGCCAACCCAGCCTTTATCCCGCCGCAAATCAGCCGGCACCGGTAAACTCAGCTGTGCTGCCAGTGCTGCAAACGTCTGGCCTGCCAGTTGTTGTGCGCGCTGCAGTAATTCAGCTTCATCTTGTGGTGGCGTCGGCAATAAAACGGGGGAATTCATGGCAAAACTCATATTGGTTAAAGGATGTACAGCGCTGGCGGGTGTGAGTTTTCCACATGTGCGCAGCGTGAATAACCGTGATAATAGCATGATTAAGCGTGCTTTTTTATTTGCATTGCCGGACGACAGTGAATGCTATGGCAAGGTTATCCCAGTTTGTTATCGACAATGAACAGGATCTCCAGCCTACTTATCCACAGAAAGGTGGGATAACCCCCCTTGCTGAGCACCCCTGTTTCCATTTACAGCCTTGACTTTAACGATTTGAACGCTTTTTTTCCTTTCTTTGACCAGGTTTAGGGCATTCTCTGTGGATAAAAGCGACGCTGGTGGATCTTTGAGCAGCGAATGGAACCTGAGGTTAATTAGAAAGTGATCCGCGTTGAAACAGCACTGTCATTTTTTCCTATCACTATGATTAATGGTGTTTTTAGTGCTATCCTTTGTCTGCCTTATGAGAATTTTCCGAAGTGGTTATTCAACTCATTCCCGTGTTCTGCACAAAGCTATCCACAGAAAAGGTGAATAAGATCGCCCTGAAAACCACTCTGCTGTTTATAACTTGGCTAAACTCTGTGAGTTATCCTGTTTTTATACTGCTATCACCCCGGATATCCAGTGGTTTACCGCCTGTAAGGAGTGTGAAACAATCAGGCTATTCAAATTTAGCTTTGAGGTAGTCCAGTGATCGATGATGATGGCTACCGCCCGAATGTTGGTATCGTAATCTGTAACAGGCAAGGACAAGTGTTATGGGCCAGGCGCTTTGGACAGCACTCCTGGCAATTTCCTCAGGGAGGCATCAATCCGGGTGAAACCGCTGAACAGGCGATGTATCGCGAACTGTTCGAAGAGGTGGGTTTACACCGCAAAGATGTTCGAATACTTGCTTCAACCCGTAACTGGTTACGTTACAAGTTGCCAAAACGTTTGGTGCGTTGGGACACAAAGCCGGTGTGTATCGGCCAGAAACAAAAGTGGTTTCTTCTGCAGTTGATGTGTAGTGACGCGGAAATCAATGTGCAACACAGCAGCACACCTGAGTTTGATGGTTGGCGCTGGGTCAGCTTTTGGTATCCGGTGCGTCAGGTCGTCTCTTTCAAGCGCGATGTCTATCGCCGCGTGATGAAAGAATTCGCTGGCGTGGTGATGTCTATGCAGGAGAGTGCGGGGCAGCGTAACAACAATGCCGCTCATCGACGTAAAAGAGGATAGGCCACGCCCTTTATGCTCACTCAGTTGCGCGAAATAGTAGAGAAAGTGGCGAGTGCTCCGCGTCTGAATGAAGCACTCGACATTCTGGTAAACGAAATTTGCCTTGCGATGGAAACCGAGGTCTGCTCGGTTTATCTCGCAGATCACGATCGTCGTTGCTACTACCTGATGGCGACGCGCGGGCTGAAAAAGCCGCGCGGTCGCACTGTCACGCTGGCGTTTGATGAAGGGATTGTCGGGCTCGTCGGACGTTTAGCCGAGCCGATCAACCTTGCGGACGCGCAAAGCCATCCCAGCTTTAAATACATTCCCTCGGTAAAAGAAGAGCGCTATCGCTCCTTCCTCGGCGTGCCGATCATCAGCCGTCGCCAACTGCTTGGCGTGCTGGTGGTACAACAGCGCGAACATCGTCAATTCGACGAGAGCGAAGAATCATTCCTGGTGACGCTGGCCACGCAAATGGCGGGCTTGTTGTCGCAATCGCAACTTGGCCAGCTGTTTGGTCAGTTCCGTCAGACGCGGGTCAAAGCCATCGCAGCGGCGCCTGGCGTGGCGGTCGCCCCTGGTTGGGTTGATGAAACTCAGCCGTTGCTGGATCAGGTCTCTGCAGCCTCGACGCTGGATGTGCAGCGTGAACGCGAGCGTCTGGTGCTGGCGATGGGCGAGGCCGGCAATGAATTTCGCCGCTTCAGCAAACGCTTTACTGCCAGCGTGCAAAAAGAGAGTGCGGCGATCTTCGATCTCTACTCGCACCTGTTAACCGATGCCCGCTTGAAAAAAGATCTGTTTGCCGAGATCGATCGCGGATCGGTTGCCGAGTGGGCGGTCAAAACGGTGATCGAGAAGTTCGCGGAACAGTTTGCCAGCCTGCAGGATCAATATTTACGTGAGCGCGCGGGTGATTTGCGCGTGCTCGGGCAACGTCTGCTGTTTCACCTCGACGATACGCTGGTGGGGACGAATGCCTGGCCTGAACGCTTCGTGCTGGTGGCGGATGAACTCACCGCGACCACGCTGGCAGAGCTGCCACCGGAGCGTTTAGCCGGTGTGGTGGTACGCGACGGTGCGGCCAATTCCCATGCGGCCATTCTGACGCGCGCGATGGGCATTCCCACCGTCATGGGTGCGGATATCATCCCTGCACAGCTCAACAAACGCCTGCTGATTGTCGATGGCTACCGCGGCGAGCTGTTAATCGATCCTGAACCTGTGTTGGTGCAGGAGTATCAGCGTTTGATCAGCGAAGAAAACGCGCTGAGCAAAATGGCTGAAGGTGTGGTGGAGCAACCCGGCGAGCTGAAAAGCGGCGAACGGGTGCAGGTGATGCTGAACGCGGGCCTGAGCCCTGAGCATGAACAGAAGCTGGATAACTGGGTGGATGGCATCGGCCTGTACCGCACAGAGATTCCGTTTATGCTGCACAACGGATTTCCGTCGGAAGAGGAGCAGGTCGCGCAATATCAAGGCATGCTGCAACTGTTCTACGATAAGCCGGTGACGCTGCGTACGCTGGATGTCGGCGCGGATAAACAGCTGCCTTACATGCCGATCAGTGAAGAGAATCCTTGCCTCGGCTGGCGTGGCATTCGTTTGACGCTCGACCAGCCAGAGATCTTCCTGGTGCAGGTGCGCGCCATGCTGCGTGCGAACGTGGCATCAGGCAATCTCAGCATTCTGCTGCCGATGATCAGCCATATCGATGAGATCGACGATGCGCGTCGTCTGATCGATCGTGCCGGTCGCGAAGTGGAAGAGATGCTGGGTTATGTGATCCCGAAGCCGCGTATTGGCGTGATGATCGAAGTGCCTTCCATGCTGTTTATGATCCCGCATCTGGCGGATCGTGTGGACTTTATCTCCGTTGGCACCAACGATCTGACGCAGTATTTACTGGCGGTGGATCGCAACAATACCCGGGTGGCGAATCTCTACGATCCTCTGCATCCGGCGATGCTGCGCGCGCTGCAAAGCATTGCCTATGAAGCCCGCCAGGCCAAACTGGAACTCTGCCTGTGTGGTGAAATGGCGGGTGATCCAATGTGCGTGGCGCTGCTGGTGGGCATGGGTTATCACCATCTCAGCATGAACGGCAAAAACATTCCGCGCGTGAAGTATCTTTTGCGTCACCTCGATCACGAGGAAACGCAAAAGCTCAGTGAAAATGGCGTGGCGGCGCATACCGCTTCTGAAGTGCGCCATCTGGTATCCGCGTTCATGGAGCGACGTGGACTGGGCGGTTTGATTCGCGGCGGTCGTTAACAGCGTTTACATTTCCGCGGCAATTGTGAAAAGCGGCTGTGCTATCATGCGCAGCCTTTTATGGTATGACCCCTTAGCCAGACCCGTTTCAGGGCAGAAAAAACGATGGTGAAAGATGACTAACGGCTACATTTCGTTTCCCCAATTCGATCCGGTAATTTTCTCCATCGGACCGATTTCGCTTCACTGGTACGGTTTGATGTATCTGGTGGGCTTTGTATTTGCTATGTGGCTGGCGGTGCGCCGTGCCAACAAACCCGGCAGCGGCTGGAAAAAAGAAGAAGTGGAAAACCTGCTGTATGCGGGCTTCCTCGGCGTGTTCCTTGGTGGCCGTATTGGTTACGTGCTGTTCTATAACTTGCCGCTGTTCCTCGATAATCCACTCTATCTGTTCAAAGTCTGGGATGGCGGTATGTCGTTCCACGGTGGCTTGATTGGGGTGATCGTGGTGATGCTGGTGTTTGCGCGCCGTACCAAACGCACGTTCTTCCAGGTGTCCGATTTCATTGCTCCGCTGATTCCGTTTGGTTTGGGTGCCGGTCGTCTCGGCAACTTCATCAACGGCGAGCTGTGGGGCCGTGTCGATCCCAACTTCAAATTCGCCATGCTGTTCCCGGGGTCGCGCAGTGAAGATATCGCGCTGGCGGCGAACAATCCGCAATATCAGCAGCTGCTGAGCACTTACGGTGTGTTGCCGCGTCATCCTTCGCAGCTGTATGAGCTGTTCCTCGAAGGCATCGTGCTGTTCATCATTCTCAACCTGTTTATTCGCAAGCCGCGCCCGATGGGCAGCGTCTCTGGCCTGTTCCTGATTGGCTATGGCGCTTTCCGCATCATCGTCGAGTTCTTCCGCCAGCCGGATGCCCAACTGGGCCTGTTTGAAGGTGGCATCAGCATGGGGCAGATTCTCTCCATCCCGATGATTCTGGCCGGTGTGATTATGATGATCTGGGCGTTCCGTCGTCGTCCGCAGCAACAAACTCGTGAGGTAAAATGAAACAGTATCTGGATTTAATGCAACATGTGCTGAATGAAGGCGCAGAGAAAGCCGACCGAACCGGTACGGGCACCCTGTCGATTTTCGGCCACCAGATGCGTTTCAATTTGCAGGACGGTTTTCCACTGGTCACCACCAAGAAAGTGCACCTGCGTTCCATCATTCATGAGCTGCTGTGGTTCCTGAAAGGCGAAACCAACATCAGCTACCTGAAAGATAACAAGGTGACGATTTGGGACGAGTGGGCTGATGAGAATGGCGATTTAGGTCCGGTCTACGGCAAGCAGTGGCGCAGCTGGGGCAGTGCGTCAGGTGAAGAGATCGACCAGATTAGCAAAGTGATTGAGCAGTTGAAGCGCGATCCCGATTCACGCCGCATCATTGTATCGGCATGGAACGTGGGTGAACTGGACCAGATGGCGCTGGCACCGTGCCATGCGTTCTTCCAGTTCTACGTGGCGAACGGCAAGCTCTCTTGCCAGCTCTATCAGCGCTCCTGCGATATCTTCCTCGGCCTGCCGTTTAATATCGCTAGCTATGCGCTGCTGGTGCATATGGTGGCGCAGCAATGCGATCTGGAAGTGGGTGATTTTGTCTGGACCGGTGGCGATACTCATCTGTACAGCAACCATCTGGAGCAGGCGCAGTTACAGCTAACGCGCGAACCGCGCCCGCTGCCGAAGCTGGTGATCAAGCGTAAGCCTGCTTCTATCTTCGACTACAACTTCGAAGATTTTGAGATCGAAGGTTACGACCCGCATCCGGCCATTAAAGCGCCAGTCGCGGTGTAAACTGACTCGCATCAACCCTGAAGCCCTGCCACTGTGCGGGGCTTTTTTATCTCTGTTATCTGCATCCGCCTCACAAAAATTTGTCTCTTCATGTACCGCGCGAAAATAGCCTGCGCGACGCTTTCGATCCTGCTTGATGTTGCCTTGTTACCCGCCGTGAAGATGCGCATCTTTATCGCTATGAACAAACACGCAAACCTCGGTTTCACCTTGCCGGAACTGCTATTGGTGATGGTGATCGCTGGCATACTCAGCCTCGGCGCCCTGCACAGTTGGCAGCGCTGGCAGCAGCATCAGCAGCTGCGCGATAGCGTGCAGCAACTACAGGGTTTTCTGTTACGGCTGCGCGCCCATGCGAACTGGCATAACAGCGATCTCAATTTGTGGTTAATTCCCGGCGAACGCGGCTGCCTCGGCGTGGGGGTAAAACCGCCGGAGGGCTGTGAGCTGCCTTCACGCTGGAGGTTAGCGCCGCCGCACACCGGGGTGCGCTTCAGCGCGATCATCGGTGAGCCGGGTTTCTTTGGGCGGCGTGACGTGGCGCGGCCTGGCAGCATTGAGGTTGAAAGCGCGGTCGGTCGCTGGCGGGTGATTATCTCTGCACGAGCACGCCTTCGCGCCTGTCAGGCGGGAGAAAAAGGGTGCGAATAGCGGAGGCCGGCTTCAGCCTGCTGGAGATGCTGATTGCGCTGGCGGTAGGGGCAATATTAATGGTCAGCGTGGGGCGGTTCTTGCCGCTGCTGCTGGAACAAAATCTGCGCCTGCAGCAGCGTGTGCAGTTGCAACAGGAGCTACAGCAGCTTTCCCATACGCTGCAAAAGGCGTTACAGCGCGCGGGATATTGCCGCGGGCAATGCAGTGGACCGGCACTCACGCTCGCTGCTGGTGGCAGCTGTGTCCTGCTGCGCTGGGATGAAAACAGCAATGGGCGCTGGGAAGATGTGGGCAGCAGTGACAGTGACTTTTACGGCTATCGATTGCGCAGTGGGCAACTGGAAATGCAGCGCGCGGTGGATAGCTGCAACGGCAACGGTTGGGAGCGCCTGACCGATCCCGCTTTTCTCACGATTGAGCATTTCAACGTGGTGCGGCAAGGAACCCGGTTAGTTCTCCATCTGACGGGTCGAGCGGGTGCGCAAAGCCTGCAGGTTGAGCACTGGATTGAAGGACGAAATTTATGAGTCAGCACGGCAACAGTACGTTGGGCATGGTGTTGATGCTGTTACTGCTCGGCAGCCTGACGCTTCACGCCACGCGCACGCAGTTGTCACAGGGCATGGTGCTGGTGGCCGATACGCAGCAGTATCATCAAGATTTTGCGCAAGCACAGGCTGCGCTGCAATGGGGGCTGATGCAGAGTTGGCCTGCAGCGTCCGGTTGGCAATGCCAGCAACTGCCCGTACACCAGTGGTTAAGCTGCTTATTACATACGGAGGAGGGTAATGCGCTGTTATCGGGTCAGGATGAAAAGAGTGAACTCCGCCTCTGGCAATGGGTCTCGCCACGCAGCCATCGGCTGCATCCCCAGGCGCACGGCTGGATTGACTACTGTCCATTGTCTAAACCGGAGCACTGCCAGCCGCAGGAAGGATCAGCAGGGCTTTAGCCTGGCTGAAACGCTGGTGGCGATGCTGCTACTGGCGATGACCATCAGCACGCTGTTGCAATACCATCGAGCGCTGGCCTTTGGGTTTAGTCAACAGTGGCAGCAGCGCCAGGCGTGGCAGGTTGCCGGGCAAGCCTTGCTGGGGCGTGAGGTGGCGGGCTGGCACATCGAGCGTCAGCAGCAGAGTGTGGGCATAGGATGCGTGCTGGAGCGCATCACGGTGACGGGCTCGCAACAACGCAGCGCCAGCCTGGCTCAGCTCAATTGTCACTAAGGTGACCTCGGCGATAGGCATCGTTAGCGATACAGGGTAGAGTGACCAGGCTGCGCTGTTTTCCCTCTCAAGGAGATTTATGTTCCGGGTTTACCACTCCAATCAGCTTGATCTGTTGAAAAATCTGGCAGGTATTCTGATTGAAAACCAGCCGCTGAACGATGCGTTCGCGGCCGAACAGGTGCTGGTGCAAAGCCCCGGCATGGCGCAGTGGCTGCAGATGGAGCTGGCAAACAGTTTTGGTATTGCAGCGAACATCGACTTTCCGCTCCCTGCGACCTTTATCTGGAACATGTTTGTCAAAGTGCTGCCCGGCATTCCAGAGGAGAGCGCTTTCACCAAAGCCAGCATGAGCTGGAAATTGATGCATCGCTTGCCCACCTTGCTGGAGCAGGAGGCGTTTCAGCCGTTGCGTCACTACCTCAATGATGACGATGACAAGCGCAAGCTGTATCAACTCAGCGCCCGCGTTGCCGATCTGTTTGACCAGTATCTGGTGTATCGATCTGACTGGCTCAACAGTTGGGAGCGCGGAGAACTCATCGACGGCTTGAGCGATGCCCAGCAGTGGCAGGCCCCGCTGTGGCGCGATCTGGTGGCGTTCACCGAACAATTGGGCCAGCCGATGTGGCACCGTGCCAACCTGTATGCGCGCTTTATCCACGCGCTGGAGCAGGCAACGACGGCACCAGCGGGGTTGCCGCAGCGCGTGTTTATTTGTGGTATCTCTGCGTTGCCGCCCGTGTATTTGCAGGCTCTGGAAGCGCTCGGCCGCCATATCGATATTCATCTGCTGTTTACCAATCCCTGCCGCCACTACTGGGGCGATATTCAGGATTACGCGTTCCTCGCGAAATTGCAGAGCCGCAAGCGTCGCCGCATGCAGTCTGAAGAGGCACAGCCGCTGTTCCGCGATCCCGAAGCAGCACCGACGCTGTTCAACGAACTCGGCGAGCAACAACTCACCAATCCGTTATTGGCCTCCTGGGGCAAACTCGGGCGCGATAACCTGTTCCTGCTCAGTCAGATGGAATCCGCCGCCAACGATATTGATGCCTTTGTTGAGATGCCGCAGGACAGCCTGCTACACAGTCTGCAAGCCGATCTGCTCAACCTGGATGACCACGCCGTGATCGGTTTGCACGCCGATGAACTGGGTAACAGCCACAAAAAACGGGTGCTCGATCCTGACGATCGCACCATCACGCTGCAGGTGTGTCATAGCGCTCAGCGTGAAGTGGAAGTGTTACAGGATCATCTGCTGGCGCTGATGGAGGCCGATCCCGATCTTAAACCGCGCGACATCATCGTGATGGTGGCGGATATCGACAGTTACGCGCCATTCATTCAGGCGGCGTTTGCCAGTGCGCCTGCGGATCGTTATCTGCCGTTTGCCATCTCGGATCGCCGCGCCAGCCAGGCACATCCGGCAATTCTGGCCCTGCTGAGCTTGCTGGCATTACCGGACAGCCGTTTCGCTTCTGAAGAGGTCCTGGCGCTGCTGGAAGTCCCTGCGCTGGCGCAGCGCTTTTCGGTGGATGAAAGCGGTCTGCGCCTGCTGCGTCGCTGGGTGATGGAATCCGGTATTCGCTGGGGGCTGGATGATGCCAGCGTCGAAGCATTGGCACTGCCCGCCACCGGCCAGCATACCTGGCGCTTTGGTTTACAGCGAATGCTATTGGGCTACGCACTGGAAAGTCGTAACGGTGACTGGCAGGGCATTCTGCCTTACGACGAATCCAGTGGATTGATTGCCGAACTTGCCGGACATCTGGCCGAATTACTCTCTCGCCTCGAAGCATGGCGCACCCGATTGGCCGGCGAGCGTACGCTGCCAGAATGGCTGCCGCTGTGCCGCGAGCTGATTGACAGCTTTTTCAACGGCGATGCCGAAAGTGACGCGGCGTTACTACTGGTTGAAACCCAGTGGAAACAAATTATCGAACAGGGCATGCAGGCTGACTATCAGCAGCCGATTCCTGTGACCTTATTACGTGATGAGTTGCGCTCGCGCCTTGATCAGCAACGTATTAGCCAGCGCTTCCTTGCCGGGCCGATTAACTTCTGTACCCTGATGCCAATGCGTTCCATTCCGTTCAAAGTCGTCTGTTTGCTGGGGATGAACGATGGCGTCTATCCACGCACGTTGGCGCCGCTCGGTTTTGACCTGATGCAGCAGCAGGCACGCAAAGGCGATCGTAGCCGCCGTGATGATGACCGCTACCTATTCCTGGAAGCCCTGATTTCTGCACAGCATCAGCTCTACATCAGCTATATCGGTCGTGCGATCCAGGACAACACTGAGCGTTTTCCCTCCGTGCTGGTGACGGAGTTGGTGGATTATCTTGGTCAGAGTTTTTGTCTGCCAGGCGATGAAGCGTGCGAACCCGACGTCAGCGAGCAGCGTGTTCGTGAACATTTACAGAAGCTCCACAGCCGCATGCCCTTTGCAGCTGAGAACTTCCGCCCTGACGCTTACGGCCAGAGCTTCGCGACAGAATGGTTGCCCGCTGCCACCGGCAGTGGCGTGGTGCAGCCAGACTTTGTGCAACGGTTGCCGCCACTGCCGCTGGAAACGCTCTCGCTGGAGCAATTGCTGCGCTTCTGGCGTCATCCGGTACGGGCCTGGTTCCAGCAGCGGCTGGGCGTGGCTTTCTGGATGGAAGAGAGCGAATTGCCGAACAGCGAGCCGTTTGCCCCGGATAGTCTGGAGCGTTATCAAATCAATGCTCAGTTACTGAATACACTGGTCAACGGTGAGGATCCCGCGCAGCTTTATGCACGTCATCGTGCAGCAGGCAATCTGCCATATGGTGCTTTTGGGGAACTTTTCTGGCGGAGCCAGACCGAAGAGATGCAGGAAGTGGCCGCCGAAGTGAGTGGACAGCGCCAGCCCGCAGAGAGTTGGGAAATCAATCTGTCGCTGAATGGGGTGCAGTTGACCGGCTGGTTAACCCAGGTACAAGCTGATGGGTTGTTACGCTGGCGTCCGGGTGTGCTGAACATGAACGATGGCCTGCTATTATGGCTGGAGCATCTGGTGTACTGCGCGTTAGGCGGCAAAGGAGAAAGCCGCATGTACGGGCGCAAACAGAGCCGCTGGCGTTTTAAAGCCATCGACGCTGAACCCGCTCTGTCCCTGTTGAGTGAATACGTGGCGGCTTATCAGGCGGGGATGATCGAACCGCTGATGTTGTTGAACAAATCGGGTGGCGCCTGGCTGGATGCCAGTTTTGATCGAAAATCCGGACAGTTGCTGGACGATGACGCCACGCAGAAAAAGGCATTTAACAAATTGCTGCAAGCCTGGCAGGGTGGTTTTCAGGTGGAGGGCGAAGGCAGCGATCCTTATTTGCAGCGCCTGAGCCGTACGCTGGATGATGAGGCGGTGCAGCTGATTGTTGCCGCCGCTCGCCAGTGGTATTTACCGGTGCGCCTTGCGCATCAAGATGATGAATAGCAATCGGGTAACGCCGCTTTTGCGGGTGTTCCCAAAATCATAAAAAGTTGTCTATTGCGCCGCTGGGCACACAGCCAGCGGTAAAGGGTAAAGAAAGGGGTTTAAATGCGGATTTACGCACGCTGGATTGGAGCGCTGCTGCTGAGCATGCTGGCGCTGAATGCCTTTGCCGATAGCGATCGCGGCTGGCAGCCCATCAATGAAACGATTCGAAAAAGCGATCACGATCCGCGCAGTTATCAGGCCATCACGCTGACTAACGGTATGACGGTGTTGCTGGTGTCTGACAAAGAAGCGCCTAAATCACTGGCCGCACTGACGTTGCCTATCGGCTCGCTGGACGATCCCAATCAGCAGCTTGGGCTGGCGCACTATACCGAACATATGGTGTTAATGGGCTCAAAACGCTATCCGCAACCGGATAATCTGGCCGAATTCCTGAAAAAGCACGGCGGCAGTCACAATGCCAGTACCGCGTCTTATCGCACCGCGTTCTATCTGGAAGTGGAGAATGATGCACTGCAACCGGCGGTGGATCGCCTGGCCGATGCTATTGCAGAGCCTTTGCTCGATCCGGTCAACGCCGATCGTGAGCGTCATGCAGTTAATGCAGAACTCACTATGGCGCGTTCGCGCGACGGCCTGCGTATGGCGCAGGTCGGGGCGGAAACCCTGAACCCAGCGCATCCAGCTTCCCGCTACTCAGGCGGCAACCTTGATACGCTGCGCGATAAGCCAGACAGCAATTTGCATCAGGCCTTGACGGATTTTTATCACAGCCACTATTCCGCCAATCTGATGAAAGCAGTGATATACAGCAACAAATCGCTGCCAGAAATGGCCGACATTGCGGTCCAGACTTTTGGACGAGTGGCTAACCATCAGGCCATCGTGCCGAAAATCGAAGTGCCGGTGGTAACCGATGCGCAGAAAGGCATCATCATCCACTACGTGCCCGCCCAACCGCGTAAACAGCTGAAAGTTGAATTCCGCATCGCCAACAACAGCGACCACTTCCGCAGCAAAACCGATACGTTGATCAGTTACATCCTGGGCAACCGCAGTAAAAACACCCTTAACGACTGGCTGCAAAAGCAGGGGCTGGCCGACGGTGTGAATGCCGGTGCCGATCCGATGACGGACCGCAACAGCGGCGTGTTTGCCATCACGGTCTCCCTGACCGACAAAGGCCTGGCACAGCGTGATGAAGTGGTGGCGGCGATCTTTAGCTACCTCGACATGCTGCGTAGTAAAGGCATCGATAAGGGCTATTTCGATGAGGTGTCGCATGTGCTGGCACTGGATTTCCGCTATCCGTCGATCACCCGTGACATGGATTACATTGAATGGTTAGTGGATACCATGCTGCGCGTGCCGGTGGATCATACGCTGGATGCACCTTATCTCGCGGATAACTTTGATCCTGCGGCGATCAAATCTCGTCTGGATGAGATGACACCGCAAAATGCCCGCATCTGGTATATCAGCCCGAATGAGCCGCACAACAAAGAAGCCTATTTTGTGAATGCGCCTTATCAGGTCGATAAAATCAGTGATGCACAGTTCAGTGACTGGCAGAAGCGCGGCACGCAGATCCAACTGTCGATGCCGACGCTGAATCCGTACATCCCTTCTGATTTCTCCATTATGCCTGGCGATGGCAAAACGTATACGCATCCGGTGGCGCTGACCGACGGTGACAGCATGCGCATCTACTGGATGCCAAGCCAGTTCTACGCCAGTGAACCAAAGGCAGCCATTACTCTGGCACTGCGCAACAAAGCGGCAATAAGCGACGCGCGTCAGCAGGTGTTGTTTGGTCTGAATGATTATCTCTCCAGCGTGGCACTGGATGAGTTGAACTCGCAAGCGTCAGTGGGGGGGATCAGTTTTTCTACCGGTGAAGATGACGGCATTGTGTTCAGCGCCAGTGGTTTTACCCAGCGTCTGCCGGAGTTACTGAAAAAACTGGTTGAGGGCTATGCCAGCTTCCAGCCGGACGCACAGCAACTGGAACAGGCGAAATCCTGGTATCTGGATCGACTGGAAGCAGCCGAGAAGGGCAAAGCCTTCGAGCAGGCGATTCAGCCGATGCAGATGCTGTCACAGCTACCGTATACCCAGCGTGAGACGCGCCGCAAGTTGGTGAAAGACCTGACGCTGAAAGACGTGACGGATTACCGTGATGCCTTACTGCGCAACGCTACGCCGGAAATGATGGTGGTGGGCAACCTCTCCGCCGATCGCGTTAAACAGCTGGGCACCGATCTGCAACAGCAGTTGCACAGCGATGGTCACAGTTACTGGCACAGCGATTACGTGGTGATCGATAAAGCCATCAAGGCCAACCTGCAAACCGCAGGAAGCAGCACGGATTCTGCACTGGCAGCCCTCTACGTGCCACTGGGTTACGACGAGTATCAAAGCATGTCCAACAGCACCATGTTGAGCCAGATTGTCCAACCCTGGTTCTATAACCAACTGCGCACCCAGGAACAGCTAGGCTATGCGGTGTTCTCGTATCAGATGCCGATTGGTCGCCAGTGGGGGATTGGCTTCCTGCTGCAAAGCAACAGCAAGCAGCCGGCCTATCTGATGCAGCGCTTTGAGGCGTTTTATCCGCAGGCTGAGCAACGCCTGCGCGATATGAAACCGGAAGATTTTGCCCAGTATCAGCAGGCGCTGATCAACGACTTAAAACAGCGCCCGCAAACTCTGGATGAAGAAGCGAATCGCTACAGTCGTGACTTTAACCGGCAGAATTTTGCTTTCGATACGCGTGAAAAAGCCATCGAGCAGATTCAAAAGCTCACGCCGCAGGGCGTGGCCGATTTCTTCCATAAAGCGGTGCTGGAACAGCAGGGCATGGCGATGATTTCGCAGATTGGCGGCAGCCACGATGGCGCCACCAAAGATGATTATGCACCTCTGCCAAGCTTCACGACCTGGGATCAGGTGGAGAAGCTACAGCAATCCCTGCCGGTTAAGAGTGACGCGCAATGAGCCTGATTCAGCCGCCAGAACCGCTTAATCCGCTGACGCTGCCGTTGCGTGGCGAGCGGCTGATTGAGGCGTCTGCCGGAACCGGAAAAACCTTCACTATTGGTCTGCTTTATCTGCGGCTTTTGCTGGGGCTGGGCGGGCAAAATGCCTATGCCCGGCCACTGTCGGTCGAAGAAATTCTGGTCGTGACCTTTACCGAGGCGGCCACCGCAGAGTTGCGCGGACGTATCCGTGCCAACATCCATGAGCTGCGGCTGGCCTGCATTCGCGGTACCAGCCGCAATCCGATGCTGATGCAGTTGCTACAGGAGATGCCGCAACCAGCAGAAGCGGCATCGCTGCTGCTGGCTGCAGAGCGGCAGATGGATGAAGCGGCGATCTTTACCATCCACGGCTTTTGTCAGCGCATGCTCAATCTCAACGCCTTTGAATCCGGCATGCTGTTTGAACAGCAGCTGATTGAAGATGAACAGCAACTGCTGCGTCAGGCCACTGCCGATTTCTGGCGTCGCCACTGTTATCCACTCTCGCTGGATATCGCCCGCGTGATTGTCAGTGAGTGGAGTGGCCCGGAGCAATTGCTGGCGACGTTGCGGCCATGGCTGCAAGGCGAATCACCTCACCTGCGTTTAGCGCCCGCTGACGACGAAACGCTGACGACGCGCCACAACGAAAACCTGGCGCGCATTAACGCGATGAAAGCCGAGTGGCGCGCGGTGGGTGAAGAGGTGCTGACGCTGGTGGGACAGTCCGACGTGGACAAACGCAGCTACAGCAGTAAAAATCTGCCGGTGTGGGTGAGTAAAATCAGTTTCTGGGCACAGAGTGAAACCCTGGATTACCAGGTGCCCGCAGAGCTGGCGCGCTTTGGTCAACGGGTGCTGGAGGAGAAAACCAAAAAAGGCCATCCTCCGCACCATGCCCTGTTTGCGGCCATCGACCTGTTTCTGTCCCAGCCCATTTCACTGCGCGATTTGCTGATTGCGCGCGCGCTGGTGGACATCCGCGCCGCCGTGCGGAAAGAGAAACGCCAACAGGCGCTGCTGGGTTTTGATGATCTTCTGAGTCGGCTGGATGATGCTTTACAGCAGCCAGCAGGAGATATGCTGGCGCAGGCGATTCGTCAGCGTTTCCCGGTGGCGTTAATTGATGAGTTTCAGGATACCGATCCGCAGCAATACCGCATTTTCCGTACGCTCTACGGCAATCAGCCTGACCATGCATTGCTGTTAATTGGCGATCCAAAACAGGCTATTTACGCCTTTCGTGGCGCAGACATCTTTACCTATATTCGCGCGCGCAATGAAGTGAGCGCACATTACACCCTGGACACAAACTGGCGCTCTTCGCCAGCGATGGTGGAGAGCGTCAATCAGCTGTTCACTCGGCTCGATTCGCCCTTTGTCTTTGATGCCATCCCTTTCTTGCCGGTGCGCTTCGCTGAACCGAATCAGACGCTCTCACTAACCCTTGATCACCAGGATCAAGCGGCACTGCGTTTTTGGCTGTTGCCGGGAGACGGGTGCAGTGTAGGCGATTATCAGCAGGCGTTAGCACGACAGTGTGCGGCTGATATCAGCCACTGGTTACAGGCAGGGCAGCAACAGCGTGCATTGCTGGGGAGAGCGGCTGCGCAGCGCCCAGTGCAGGCATCGGATATTACGGTGCTGGTGCGAAGCCGCAACGAAGCCAATCTCATCCGTGAAGCACTCAACCAGCTTGGCATTCCCTCGGTCTATTTATCGAATCGCGACAGCGTGTACACCACGCCGGAAGCGCGCGAGTTGCTGTGGTTATTGCAGGCGGTGCTGGCACCCGAACAGGAGCGCATGCTGCGCACGGCGCTCGCCACCTCGCTGTTTGCCTTTGATGCGGCACAGTTGGATGCATTGGATCAAGATGCGCGCGGCTGGGATGAACTGGTAGAGACCTTTGCCCGCTGGCAACTGCTGTGGCAGCAGCGTGGCGTATTACCGATGCTGCGCCAGCTGATGCAGGAACGTCAGTTGGCAGAAAATCTGCTTGCCTCAGAAAATGGCGAACGCCGCCTGACCGATTTGCTGCATCTGGGCGAGCTGATGCAGGAGGCGGCGGCACAGCTCGATAGCCCGCATGCATTGGTGCGCTATCTGGCGCAGCAGATTGCCAGCCCGGACAGTCAATCGTCCAGCCAGCAGTTGCGTCTGGAAAGCGATCGCCATTTGGTGCAGATCGTCACCATCCATAAATCTAAAGGACTGCAATATCCGCTAGTGTGGCTGCCGTTCGCCGCCGGATTCCGCGAGGCGGATACCGCGCTGTATCACGATCGCGACAACTTTGAAGCGGTGCTGGATCTGCAGGCCGATGATGCAAGCCTGGCGATGGCCGAGCAGGAGCGTTTGGCCGAAGATCTGCGCTTGCTGTACGTGGCACTCACCCGTTCGGTGTATCACTGCAGCGTCGGCGTGGCGCCGCTGTTTCGCGGTACGCGTAAAAAAGAAGGTGAGAGCGATCTGCACAAAAGCGCTCTGGGCCATCTATTACAGCGCGGTGAAGCGGCGACAGCGGAACAACTGGGCGCTTTACTCAATCAGCACAATGTCGCGGGTACCGAGGTGATGTACGTGCAGGATCTGGGGTCCGAACGCTGGCAAGCGCCTGATCCCGCTCATGACACATTGGCTGCCCGCACCGTTAGCCGCACGCTGGTGGAACCCTGGCGCGTCACCAGCTACTCCGGCTTGCAGCAACACGGTAGCCAGCGACTACTTGATGTGCTGCCGCGTTTCGATCTGGAAGCCGCAGGCGAAGAACAGCAGGAAGAGATCGCTGAAGCCGCACTGACGCCGCACCATTTTCCACGCGGCGCCGCACCAGGGACTTTCCTGCATGAACTGTTCGAATCACTCGATTTCCCTCAGCCCCCAACGGCGGCATTGCTGGAGCAGCATCTGCAGCAGAATGGGTATCCATTGTACTGGCAACCGATGCTGACTGATTGGATCGCGCGCGTGGTGAGCACGCCGCTCAACGATCAGGGGATACAGCTCGGTCAGGTACAGGCCAGCGATCGACTCGTGGAGATGGGCTTCTACTTGCCGATTGACGGTTTGCTGACCGCGAATGATCTGGATGCGCTGATCCGTCAGGATGCTTTATCGTCCGATGCGCCGCCGCTCGATTTTCGTCAGGTGCAGGGCATGTTGAAAGGCTTCATTGACCTGGTGTTCCGCTGGCAAGGCAAATACTACCTGCTGGATTACAAATCCAACTGGCTGGGCGACAGCCACGAAGCTTATACGCCAGCAGCGATGAGACAGGCGATGATCGACCACCGCTATGATTTGCAATATCAGCTCTACACGCTGGCGCTGCATCGCTATCTGCAACATCGCCTGGCAGATTATGACTATGAGCAGCACTTTGGCGGCGTGTTTTATCTGTTCCTGCGTGGCATGGATGGCACTTCACCGGCCAACGGCGTATTCCACACACGGCCAACTCTGGATTTTGTTTCACAACTGGATAGCCTGTTTCGCGGGCAGGGAGCCACGGCATGAATGGCATTACAGCGCTATTGCATCAGGCGGTTGAGCTGCGTTTACTGCGTTCACTGGATGTTCAGTTCGCACTGTTGCTGGCGGATGACACGCAGCCAGCACGCCTCCTTGCGGCTGCCTGTCTCAGTGCGGAAGCGGGTGAGGGGCACATCTGTTTACCGCTGTCACAGTTGAGCCGTGAAGGGTTATTCAAGGGCCGTCACCCTGAACTGGCGCAGGCCATCTGGCTGGCGGCGGGCGAACCGCAGGACTGGACGCAAATTCTGGCTGGCTGGCCTGCTCTGAGCGACAGCAACAACGAGCAGGCAGCACCGATTGTACTGACCGAAGGCCGTCTTTATCTGCATCGTCTCTGGCACCATGAAGGGCAGGTGGCGCGTTTCTTTCAGGCGCAGTCTGCTCCGCAGGCATTTCCTGATGGAGAGGTGCGTGCTGTACTGGATAACCTGTTTGGTACTGAGCCAGATGACTGGCAAAAAATCGCGGCGGCGGTGGCGCTAACGCAGAAAACAGCGGTGATCTCGGGCGGCCCCGGCACCGGGAAAACCACCACCGTGGCAAAACTGCTGGCGTCCTTGATTCGCCTGAGCCACGGCGCGCTGCGCATTCAGTTGGCAGCCCCGACCGGCAAAGCGGCGGCGCGTTTAACCGAATCGCTCGGTAAAGCGTTGCAAAAACTGCCGGTCAGCGACATTGAGCGCCAACGCTTCCCTGCGGAAGCTACCACGCTGCACCGTTTGCTCGGTGCCCAGCCCGAAACCCAGCGCTTGCGCTATCACGCCGGTAACCTGCTGCATCTGGATGTGCTGGTGGTGGATGAAGCCTCAATGGTTGATTTGGGCATGATGGCCAATCTCATCGCCGCACTGCCACCCCCGGCGCGCGTGATTTTTCTTGGTGACCGCGACCAGTTGGCGTCAGTAGAAGCCGGTGCGGTACTGGGCGATATTTGCCGCTGTGCGGAAGCGGGATACAGCGTCGCGCGTGCCGCCCAGCTGAGTGCGTTAACCGGTTGCCAGGTTGAAGGCCACGATGATGACAGCGCGCCAGCCGTGCGCGACGCCATCTGCTTATTACGCAAGAGCTATCGCTTCGATGCTAACTCGGGCATCGGCAAGCTGGCGGCTGCGGTCAATGCAGGCGAGCCAAAGGCGGTTGAGGCTGCATTTAACGCGGGCTTCAGCGATATATCACGCCAGCCACTCAATGATGGCGAGGCCTATCAGGCAATGCTGAATGATATCGCGGAAGGCTACCGTCCGTTCCTGCGGCTGGTGAGCCAGCGAGCACAGCCCGCAGAGATACTGCACGCATTTGGGCGATTTCAACTGCTGTGCGCACTGCGAGAAGGGCCGTTTGGCGTGCAGGGATTGAATCAGCGTATTGAGCAAAAACTGATGCAGCTGCAGCTGATTCGTCGTCCACAGGGTGGCAGCCGCTGGTATCAGGGGCGCCCGGTGATGGTGACACGCAATGACAGTGCACTTGGGCTGTTTAACGGCGATATCGGGATGACTTTGTTAGATGACGAAGGGCTACTGAAGGTTTTCTTCCCGTTACCCGATGGCAGCATTAAAGCGGTGCAGCCGAGCCGGTTACCGGCGCATGATACGGCCTGGTCGATGACGGTGCATAAATCGCAGGGGTCGGAGTTTGACCATACTGCACTGGTGATGCCGGCGCAGTTTTTACCGGTGCTCACTCGCGAACTGATCTACACCGCCATTACCCGTGCGCGCAAGCAGTTAACGCTCTACAGCGATGAAAGCGTGTTTCGCCGTGCGGTGCAGTTACGCACCCAGCGCCGCAGTGGATTGCTGGATCGGTTAAGCGGGGGAGTCATTCTGAGCGAGAGTTGAGGCCGGTATAGAAACCGACCTCAGCTCAGTGCGGGTGTTTTATTGGATGCGCGTGGATGCGCATCCTAATAACGTTATCAGTCAAATGCGTTGGGCAATTCCAGACCTTCGAGCGCAGCCTGACATTCTCTGCTCTTCTGCCGTATTCACTGCCGTTAGCGCAAATCCGCCATCAGCACTTTCGAACGGCGCTGATAGTTATACATCTGCTTCTTACTCTCCGGCAGTGATTCAATATCAACCGGCGTAAAGCCGCGTTCCTGGAACCAGTGAATACTGCGGGTGGTCAGCACAAACAGCTTCTTCAACCCCATCTGACGTGCCTGCAGCGCCACACGCTCCAGCAACAGCTCGCCGCGTGAAGAGCTGCGGTAATCGGGATGCACCGCCACGCAGGCCATTTCACCAATTTGCTCATCCGGGAAAGGATAGAGCGCGGCACAAGCGATGGTCAGATTGTCGCGCTGAATAATGGTGAATTTGTCGATCTCCATTTCCAACTGCTCGCGCGAACGACGCACCAGAATGCCTTGCTGCTCCAGCGGGCGAATCAATTCGAGAATGCCGCCAATATCGTTGATGGTGGCGCGACGAATCTGCTCAGCGGACTCCATCACAATCTGCGTACCAATACCGTCACGCGAGAACAGTTCCTGAATCAATGCGCCATCTTCCTGATAACTGATCAGGTGGCTACGACGTACGCCGCTGCGGCAGGCTTTCACCGCGCCACGCAGGAAACGCACGGTGCCCGACAGGAAATCACCGTCGTTTTCTATCTCATCAATACGTGCCTGCGCTTCGTTGGGGAACAACTCAGAGATAATGGTGCCTTCGCGGTTGGTGACGCCTTGTTCAGAGCAGAAGCCAATCATTTTCTCGGCTTTTAGCTTGATCGCCAACTGCGTGGCCACTTCTTCGGATGTCAGGTTAAAGCTTTCACCCGTCACCGACACCGCGACTGGGCCGAGCAGCACAATGGCATCATTATCCAGCTGACGATGAATGGCTTCTTCATCGATACGACGAATACGGCCGCTGTGGCAGTAGTCCACGCCATCATCGACGCCCAGCGGCTGGGCAATAATAAAGTTACCGCTCACCACGTTGATGTGCGCGCCTTGCAGTGGGGTGTTATTCAGGCTCATCGACAGTCGCGCGGTAATGTCGAGTTGCAAACGTCCGGCGGCCTGCTTCACCAGTTCCAGTGATTGAGCATCAGTAACGCGCGTATGTTTGTGGTAAATCGGTTCCAGCTGCTGTTGCGCCATGCTGGCATCAATCTGCGGTCTGGCACCATAGACAACCACCAGGCGAATGCCGAGACTATGCAACAAGCCAATGTCGTTAACGATGTTGGAAAAGTTCTCATGCTCGATAGCTTCGCCGCCAAGCATAATGACAAAGGTCTTGTCACGGTGGGCATTTATATAGGGAACGGTATGGCGAAAACCCTGAACCAGTTCAGTACTACGTTCCTTCACGGCAAACCCTCTGTGAATGTTTATTCGTAATTTGTGTATTTTTATGCTCTTTTGTCGGCTATTGCAAGCGCCGGGCCTGACGTTACTTTACGATTTTCCTGATGCAACCCATGCTAACAGCCTGCATTATCTGGTTTTTCTGGCAAAACAACCCACGGCTTGCTAAGCAAAGTTTTCGCCTTCCTCTCGTCAATTGACGATATTTTAGACACTACACGGCAGTTGGAGCGGCATGTCTCAGGCTTTTACACGACGACGATTATTGCAGGGCGCGGGTGCGCTCATGTTATTAAGCGTAACGCGAACCGGGCTGGCGGCCAGTCAGCATATTGTGGCGGTGCGCATCTGGCCTTCGTCAACATACTCCCGCGTGACGCTGGAATCGAATGTTCCCCTCGAGTACAAACAGTTCACTTTGAGCAATCCCGATCGTCTGGTGATCGACATCGATAACCTGCATATCAATCCGGTTCTGAAAGGGGTGGATAAGCAAGTGCGCGTTGAAGATCCCTATATCAAACATGCGCGAGTTGGCCAGTTTGATGCCAACACGGTGCGCGTGGTGCTGGAACTGAAGCGCAACGTTGCACCGAAGATCTTCACGCTGGCACCGGTTGCGGGCATCAAACATCGCTTAGTGGTCGATCTCTATCCGAGCCAACCCTCGCCGGAAGAGGATCCGCTACTGGCGTTACTGAACGATTACAACCAGGGCGACCTTGAGCGCGATCAGCCGGCGCAAGCGCCTTTACCGGGCAAAGCGGGGCGCGATCGTCCGATCATCATCATGATCGATCCTGGCCACGGCGGCGAAGATCCCGGCGCGCATGGCAAATACAAAACGCGTGAGAAAGACATTGTGCTGAAGATTGGTCGCTACCTGAAGGCGTTGATCGACAAAGAGCGCAACATGAAAGCGTATATGACGCGTAACGAGGATGTGTTTATCCCGCTGCGCGTGCGGGTAGCGAAAGCGCGTAAACAGCGTGCCGATCTGTTTGTCTCGATTCATGCCGATGCCTTTACCAGCCGTGCGGCGCGGGGTTCGTCGGTGTTTGCGCTCTCGACCAGCGGTGCAACGTCTACGGCTGCACGCTTCCTGGCGCAGACCCAGAACGAATCAGATCTGATTGGTGGTGTAAGCATGAGCGGTGACCGCTATCTGGATCACACCATGTTCGACATGGTGCAGCGGCAGACCATTAGCGACAGCCTGAAATTCGGCAAAGAGGTGTTATCGCGTATGGGGCACATCAATCATCTGCATAAACGCACGGTGGATCAGGCGGGGTTTGCGGTGCTCAAAGCCCCGGATATTCCATCGATACTGGTGGAGACTGCGTTTATCAGCAATGTCGAGGAGGAGCGAAAGCTGCGCACACCGCGTTATCAGCATCAGGTGGCTGAGGCGATTCTGCATGGGATTAAAGCGTATTTTGACAAGGGTGCGGTGCTGGCGCGTCGCTAAGAAGAGGGCGGCCGCTGTGCCGCTTTTTTACGGGAAGCCAAAAACAAAAAAACACCCGTTAAGGTGCTTATCTGTAATTGGTTGCGGGGGCCGGA